>DASXYT010000232.1:0-35761 GCA_036502345.1 Pseudonocardiaceae bacterium | reverse complement strand
ACTCGCCGTCTGGGTGGGGCGACTCGCTGTGTGGGGATGTCGGGATGCTGCCGCGGGTGCGCGACTCGCCTGTCTGGGTGCGCAACTCGCCCGCCTGCGCGGGCGAGATGCCGTCCTGAGCGGTCGACTCGCCGACTTGGGCGGTCGACACGCCGCCCTGGGGCGTCAGCCCGGCCCGTCGTGCGGGTCGAGTCGTCTGCCGGGTGGGCGACTCGCCCGCCTGGGTGGGCGACTCGCCGCCCGGTGCTCGACTTGCCGTCCTGAGCGGTCGAGTCGCCCTCGTGGGTGGGCGAGTCGTCCGCCTGGGTGGGCGACTCACGAAACCCGTGCGGCAGGACTCAGCTCACGTGATGTCGCGGTTCTGGTTGACCAGCATGCCGGCCAGGAACAGCGCTGCCGTCCAGCCGAGGAAGATCAACCCGCTGGCCCACCAGTCGAACGAGCCGATCGCCCCGGCGCCGATTCGGATCACCTGCAGGAACGCATTCCAGACGTCCGGCGGGATCTGCGCGAGCACCGGCGAGTTCAGGTGGTCCACCACGATGTTCGAGGCCGTCGCGCCGGTCAGGCCGTCCGCGGCGCCGTTGGGCAGGACGCCCGCGACGTGGTTGTGCACAGCGAGGTCGATGATCGGCTCAGCGATCACGGCGTAGATCAGCAGCAGCACCACCGACCCCGTCGTCGACCCGAGCAGTGCGCCGACACCCAGACCGAGCAGGGTCCACAGAACGCTGGACAGCACACCAGCCAGACCGATCAGCAGAAAGCCGCTCGCGTCGGGCAGGTAGTTGCCGCCGGAACCGGCCAGGGTGCCGAGGATGGCCAACCCGGAGATGACGACGCCGTAGATCGCGCCCCACGTCACGTAGGCCACGGCCTTCGCGCCGAGCAGCGCCGAACGGCTCGGGGCGGTCAGGAAGCTCGTCGTGATGGTCCTGCGGTGCAGTTCGGTGGACAGCCCGAGCGCGCCGAACAGCATCGGGAACAACGTGGTGATGTTGATGCCCCTGCTGAGCGCGAACACGCTCCACGGCACGTTCTGGAACGTCAGGCCCGCCTGCTGGAAAGTCGGGTCGTCACGCACGCCCTGCGCGAGCGCGGTGACCGCGGTGGCCGCGACCGCCGACCAGCCGAACGCCACCACGACGGCCGGGATCAGCAGCGCCCACCAGAGCTTGACGGTGAGGATCTTGCGGAACTCGGCGGTGATCAGCCTGCCCATCAGTGCTCGCCCCCGTGCTCACCCTGGTCCTGCGCCTTGCTCTCCTGCTGGATCTCCACCGGCGGCGGTGCGTCCTGCACCTGCGGCGGCGCGTAGGGCGACGGCTGCTGGTACTGCCCCGGCTGGTAGGGCTGGTGCTGCTGCGGAGGCTGGTAGGGCGGTGGCGGCTGGTAGGGCTGGTACGGCTGCGACGGCTGCTGGTACTGCTGCGGAGGCTGGTACGGCTGTTGGTACTGCTGCTGCTGCGGATACTGCTGCTGCGGCGGCTGGTACTGCTGATAAGGCTGCTGGAACTGCTGCGGTATCTGCGCCACCTGCGGTGCGCCGAACTGGCCGATCGGGGCGCCGCCGAACTGGCCGTTGGTCAGGCTGAAGTACAGCTGTTCGAGGTTCACCCGCTCCTCCTCGATGCCGTACACCGACACGCCTGCCTTCAGCGCGATGTCGGCCACCCGCTTGGACTGCACACCGCCGACCGCGAGCCTGCCGTCCGGCTGCGGCTCGATGTTGTAGATCTCCTCGTCGTGCAACGCCTTCGTGAGCGCGGCCGGGTCCGACGGTGCCACCAGCACCCTGGCCTGCTGCGACTGGCGCAGGTGGTCCAGCGGGCCGTTGTACATGGTCTGGCCCCTGCTGATGATGATCACCTGGTCCACGGTCTGCTCGACCTCGGCCAGCAGGTGACTGGAGATCAGCACGGTCCGGCCGGCGCGGGCGTAGGCCTGCAGGAACGACCGCAGCCACGCGATGCCCTCCGGGTCCAGCCCGTTGGCCGGCTCGTCCAGCACCAGGATCTGTGGGTCGCCGAGCAGCGCGGTGGCCAGTGCCAGCCGCTGCTTCATGCCCAGCGAGAAGCCGCCTGCCTTGCGGGCGGCGGCAGCACCGAGGCCGACGAGTTGCAGCACCTGGTCCGCCCGCTGGTCCGGCACGCCGATCGCCGCCGCGTAGACGCGCAGGTGGTCACGTGCGGTCCGCTTCGGGTGGAAGCCCTGCGCCTCCAGCACCGCGCCGACCACTCTGGCGGGCTGGCCGAGTTGGCCGAAGGGCACGCCGTTGATCGTCGCCGTGCCGCCGGTCGCGGTCACCAGACCGAGCACCATGCGCAGCGTGGTGGTCTTGCCGGCGCCGTTCGGACCGAGGAAGCCGGTGACCGAGCCGGGTTCCACGGTGAAGCTGAGATTCTGCACGGCGGTCACCGGGCCGAACTGCTTCGTCAGGCTCTGCACCGTGATCCGGCCGCTGCCGTCGTGCACCTGTCCTCCCGGTTGTGCCTGGTGCTGGAGTGGTGCGGGTCATCCTGCCCTACGTGTGCTCGCGGTGTGGGCGGGACCGGAAGATCAGTCGACTTGGAGAGCTCCTGACACAACAACTGTCCAGCTCGCGACGCCGTTGTGTTAGAAGCTCTCAGCGACTCCAGCGGCGCAGCGAGTGGCGGCGCGGCGGGGCCTCGCCGATCAGGTGTTGGTAGGCCATCGTCCAGACGTGACACGGCCAGCGGCGGCGGCGCAGCCGGGCGGGGCAGGCACGGCAGCGGCCGTCGTCGCCCGGCTCGTGCACGGTGAGCAGCAGGCGAAGGCCGTCGGTGAGCCGGTGCAGTTCGGTACGGGCCGTTGGTACCAGCGAGTCCGGTTCGCCGTGCTGGGCCAGGTCGTCCAGCATCGCGAGTTGGCGCAGCACCTCCGCGCGCATTGACTCGTCCGTGGTCTTCCTGGCCGGCACCGGGGCCTCGCTAGTCCGGGCCGACGGTCTTGGCGAGGGCGGCCTTGGCCAGTGCGGTGCCGAGTTGTCGCGTCTGTTTGGCGGAGAGCACCGCGGCCTGGCCGGGCGGCGCCACCACCACGATTCGTCCTTGCTGCAACACGACATTCATCGCACGGCATCGACCGAACGGGTCGGCACATTCCACCCACCAGTGGGACTCA
Organism: Pseudonocardiaceae bacterium; assembly: GCA_036502345.1. Classification (GTDB taxonomy): domain Bacteria; phylum Actinomycetota; class Actinomycetes; order Mycobacteriales; family Pseudonocardiaceae; genus DATEPR01. The sequence goes on along the minus strand of DASXYT010000232.1, from coordinate 32,617 downwards.
GGTGTTGCCACCTGGAGTGGACCGTGCGGGACCCCTCGGCCGGGCTCGGTGTCCGGGTCTGCCACCCTGGCTGTATCGGTCACAGACCGGTGTCACTGCACAGGGTGCGCGGTTTTTCACCCGAACGGGCCGACCTGGTGGCGGCCGGGTGAATTCTCGGAACACAAAGCCGCATCGGTGGCCAGATGCGATGGAGCGCCCGTGCTTTGGTGCGCCTAAGCTGGTAGCGGCGACCCGCTCCCAGCGACCCCCAGGCTGGTTGAGCGGGTCGCCCCCAGCTGCTCGTTCTCTCATTTAGACATGCCTTGGAAGACTCTCGGTTGACAGAACTCTTAGTATTAAAGCTAAGTCGATTTGAGGGGGTTTGTGTCATGCGGTTGCTGATCACCACATCGCCCGGGGTTGGCCACATTTTCCCGGCGGTGTCGACGGCGTGGGCGCTGCGCGCGGCCGGGCACGACGTCATCCTGGCGACGGGCGGTCACCACGAACTGGCCAGTCACGCAGGGCTACAGGTGGTGGATGCCGCACCGGGGGTGGACTTCGGCAAGGTGTTCCGGGACTTCTTCGCCGAGCACGGTCCACCCGATGCCATTGGCGGCTCCGGTGAGCGGACCACCGACGAGCTGGGCTTCGTCGCCCGACTGTTCGCGCACGTCAGCCGGCAGTTCACCGACCACACCGTCGATCTCGCGCGTCGGTGGCGACCGGATCTCGTGATCTACACGCCGATGCAGGGCGCGGGCCAACTCGCCGCCCAGGTGGCCGGGGTCCCGTCCGTCGCGCACACCATCGGCATCGCGCAGCCGAGCGTCCTGTGGGAATCCGTGGCGGAACAGTTGGCCGCCGAGTACGACCGTTTCGGTGTCACACCAGCGGATCCGGCCGCGATCCTGGACGTGAGCCCGACGAGCCTGCGCGCCGCCGACTCCACCGGCTGGTCCATGCGGTACGTCCCGTACAACGGCGGCGCCGTCCTGCCGCCGTGGGTGTTCGAACCACGCGAGCGCCCGCTGGTCACGGTGACGCTCGGCTCGGTGCTGCCGCTGATGGCGGGTGTCGGCACGCTGCGGCCGTTCGTCGCTGCGGCCGGTTCGGTGCCCGCAGACTTCGTGGTCACCCTCGGCGGGGCCGAGCCGGACGACTTCGGCCCGCTGCCGGAGAACGTTCGACTGGTCGACTGGGTGCCGTTGGGTGCGCTGCTGGCGGCGAGCACCGCCGCGATCCATCACGGTGGCGCCGGCACGACACTGACCGCGCTGAACGCCGGTCTGCCGCAACTGGTGCTGCCTCAGGCTGCCGACCAGTTCATGAACGCGGCCGCGGTGGCCAAGTCGGGCACCGGCGCCGTGGTCCGGCCCGAGGAGTTGGACGCCGAGCGGATCACCGAACTGCTGGCCGACGGTCCGATGCGGGTCGCCGCCGAGGGCGTCGCGGCCGAGATGGCGGGTCAACCGACCCCCGCCGACCTGGTGTCCAGGATTATCGCACTCGCCAGCTGATCGACAGCTCGTTACGGTGTCCAGAGCGGGAACCCTCCCGGCTCGTCGGGGATACGAGCCGGGAGGAGTTCCTGGGTTGCCCGGTCGGGCCGTTCGGCCCAACGTCCGGATGTGATCAGTTCAATTGCCGGTTGTCGGTAGAACGGCCGTTGTGTCGGCGAATGGTGATCAGCCGAGCGCCGCTGCGAGCCCGGCGCCGTCGTACGAACCGAGGCCGGTCACGGCGTCATATCCGGTGCCGGCGTCGAACCCGCCGTTGCTGCCGGACGTGATGTCGTGGAATGCCGAACCGTAGTTCGGGCCCGCCGCGATCGAGTAGAACGCCGAGTTGCCGTTGCCCAGATTGGACCCCGATTCGCCGTCGTAGAGCGCCGTGAAACCGGCCCACATCGGCGCGGCACAACTGGTGCCACCGAATACCTCCCACTGGCCCGCGGAGAAGATCGCGTAACCGGTGTTGGGGTCAGCGTCCAACGACACGTCCGGCACGGCACGCGCACCACTCGGGTCGTTCTGGTAGCTGGGCGTCGCGAACGTGTTCGAGTGGCCGCCACCGGAACCGTCCCATGCGCGCTCGGAGCCGTAGCTGCCGTTCGCACCCGTGGTCAGCGTGGTGCCGCCCGCGCCGCTCACGTTCGGGTCGGACGCCGGCGAGTCCACACCGGTGCTGCCGTCGCTGCAGTCGGCAGAACCGCTGTCACCCGATGCCGCGTACCAGCTGATGCCCTCGGCGGAACCCTGTGCCAGCGCGTCATCGGTGGCGCTCAGCGTCGCCGAGGAGCTGTCCGCCTCGCATTCACCCCACGAGATCGACGTCACCGAAACGCGGTCCTCGGACGCGATCTGGTTGGCCATGTCGATCTGGCCCTGGTCGGAGTTGGGTGCCTCGTAGACGAGGGTGCTCGCCGCAGGTGCCATGGCCTGCACCAGTTCGATGTCCAACTCGACCTCGCCCTGGCCGTCACCCGGGCTGCTGTCGAAGTTCGCACCGTCGACCGAGACTGTTTCCGGAGCGGACGCGCCGATGCCGAACTGGCTGTCGTAGGTGGCGATGTTGCTGCCCTGGTAGCCGTCGAACTCCCACAGTGCCACCGTCTGGCCGCTACCGGTGCCCAGCGACGACGTGTCGTACGCCGTGCGCAACTGGGGCGGCGTGAAACCGTCCACCGCCTTCGGGTGTGCGTTCGGAATCGCGGTGCTGTGCCGGAGGGCGTGGTTGTCCAGGCCCGCGATGCCCTGCACGACACCGGCCACATCGGACGGCAGAGCAGGTGCCGTCGCGTTGGCGTAGAACTGCCGTGAGCCCTGCTTGTAGGTGCCGATGTGCGTGGCGAACGCCTTGTCCACCGTGCTCACCGAGCCGGTCGCGTCGACCACCTGGCGGTTCGCCGACACGTCCTTGACGTGCAAACCCTGGGACTTCAGGAAGTTGGTGACCGTGGCCACGTCCTGCGTGCTCGGCCCGTACTTCGCCGTGAACTGGGCCGGCGTGAGGTAGTGGTGGTACAGCGACGAAGTGCGGTCGCTGACCTGGTTGAGGAACTGGTGCAGACCGGCCTCGTTGTGCAGTTTCAGCGAGACGGCGAACGACATCGTGTCGTTCGCCGCCATGTCGCCGATCTTCGTACTGCCCGTGACCGCCGGATTAACGTTGTGCGGAATGGTGACAAGTGGTACCGCGTTCGTGCCTGCCGCGTTGGCCGAGTTGGCCAGCACGACGCCGGCCAGTATCGGCACCGGAGCCGCGATCGCGGCCAAGATGCGCAATGCCTTCTTCACAACCATCTCCCGACTTTGTAAAGCAACGTGGTCGGGACGCTATTCGGTTGTGTCCGAATCGGTCAACGAACAATTCTTCACGCAGGCCGAATCCGTGGATTAACTGTTTAATTGTCAGTACGTAAGTACTGTCTCCGCTGGTGTGTACGCCATTCCGTGCGCCTGTGCGACCGGCTCGTTGACGAGTTGACCGGCGTGGGTGTTGAGGCCGAGACCGAGGGCCCGATCTGCGCTCAGCGCGGCCTGCCAACCACGGTCGGCGATGGCGGCGGCGTAGGGCAGCGTCACGTTGGTCAGCGCGTAGGTCGACGTGCGCGGCACGGCACCCGGCATGTTGGCCACGCAGTAGAACACCGAGTCGTGCACCAGGTAGGTCGGGTCGTCGTGCGTGGTCGGGCGCGAGTCGGCGAAGCAGCCGCCCTGGTCGATGGCGATGTCCACCAGCACAGAACCCGGCTTCATGGCCGCGACCAGCGCGTTGTCCACCAGCTTCGGCGCCTTCGCGCCCGGCACCAGCACGGCGCCGATCACCAGGTCGGCCTCGCGGACGGCCAGGTCGATGGCGTACCGGTTGGACGTCACGGTGCGCACGCGGCCCTGGAACTGGTTGTCGATCTGGCGCAGCCGGTCGACGTTGGTGTCCAGCACCTCGACGTCGGCACCCATGCCCAGCGCCACGGTGGCCGCGTTCACACCGGCGACACCGCCGCCGATCACCACCACCCGCGCCGGGTGCACACCTGGCACGCCGCCGGGCAGCACGCCACGGCCGCCGGACGGCTTCATCAGCGAATACGCGCCGACCTGCGCGGCGAGCCGGCCGGCCACCTCGGACATCGGGGCGAGCAGCGGCAGTGCGCCGTTGGCCGTCTGCACGGTCTCGTAGGCGATGCCGGTGGTGCCGGACTCCAGCAGCGCGGAGGTCAGCGGCCGGTCGGCGGCCAGGTGCAGGTACGTGAACAGGACCAGGTCGGAACGCAGTCGCGGGTACTCGGCGGCGATCGGCTCCTTGACCTTGAGCACGAGTTCACCCTCGGCCCACACGTCGTCGGCCGACGCGAGGACCTTGGCGCCCGCGGCCAGGTACTCCTCGTCCGGGATGGCGGAACCGAGGCCGGCCTCGGCCTCCACGTAGACCTCGTGCCCCCGGCTGGTCAGCTCGTGGGCACCCGCCGGAGTCAGTGCGACCCGGTACTCGTTGTTCTTGATCTCCTGAGGAACGGCGATCTTCACCGGTTTGTCCTTCCGCAGTGCTCCGGTTGGTGGCCTCGCACAACACGGTGCGGCAGCATGGCTCTCCTGTCATCATCCGCTCGGCACCAGCCATGTGCACGGCGACTGTGCTGCGGGCACAACACTGGGCCGTTGGAGTTAACCCCAGCGCACCGCTACCAGTTGCGCGAGCAGGGCCAACCGGACGTCCGGATCGGTCAGGTCGACGCCGGCCAGTTCGGCGACCCGGCGCATCCGGTACCGCAGGGTGTTGGGGTGGATCCGCAGCGCCTTGCCGGCTGCCCTCGGGTCGCCGGGGTGCCGCAGCCATTCGTAGAGCGTGTGCAGGTATTCCGTGCCGTTCGCGTCGTCGTGCTGCCGCAGCACCGGTAGCGGCCCGACCTCGGTGACCCCCGTGCTGGCCGCCGCCGTGGCCAGCCGGTGCAGGGCCAACACCGCCCACGTCTCCTGGTAGTCGGCCACCACGCCGGGTACCAGACCGGCCCGCAGCAGGCCGAGCGTCTCCTGGGCCTGTGCCTTCGACCTGGGCAGATCGGTCAGCGCCGCCGGCGCACCGGCAGCGGCGAGTGCCCGTTCGCCGGCCGGGCCGGACAGAGCGGCCCGCAGGGCGTCCCAGCCACCCTCGCCGGGACCATCCGGCACCACCGCGTACAGCAGGCCGTGCAGGTCGGCGACCGCGGGCCGTTTGCCGATGCCGGTGGTGATCCGCTGCCACAGGGCCAGTCGCAGGCCCTCGGTACGCAGGTCGTCCTCGGACTCGCGGCCGGCAGCGTCGATGGCCACCACCCGGTGCGGTGTCTCGGCGAGGTCCAGTTCGGCTGCGGCCACCCGCACGCTGCCGTGACCCTCCAGCAGCGCCCGCACCCGTTCCGCGGAATGCCGCCGCTCCGCGTCCACCCTGGCCCGCCTGCGCAGCAGGTGCAGCGCCACCACCGGACCGGCGTCGGCGAACGCGGCGGCCCGCGCGTCCGGCACCTTGCCCGGCACCACCGCCCACATCGAGCCGAGCAGTTCGCCGCCCATCCGGATCGGCACGATCAGCCTGGGCAGTGTGCCGTCCCGCTGGGCGGCGACGTAGATCGTGTTGCCGCCCCTGGACAGTTCCCGGAACACGCCACGGGACCGGAACCGCGCGAGCACGTCGTCCGGCACCCGCCTGCCCATGATCGTGGACACCCGTGCCGGGTCGGTGCGGTCCTGCCGGGCCGAGTAGGCCAGCACCCTGGAGTTGGCGTCCTCGATGGTGACGGGCGCGTCCACGACGGACGCGACGGCGTCGGCCAGCCGGAACAGGTCACCGAGCCCACCGGGTTCGTCGTCGTCCCTGCCGGTCTCGGCGGCGTCCGCGTCGGCGTCCAGCACCGTGCGCAGCAGCCAGACCAGTTGTGCCCAACCGGTGCCCGACCGCACCTCGATCACCGACGTCCTGGTCGCCTTGCCCGCGGCCAGCACCGCGGACTGGCCGGCCACCGGTGGCTTCAGCAACACAGCGGCGGCACCGCGCTCACCGGCGTGCCGGACGAGTTCGACAGCATCCCTGCCGGTTCCCACAGCGACACCGAGCACCAGGTCACCGGCGGCCAACTGGGTTCGCCTGCCCGGCTCGGCGATCACCACATCGCTGACCGGGCACGGCTGGTCGACCGCGAGGACGGCATGCAACAGCGTGGGACCGACCCGGTCCACGACCCCCTGCACGGTGAGCATCACATCATCGTCACACGCGCACCGGCCTGCGCCGGGTGATCACCATGCCCGCCACCCCGATGAGTGCTCCGACCAGCAGGATCGCCGCCGGTAGCGCCAGATTGGCGAACGCCGTGGTCATCGACGACCACTTCTCGTCGGACACCCCGAACCAGTCGGCCACCGAACCGGCGCCGACCAGGTTGACCACCAGTGCCGCCACGGTGAACAGCACGGCGATCACGACACACACCCGCCCGCGCTCCACCAGGGACAGCGCCAGCAGGCCGACCGCGATGATCAGCAGCGCCGCGTAGCTGTTCCTGGGTTGCAGGTAGGTGAGGAACTCCATGGTGGCCGCGCTCGCGATGGCCAACAGCATGCCAAGCCCGCTGACCGTCCAGCGTCTGCTGGACAGGCGTCTGCCGAACCGTCGTGGCACGGCGGCCACCGCGGCGATCGCCAGGCCGGCCACGAACCCGGCCACGGTGAGCAGGTCGAGCAGTAATACCGAACCTCGGCTCAACGTGCCGCTGCTGTTCTCCGGCATGCGCAGCATCACGAACTCGATCACCGGGAACAGCACGACGTACAGGGCGAGGCTGGTGGACGCGTACAGCATGTGCCAGCCGGTCTGCGGTGCCGAACCGCTGCGCCGGGCCCGCAGGTGGTACCAGAGCAGGCTGATCAGCGGGCCGAACATCACGACGCAGAACCAGTACAGCGCCACCGACATCGGGTCGCCGAGCGCGGCGTCGCACGTGCCGAACTGTTGCAGCGGCGCGAACGCGAGACCGGAGATCTGCGGTGACGAGCCGACGGCCGGATTCCACACCGAGTCGACATCGGACGGACCGGACGTTTGGTACACCAAGGGCGCCGCGAGGATCAACAGGCCGAACAGCAGCATCGGGAACCAGTAGCCGTTGCGGTCCTGGGTCAGCGGCGCGGGCGGCAGTTGATACGGATTCGCTGTGGACGGCCTCGCGCGGGTACCCGCGTCGTGGATCATGATCGCCCACACCTCGCACACTGTCCTGGTCGGCGGTCAGGCTGTACTGCTCGTTGCTGATCAGTCTGCGGTGTTCGGCCGCTTACGCCAAGCTACGAAAGTCGAGTCGTCGGCGCGGTGCGCCGGACGGTCATCGAACTCCCAAGCTACTGCCAGCCGGCTCACAGGTTCGAGTGGTGTCGTTAGAGGCACGGGGTGCCCGGCTCCTGGCGCGGTAACGCTGTGGATACCTTGGCAGGGACCAGAAGCGATGATCGTTCGACCCCCAGGCGATCATCGTGGAGTCGGGCATCTCGCCCTACCCCAACGCGGCCCGCAGCAGGCTCGCCACCTCGGTCATGCCCTTCGCATTCGGGTGCACCGGGAACGCGGGTGCCGTCGGCACGATGCCCTCCACCCACTTCCGGCTCTCCGGCTGGCACACGTCATGCCCGGTGGTCACGCCCGGGTTCACGAACATGTCGCCTGCCGCTGCCGCCGCCGTGGCGAGCATCGCGTTCAACTTGTGCTCGACGCCGTCCAGGTAGGGCACATCGCCCCTGGACAGCGGCACGATCGGCCAGCAGCCACCGGAGGGCGGCAGGATCCGCAGGTAGCCGACCACCACGACCCTCGCGTGCGGCGCGCGCTGTCGGATGCCGGCCAGCACGGCGACCACCTTCGGCGCCGTCGCGTTGATCTTCGCGGCCAACTGGTCGGTGCCGCCCGCCGTGTAGTGCCGCTGGCACGGGTTGCCGAACGGGCTGGTCAGGCTCTCCAGCGCGCACGTCTCCAGGATCGACGTGAACCCGAGGTCGTTGCCGCCGATGGTGACCGTGACCAGGTCGGTGTTCGCGGTGAGCGCGTTGAACTGCGGCGGGTTGCTGCCGAACGCCACCGCCTGGCCGGCCGTCATGTCACTCGTCGCCGCGCCGCCGCACGACACGTCGACCAGCGTCGGGATGCCCAGCGACCGCGCCAGATCGCCCGCGTAGTTGTGGTTCGACCGCGCACAGCCGACCGGGTTCAGTGACTGGGTGGGGATCAGTGGCCCGGAGGCGTACGAGTCGCCGAGCGCTACGTAGTGCTGGAAACTCGGCGCCGCGTCCGCCTGGGTGGCGCCCACCAACACCCCGGCCAGGGCGGCGAAAGCCGCGCACGCTGCGACAACCCGACGGTGATGCCTCATCGCGACCTCGCTGCCGCTCAGTGGGACCGATACACCTCGGATCGTGCTGGTCACTGTGCGTTAAGTCAAGCAACCAGGCGGACAGGTTCACGACCGAGGCCACGCAGCACGCCGGCCAGCGCGTCGGCGGCCTCGTCCGTACGCAGCCAGGCCACCACACCGTCGGGCCGCACCAGAGAGGTGACTTCGCCTGCGGTGCACGCGATGCCGAACCGTTCGGCTGCCTGCCGCCAGGCGTCGTCCTCGGTGACCAGCGTCCACTCACCGACCAGGCCCGGCTGCCAGGCGGCCTCGCTGACTTCCGGCTCGGGTTCGCCGGTCAGGTCCAGCCAGGGCATGGTCGTCCTGGCCTCGTGCAGCGCGGCCGACACCAGTTGGTCGGCCAGTGGCCTGCGCTCGGTGTCGTAGGTGTCCAGCAGTGCCCGGCCTGCGACGCCGTTGACCACGTCGGCCAGTTTCCACGCCAGGTCGTAGGCATCGCCGATGGCCGCGTCACCGGAGGCACTGCCGTGCGGCGGCATGGCCTTGGCCGCGTCACCGGCCAGGAACACGCGTCCGTCGGCGAACCGGTCGGCCACGCTCGCACCGACCTCCCACGCCTGCACCGACTCGACCTCGATGTCCAGGTCGGGATCGGCCAGCCGGATCAGGTCGGTGACCACCTCGGTGGTGAAGTCCAGCACTGACTCGCCGCGGTCGGGGTGGTACTCGAAGCTCACCAGGTGCCGGCCCGGCGTGTCCTTGCGGACGTAGCTGACCTCCACGGTGTGCCGCAGCGCGCCCCTGCCGTGCCGCCGGATGCCCAGCGCCTCGCGGATCGGGCTGCGGTGCCCGTCGGCCGCGATCACATAGTCGGCGCGGACGGTGGTCAGCCGCCAGTTCCACTGGTTCAGCAGCCGGACGGTGACCCCGGTCGGGTCCTGGATCAGGTCGACCACCTCGGTGGCGAACCGGACGCCGGCACCGGCACGTTCGGCGTGCTCCAGCAGGACCGGCTCGATCTTGTCCTGGGTGCACTCGCCCGTGGGCTCGACGCCCGCGGACAGCAGCAGTTCCGCGGTGCGCTGCGACTGACCAGTGATCCTCGGGTGGGTCGCCGCGCTCTGGTGGCGTTCCACCAGCAGTACGTCGATTCCCCTGCGGGCCAGGAACAGCGTTGCCGCACTACCGGCCAGTCCTGCCCCGACCACCAGCACCCGAGTTCGTTCGTCAACCATGAATCTCACCCTCCCGTACTCCCTAGTGAAGAGTATCTTAGGCAATGAGATATTTGGGAGTCAAGCGGATCAGTCGTGGCCCAACGCGTCGGAAATCCAGTCCGGCACCGGCAACTCGCGTTCCTGGCAGGCAGTGGCCAGGCGGATGGTCCAGCGCAGCGCCTGGATCACGACGGTGGCCATCTCTTCGGGAGCGGCGTTGGACAGCGCGATCTCCACCTGTTCGGCGGCCGCGTCCTGATCACCGTGCACCTCGGCCAGCAGCGTCCGAACAGCGGTGCGGACGGGCGGATCGGCCTCGTCGATCGGGACCTCTTCGCCCTCCTCGTCGAACACCTGCATGCGGACCGGCGTGGCGCCGCCCTCGCTGAGTTCGGCGACCATCTGACTGCACTCGGAGAACAGCAGCAGCACCAGTTCGCGCACGTCGGTGTGCTCGTCGGCGGAGTCCTGGACGAAGCCGATCAGCCGCTCGACCGCATCTCCGTCGTCCCCCTCACTGGCTGCGGCCAGCGCTTGGCTGGCCGCGACGATGATCCGTTGCCGCCGTTCCGGGTCCTCCGCCGCTGCCACGCGCCCCATCTTTCCCTAACCGTCGGCCCGGTGTGCCAGGTTGGTCATCCGGGCGGCGAGTCGACACTTGACCGATGCCGTGTCGACCGGTTACCCACAACCGCATGGGTGCACCGCTGCTCGCCACCGAGCGCGAACTGATCTGCGAGTACGGCCGCAGGATGGTCGCCGATCGGCTCGTGGTCGGCACTTCCGGCAACATCTCGGTACGCCGGCACGACCTGATCGCCGTAACGCCGACCGGGATCGCGTACGCCGACCTGGTGCCCGACGCGGTCGCCGTGCTGGACCTGGACGGCCGGCAGGTGGCCGGTGATCAGCCGCCCACCAGCGAGGTTCCGCTGCACATCGAGCTGTACCGGACAGGGCAGCGCGGCGCGATAGTGCACACCCACGCGCCACATGCGACGGCCGTATCGACGCTGGTGACCGAGATTCCGCCGATTCACTACGTGCTGGCGATGTTCGGCGGCACGGTCCGGGTGGCCGAGTACGCCACGTTCGGCACCGAAGCGCTCGCCACGTCGGCGGCGACCGCGCTGGGCGATGGCCACGGCTGCCTGCTGGCCAACCACGGCGCGATCACCGTCGGCGGGAACCTGGCCGCCGCCTACGACAGGGCGCTGCAACTGGAATGGCTGTGCCAGGTGTGGCTCGCGGCCCGGTCAGCAGGCGAGCCGAGGCTGCTGCCGGCCGACGAGGTGGCCATGGTGACCGAAATGATGCGCGACTACGGCTCAGCTGGCCGCGAGCACTAGTCCTGTTGCACCGCCGAGGATTCCCACCGCACTGCCGCTGTCGGGCTTGCCGCTGACCACCCGAGCGGTCGACACGCGCTCGCGAACGGTCGACACGCCCACGGGGATGGTCGGCACGCGAGTTGGCCGCTCGGTGGTCGAGACGTGTTTCGGATGGTCAATTCGCCCGCCGGGGTGGTCGACTCGCCCGCCCAGGGGGTCGACACGCGTTCGTCAGCGGTCGACTCGCCCACGTGGGTGGTCGGCTCGCGACTTGGCCGCTCGGTGGTCGACTCGCTCGCCCCGGCGGTCGACACGCGAAGCCGCGTTGGGGCGGGCCTCGCTGCAAGGGCTAGAGCGGCAGTCCTGCCTCCAGCAGCGCGAAACCCTTGTCCAGCACGTCGATCACGTCCGGAATGGACTGCTCCGGTTCCATGTCCAAAGTCGCCAGTGCGACGCCCACCATCGCGCCTGCGAACACCCTGACCGGCAGTTCGTTCACGTCCCGGCCCAGCCGCTCCGCGATCAGGTGGGCCAGCAGCCGCAGCGACCTCGTGTACTCGTCCAGCACGGCCATCCGCAGTTCGGGCACCTCGCGAATCAACTGGTGCCGCTCCCGGTCCCGCTCCTTGGCGTCCTCCGGCATGGCGGAGAACACCGCCCGCAGCGCGGCCCGGACCGCCTGGATCGGGGTCAGTTCCACCGGCTGACCTCGGAACGCGGTCACCAGCAGCGAGTTGAACTCGTCGTGCAGCACGACGTCTTCCTTGGTGGGGAAGTAACGGAAGAACGTGCTCGGGGACACCTCGGCGGCGTCCGCGATCTGGTCCACCGTCGTCTCCGCGTAGCCCTGCTCGCGGAACAGCCGCATCGCGTGCTCCCGGATGGCGGCGCGCGTCTTCGCCTTCTTGCGCTCGCGCAGCCCGAGCACGGGTGCCGGGCCGTCAGGCACTGACCTCACGTTCCGATTCCTCCGCTTTGACCCCTGTGTCGGCGACGTTGTCCGCACCGCGTGCGCCCATCGTCGCAGATCGGCCGGCCGAAACGACCAGACTTCCCGGGCTGACCAGTGCCGACCTCGCCATCCGGTACAGCAGGCCGGCCATCTGGTCCCGGTCGAGGTGGGCGCTGTGCGGGGTGGAGTTGATCAGCCCGAACACCGCGTGTGCCGCCGCCCGGGCGCCGGGTTCGTCGACACCGGGCACGGTCGCGGTGATCGTGCGGACCCACACCTCGACGTAGCGGCGCTGCATCCCGCGGACCCGTCTGCGGTCGGGCTCGCCGAGGTTGCCGAGGCTGCGTTCCTGCACGGTGATCAGCGCCGGGTTGTCCAGCGCGAAGTCGACGTGGAACCGGATCAGCTCGGCCAGTGCCTGTTCTGCGTCGGCATTGGCATCGACGGTGCGCTGGCCGCCGGTGAGCAGGTATTCGCTGATCGACGTCAGCATCTCGCCGAGCATCGCGTCCTTGCTGCGGAAGTGCCGATAGAGCGCGGGGCCGGAGATACCGACGGCGGCGCCGATGTCGTCGATGCCGACACCGTGGAATCCGCTCCGCGCGAACAACTCGGCTGCCGCGGCCAGGATCTGGTCGCGCCGGCTCGGCTTTCCGCTGGTCACGCCCTGGCCAGGTGAGTTCGGCACACCACGAGGTTAGCGCATGTTAACCATCCGGGCGGAAGTGGCCGTAGGGCAACGGATCGGCGACCGCTCCATGCACGAATGGCGGAATTCCGTGGCGATCGGTTAACTCTTGACGTACTCCTTCCGCATCTGGTCAGACGTTGGTGTCGAAGAGTATTGATTGTTGGACATGTTGCGGCCCAAGGAGGTGCCATGCGTCTGGTCCGGATTCTGGCTGGCGCGGCGGTAGTGACCGTCGCCACGATGCTCGGGGTGGTGGTGCCGGCCACGGCCGCTACCGGCACGAATTACGTCGCCCTCGGCGATTCATATGCGTCCGGCGTCGGCACCGACGACTACATCAGCGACGGCACGAGTTGCGACCGCAGCCCGGAGGGCTACCCGGGGCTCTGGGCGGCGGCACACGGCGCCAATTCGTTCGACCTGGCGGCCTGCTCCGGCGCTGAGACCGCCGACGTGCTCAGCGGTCAACTCGGTGGTCTGAGCGCGTCGACCAACCTGGTCACGGTCACCATCGGCGGCAACGACGCCGGCTTCACGACGGTGCTCGAGGACTGCATCCTGGACAGTGACTCGGGCTGCACCAGCGAGGTGAACAGCGCGGAGAGCTTCGTCGAGACGACATTGCCCGGCAGGCTGGACAGCGTGTACTCGGCGATCAGGTCGCACGCGCCGAACGCCTCGGTGATCGTGATGGGCTACCCGCGCTTCTACCAGGTGCCCGGCTCGTGCGTCGTCGGCCTGTCCAACACCAAGCGGACCGCCATCAACGGCGGCGCCGACCAACTCGACACCACGATCTCGGCCGAGGCGGCCAAGTTCGGTTTCCGCTTCGGTGACGTGCGCTCCGCGTTCAGCACCCACGAGATCTGCTCGTCCGGCACGACGTGGCTGCACAGCGTGGACGTCACCCACGTCACCGACTCCTACCACCCGTTGGCGGCCGGCTACTCCGGCGGCTACGAGCCGGTGCTGGACTCGATCACCGGCTGACCTGCTGATTCTGCTCGTTCACCGACTCGACTGGACGGTGAGGTTAGTGGCCGCTAACATGGCGACGGGGCCATGTTAACGGCCACTAACGCACTGCCATTCGGTGAGGCGAGGGGAAGATGGACGCGCCCGTCCTGCGCACTGCTGCCGATCCAACCGCGGAAACCCACCGCCGCAACGTCAAGACGCATACCGCGTTGGCTGACGAACTGCGTGCCCGACTCGCCGAAGCCGGCCGAGGTGGCCCCGAACGGGCGAGACAGCGCCACGTCGAACGAGGCAAACTGCTGCCGAGGGACAGGGTGGACGCCCTGCTCGACCCCGGCTCGCCGTTCCTCGAATTGTCCGCGCTGGCGGCCACCGGGATGTACGGCGACGAGGCACCGTCGGCCGGCATCATCACCGGCGTCGGCCGGATCTCCGGTCGCGAATGCGTCGTCGTCGCCAACGACGCCACCGTCAAGGGCGGCACGTACTACCCGATGACGGTCAAGAAACACCTGCGCGCCCAGGAGGTCGCGCTGCACAACCGGCTGCCCTGCGTCTACCTGGTCGACTCCGGTGGCGCGTTCCTGCCCAGGCAGGACGAGGTGTTCCCGGACCGCGAGCACTTCGGCCGGATCTTCTACAACCAGGCCACCATGTCCGGCCAGGGCATCCCGCAGGTCGCCGCGGTGCTCGGTTCGTGCACGGCGGGCGGCGCGTACGTGCCCGCGATGAGCGACGAGGCCGTCATCGTGCGCGGCCAGGGCACCATCTTCCTCGGTGGCCCGCCGCTGGTGAAGGCGGCGACCGGCGAGGTGGTCACCGCCTAGGATCTCGGTGGCGGGGACCTGCACTCGCGGGTGTCCGGCGTGACGGACCACCTGGCCGACGACGATGCGCACGCGCTGCGGATCGTGCGGTCCATCATCTCCACGGTCGGCCCGCGCGCCGATCCGCCGTGGCAGGTCGGGCCGGTCGACGAGCCCGTCGTGGATCCCGAGGAGTTGTACGGCGTCGTGCCGACCGACTCCCGCATGCCCTACGACGTCCGCGAGGTCATCGCGCGGATCGTGGACGGCAGCCGGTTCGCCGAGTTCAAGAAGGAGTACGGCGCGACACTCGTCACCGGTTTCGCCAGCATCCACGGCCACCCGGTGGGCATCGTGGCCAACAACGGTGTGCTGTTCAGCGAGTCGGCCATGAAGGGCGCGCATTTCATCGAACTGTGCGATCGGCGGTCCATTCCGTTGGTGTTCCTGCAGAACATCACGGGGTTCATGGTCGGCCGCGAGTACGAGGCGGGCGGGATCGCCAAGCACGGCGCCAAGATGGTCACCGCGGTGGCGTGCGCGCGGGTGCCCAAGTTCACCGTGATCATCGGCGGTTCGTTCGGCGCCGGCAACTACTCGATGTGCGGCCGGGCGTACTCGCCCCGGTTCCTGTGGATGTGGCCCAACGCCAGGATCTCGGTGATGGGCGGCGAGCAGGCCGCTGCCGTGCTGGCCACCGTACGGGCCGACCAACTGGAGGCGCGGGGCGAACCGTGGTCGACCGAGGACGAGACCGCGTTCAAGGAGCCGATCCGCCAGCAGTACGAGGACCAGGGCAACCCCTACTACGCCACCGCCCGGCTGTGGGACGACGGGGTCATCGACCCCATGGACACCAGGATGGTGCTCGGCCTCGCGCTGTCCGCGGCGGCCAACGCGCCACTGGCCCCGGTCGGCTACGGCGTCTTCCGGATGTGAGGTAGTCCATGTTCGAAACCGTCCTCGTCGCCAACCGGGGCGAGATCGCCGTCCGGGTGATCGACACACTGCGGCGGATGGGCATCCGGTCGGTCGCCGTCTACAGCGACCCGGACGCGGGCGCTCGCCATGTGCTGGCCGCCGACGTCGCCGTGCGGATCGGGCCGGCGAAAGCCAGTGAGAGCTACCTGTCGATTGAGCGGATCATCGACGCCGCACGGCGGACCGGTGCGGACGCGGTACATCCCGGCTACGGCTTCCTTTCCGAGAACGCCGCTTTCGCCGCCGCGTGCGAGCGGGCCGGCCTGGTGTTCGTCGGGCCGCCGGTGTCGGCGATCGAGGCGATGGGCGACAAGATCCGGGCGAAGCTCACCGTGGCGCAGGCCGGGGTGCCCGTGGTGCCCGGCCGGACCGAGCCGGACATGACCGACGAACAGTTGGCCGATGCGGCCGCCGAGGTCGGTTTTCCCGTGCTGCTCAAGCCATCCGCGGGTGGTGGCGGCAAGGGCATGCGGCTGGTCACGTCGGCCGGTGAGGTGGCCGAGGCGATCGCGTCGGCGCGCCGGGAGGCGACGTCGTCGTTCGGGGACGGCACCCTGCTGGTCGAACGGTTCGTCACCCAGCCGAGGCACATCGAGATCCAGGTGCTCGCCGACGCGCACGGCACCGTGCTGCACCTCGGCGAGCGGGAGTGCAGCCTGCAGCGGCGGCACCAGAAGATCATTGAGGAGGCGCCGTCGCCGTTCCTGGACGATCCGACCAGGCAGCGGATGGGCCAGGCGGCCGTGGACGCTGCGAAGGTGGTCGGCTACACCGGTGCGGGCACGGTCGAGTTCATCGTGTCGGCGGACCGGCCGGACGAGTTCTTCTTCATGGAGATGAACACCCGGCTCCAGGTCGAGCACCCGGTCACCGAGTTGGTCACCGGTATCGACCTGGTGGAGCAGCAACTGCGGGTGGCTGCCGGTGAGCGGCTGACGGTTTCCTACGGTGCCCCGGTCGGCCACGCCATCGAGGTGCGTGTCTACGCGGAGGACCCGGCGCGTGGCTTCCTGCCCACCGGCGGCCGGGTGCTGGCGCTGCGCGAACCGGTCGGGCTGCGGGTGGACTCGTCGCTGGCGCCGGGCATGGTGGTGAGCAGTGACTACGACCCGATGCTGGCCAAGTACATCGCGCACGCCGACACCAGGGACGAGGCACTGCGCCGGTTGCAGGCCGGTCTGCGGTCCACCGAGATCCTCGGTGTGACGACGAACCTTGGCTTCCTGCAACGGTTGTTGGCCGATCCGGACGTGGTGGCCGGGCGGTTGGACACCGGTCTGGTCGAGCGGTCGATGGACAGCCTGGTGGCCGACGACGTGCCGTCGCACGTGCTGGTCGCCGGTGTGCTGGAGCGGGCGCTGACGCTGGAATCGGCCGGCAGTGACCCGTGGGACGTGCCGGGCGGGTGGCGGCTCGGCGAGCGGGCGTGGACCCGTTGGTCGATCGGGCTGCCCGGCCGGGAGCCGGTACCGGTGCGGTTGCGGGGTCGGGCCGCCGAGGCCGAGGTGGTCATCGGTGAGGACCCTGCCGTGCGGGCCGCCGGTCGCTGGGACGGCCAGGACCTGGTGCTGGAGTACGACGGCACGACCCGGCGCTACGGCTGCGCGCGGGACGGGGCCGTGCTGTGGCTGGGCATCGACGGTCGGGCGTGGCCGCTGACGGAGACGTCACGGCTTGCGGTGGCTGGCGCGGCTGCTTCGGCTGCCGGCGGCCCGTTGACCAGTCCGATGCCCGGGACTGTGTTGGCCGTGCGGGTCGCGGTGGGCGCGGAGGTCACGGCCGGTACGCCGTTGTTGGTCGTCGAGGCGATGAAGATGGAACACACCATCACCGCACAGGTGGATGGCGTGGTTTCGGAGTTGTACGTCCGGGCCGGCCAACAGGTCGCGCTGGACGAACCGTTGGCCGTGGTCACAAGCCCGGAGGAATGATGATCGACAACAGGCTGGACGCCGAGCAGGAGGCGTTGCGCAAGACCGTCGAGGACTTTGCCCGGCACGAGGTGGCGCCGGTGATCGGGGAGTTCTACGAGCGCGGCGACTTCCCGTACGACATCGTCGCCGGGATGGGTCGGATGGGCCTGTTCGGGCTGCCGATCGACGAGGAGCACGGCGGCATGGGCGGCGACTACTTCGCGCTGTGCCTGGCGTTGGAGGAGTTGGGCCGGGTCGACTCGTCGGTTGCGATCACACTGGAGGCAGGGGTGTCGCTCGGTGCGATGCCGTTGTACCGGTTCGGCACGGCCGAGCAGAAAGCGCGGTGGCTGCCGGCGCTGTGCGCCGGGGAGCGGTTGGGCGCGTTCGGGTTGACCGAGCCGGGCGGCGGGTCGGACGCCGGCGCGACCACGACGACGGCTCGGTTGGACGGTGACCACTGGGTGATCAACGGGTCGAAGGCGTTCATCACCAACTCGGGCACGGACATCACGGCCCTGGTCACGGTGACCGCCGTGACGGGAACCAGGCCGGACGGGCGCAAGGAGATCTCGGCCATCATCGTGCCGTCGGGCACGCCGGGGTTCTCGGTGTCGAAGAAGTACTCGAAGGTCGGCTGGTGCGCATCGGACACCCGCGAACTGTCGTTCGTGGACTGTCGGGTGCCGGCGGAGAACCTGCTCGGCGAGCGGGGCAGGGGATACGCCCAGTTCCTGTCGATCCTGGACGAGGGACGGATCGCCATCGCGGCGCTGTCGGTCGGGCTGGCGCAG
This sequence comes from Pseudonocardiaceae bacterium, assembly GCA_036502345.1. Lineage (GTDB taxonomy): Bacteria > Actinomycetota > Actinomycetes > Mycobacteriales > Pseudonocardiaceae > DATEPR01. The sequence continues at coordinate 14,592 of DASXYT010000232.1, read as the reverse complement.
GGCTGCGTCGACGAGTGTGTGCGGTACGCCAGGGAGCGGGAAGCGTTCGGGCACAAGATCGGGGAGTACCAGGCGATCCAGTTCAAGATCGCCGACATGGAGGTCCGGGCGCACACGGCGCGGCTGGCGTACTACCAGGCGGCGGCCAAGATGCTGCGTGGCGAGCGGTTCAAGCAGGAGGCCGCGATCGCGAAACTGGTGGCGTCCAACGCGGCAATGGACAACGCACGCGAAGCGACGCAGGTGTTCGGCGGATACGGTTTCATGAACGAGTACCCGGTAGGCCGCTTCTACCGGGACGCCAAGATCCTGGAGATCGGCGAAGGCACCAGCGAAGTACAGCGAATGCTCATCGCCCGCCAGTTGGGGCTGTGACGCGCCGCTGGCGCGCCAGAGCCTCCGTTCAGTCTTCCGGCAGGTACAGGCCTGCGTCCGCCACGTCGTCCATGGCTGCGGCGATTCGCCGCCGCCGCTGGTTTTTGCGCTGGTGGTAAGCCTCCAGATCGGCCACGGCGATCTTGCGATGCCGGCTGCCAGGTAGCGCGCGGGCCGGGATGGTGCCGTCGTCGAGCAGCTTCACCAGTAGTGGGCGGGAGATGCCGAGGTAGGCCGCTGCCTGATTGGGGGTCAGCTCGTCCTTGGCGTCCGGGGCCAGCAGTCGGACCCGGTGTCCTGCGGCCTGTTCGTGTATCGCCTGCAGGAACAGGACCAGCATCGCTTCCGGGATGTCGATCCGTTCGTTGCCGACGAACAACACGACAGGCTGTTGCCGGGCGGCATTCACCGCATGTTCGAACCGTGACAAGGCTTTCCGCGTCGAGGGGTCCGGCTGGTCGAGTTCGAGCACGGCGCAGCTAGCAGTCACGATCTCTCCTCTCGCCGACTCCAGACTAGATGCTATCTGCAGCATCTGCAACGGCGGTCAGGGCCACAGGAGGCTGTGCGTCCAGATGGCGCCGGTGAACTGGTACCGCACCCGGGCGTGTTGGCGGTTGGGGTTGCCCTGGAAGAACTGGACCTCCCTGGCCCGTAGTACGTACCTGGTCCAGTCGTCGGCCACCAGGTCCGGGTCCCCGGTGATGTCGGCTTCCGCCTTGGCCAGTGCCGCCGTCAGGTCGCCCCGGTTGGCCAGGTGTTGGCTCTGCCGGCCGACCAGTGCTTCCGCCCGGCTGCCGACCGCCCTGGCCAGGAAGTCCCTCGCGCTGTCGCCCTGGCTGCCCCTGCGTACCTCGCCGCGCATCCGCACCTGCCTGCCCTGGCCCGGCCAGTACCACGTCAGCGCCGCCCACGGGTTGTTCGCCAACTGGGCACCTTTCGGGCCGGTCGAAGTGCTCGCGAACCACCAGCCGTCGTCGTCCACGTCCTTCAGGATCAGCACCCGCGCATCCGCATGCCCAGCGCCGTCCACAGTGGACAATATGGTCGCGTGCGGCTCGGCGACACCGGCGTCGATGGCCTCGGTCAGCCAGGTGGTGAACAAGGTCGCCGGGTGCTCCGGGACCTGCTCGGCGTCGAAGGCGGGGAGGTTTCCGTCAAACACCCTTATTGCCCGCAATCGGTGCGCCAAGTCACTCATCTGATGACTCCGTTCGGATGTCGAGTATGTACAGAAGGTAACAGAACTGGTCTCCGAGGCTAACTTTTCTTCACTAATGGGTGACGTTGGACATACATTCTGCGGTGGCCGCCGACACCCCCGTCGGCCGGAAGTAAGGGGCACCCTGTAGTGCGAAAAACCCCCGCAATAGTCGTAGCTCTGGCGGTGGTGGGCGGTCTCGCCGCCGCCATGCCGGCAGCAGCGGCGGATGGACCCGCGACGATCCCGCAGTCCCATCCGCAGTGGGCCACCCCGAACACCAAGGTCGCCGACGTGGCGGCCGGCTCCCAGGTGACCTTCCGGGTCTACCTGCGCACCCGCAACGAGGCCGGTGCCGAAGCCCTCGCGCTCTCGGTGTCCAGCCCGACCAGTGCCGCCTACGGTCACTACCTGTCCACCACCCAGGTCAAGGCGCAGTTCGCGCCGACGTCGGCCCAGGTCTCGTCGGTGCGCGGCTGGCTCGGCTCGGCCGGCTTCGGTATCGACAGCGTTCCCTCGAACAACGCGTTCATCGAGGCGACCGGCACGGCCGCCCAGGTGGACAAGGCCTTCAACGTGCAGCTCGGTAACTACTCGGTCCAGGGCAGCACGCTGCGCGCTCCGAACACCGACCTGTCGGTACCGGCCTCGATCGCGCCCGACGTGGTCGGCGTCCTCGGTGTCGACCAGGCCGAGAACCTGATGAAGCCGATGCTGGACGCGGGCACCAGCCCGTCGGTGGTTCCGCCGCCTGCCGGTTTCCGCAACGCACGGCCGTGCAGCGCGTTCTACGGTCAGAAGATCGACACGACGGACCCGAAGTTCCAGGGCAAGACGCTGTCCTACGCGCCCTGTGGCTACGTGCCCAGCCAGCTCCGCGGTGCCTACGGCATCGCAGGCGCGGTGCAGTCCGGCGTCAGCGGCCGGGGCGTCACCGTCGGCATCGTGGACGCGTTCGGCTCGCCGACGCTGTTCTCCGACGCCGCCCACTACGCGCACCTCAACGACCCGGCACACCCGCTGCTGGCGTCGCAGTTCACCCAGCAGGTCGCCGCGCCCACCCCGGGCCTGGAAGACCCCAGTCAGTGTGACGCCGCAGGCTGGTACGGCGAGCAGACGCTGGACGTCGAGGCCGTGCACGCGATGGCTCCCGGCGCGCACATCCTGTTCGTCGGTGGCGCGGACTGCGAGGACCTGACCCTGGACGACTCGCTGAACAGCATCGTCGCCGCGCACAGCGCCGACCTGGTGTCCAACTCCTACGGCGACCTCGGTGAGGACCTGCCCGCGGACGAGATCCAGGCGTTCCACCAGATCGCCGTGCAGGCAGCTCTTGAGGGCATCGGCCTGTACTTCTCCAGCGGTGACTCCGGTGACGAGGTCGCCAACATCGGTCAGCCCGAGCCGGACTTCTCCGCGTCCGACCCGTTCGTGACCGCCGTCGGTGGCACCAGCCTCGGCATCGACAAGCACAACAACATCAGCGTGCAGACCGGTTGGGAGACCGGCAAGTCGGTGCTGACCAACGGCGCCTTCCCGGCACCGGGCTTCACCAGCGGTTCCGGTGGTGGCACCAGCCGCGTGTTCGCCGAGCCCGCCTACCAGCGGGGTGTCGTCCCTGACGCGCTCGCGCGGCAGAACCAGACCGGCAACAACCGCGGTCGCGTCGTGCCGGACATCTCGATGGTGGCCGACCCGAACACCGGTTTCCTGGTCGGCGAGACCCAGACGTTCCCGACCGGCGTCCAGTACGACCAGTTCCGTCTCGGTGGCACCAGCCTGGCGTCCCCGCTGATGGCCGGCATGATGGCCGACGCCGACCAGCTGGACCACTTCCACCACGGGTTCATCAACCCGCTGCTGTACCACTTCACCGCGCACACGAACGCCATCCACGACGTGCTGCCGGAGAACACCGGAGTGGTCAGGGTGGACTTCGCGAACAGCGTTGACGCGTCCGGCGGCCTGATCACGTCGGTCCGCACGTTCAACGACCCGGACCAGGTCATCCACACCACGAGGGGCTACGACGACGTGACCGGTGTCGGCTCCCCCAACGGCCTGCTGTTCCTCGCACTGTCGTAACAACCGAACAGACGAAGGGGCCAGGTCCGATCGGACCTGGCCCCTTCGTTCTACCGCGAAAAGCTTTACGCGTTACCGGCTTCCCACGTCGACCAGGACACTGCCCAGTCGCCGTAGCGGTCCCACAGCTGGAGCTTCGGGCCACCCGAGTTGGTGACCTCGACGACGTCACCGATGCCCATGTGGCTGAAGAACCACTTGGCGTTGGCCTCGCTCAGGTTGATGCAACCGTGCGACACGTTGGACGCGCCCTGCACGCCGACCGTGGCCGGGTTCTCGTGCACGAACTCACCGTCGTTGCTGATGCGCTCGGCCCAGTACTCGGTCTCGTTGTACGCCCTCGGGTCCGGCGGGCACACGCCGTACGAGCACGAGTTCATCTGGACCGACTGGTTCTTCGCCGAGATCACGTGCACACCGGTGTGGGTCGGGGTGGCCGTCTTGCCCATGCTGATCGGCATGGTCTTGATGGCGTGACCGTCGTCGTAGATGGTCATCTTCTCGGTGTTGCCGTCCGCCTTGGCGACCAGCGCGTCGTGCACCTTGTAGGTGACCTGGCGGTCCTCGGCGCCGTAGACGCCACCGCCGAAGTCGAGACCGTAGATCTTCGCGGTCACGTTGATGGTGGTGCCGGCCTGCCAGTAGCCCTCGCCGCGGTAGTGCACCTCCTCGTCGGAGATCCAGTACCAGGCGCCCGGCTGGGACGGCGACGTGGTCACGCTCAGCTTGGCCTGCACGGCAGCCTTGTTCTTCACCGGCTGGTCGAACAGGAACACCACGGGCTGGCCGACGCCGATGCTGGTCACCGACGCGGGCGCCGGGATCATGTTCGGGTAGACGACCTTGGCCGGCTTCAGCGTGGTGACCGTCGAGTTCTGCGTGACGGACTTGCCCGCGCTGTTCGCACCCACGGCCGCGACGGCGTAGGAGGCGCCGTAGCCGAGGTCCTCGTTCGAGGTCCAGGTGGCCTTGTCGGCGGACAGCTCACCGGTGACGTGAGTGCCCTTCGCCGTGTTGGTGACGGTGACGCTGGTCAGCGTGCCGTTGCTGGCCTTGACCACGATCGGTGTCGCCGGGTTGATCTGCGTACCGGAGGCCGGCGTGATGCTGACCGACGCGGGATTGGCTGTCGTGGTGGCGGCGCCACCGCTACCTGCCTGTCCCGGTGCCGGCGATCCGAACACGTCGTTGGTGTTGGTTCCGATCGAACTGGGTGTGGACGAGCACGCCGCCAGCACGATCGCTGCCGCTGCCAATCCGATCGCACTGGCCGCCGTCCGACGGTGTCGGCGAGTCGCTCCGTTGCCGTCCTGCATCTGCCCCTCTTACCTGTCTGCGTGGTCCCTCACACCGTATGACGCACCGGCGTCGGGGAAGTTGTCCGCACGGTCCCGGATCACACGTACCGAAATGAGTCCGAGATGACACTGAGATCACACGGCCACCAGATGGTCGTCCAGTGACCAGGGCGACACCGGGCAATAGCATCGGTGGTCATGGGTGCCTACCTCGACGGAGCCGACCTGGACGGCCATCGCGCTGCCGTTGCGACGCTCCAAAAATCTTACTCCGCGCTGCCGACCGGTTCGCCGGTGAGGCTGGCCAAACCGACGTCGAATCTGTTCCGGTTCCGGGACCCGACAGGTGCCCCGGGTCTGGACGTCAGCCAGTTCAACTCGGTGCTCTCGGTGGACCCCGAAGCGGCTGTTGCCGAGGTCGGCGGCATGACCACCTACGAGGACCTGGTGCACGCGACGCTGCCGCACGGCCTGATGCCGCTGGTCGTGCCGCAGTTGAAGACCATCACGCTGGGCGGCGCGGTCGCCGGGCTGGGCATCGAGTCGACATCATTCCGTAACGGCCTTCCGCACGAGTCCGTGCTGGAGGCGGAGATCCTGACCGGCGACGGCAGGGTCGTCGTGGCCAGGCCGGACAACGAGCACGCCGAGCTGTTCCGGACATTTCCCAATTCCTACGGCACCCTCGGCTACACACTGCGACTGCGCATCGAACTGGAGCGCGTGCAGCCCTACGTGCGGTTGCGGCACGTGCCGTTCCGGACGGCGCAGGAGTGCGCCGCCGCGATCGCGGAAATTTCCGAATCTCACTCGTTCGGCGGACAGGCGGTCCACTTTGTGGACGGCACCGTCTTCAATTCGGACCGGTTGTACCTCACGCTGGGCTCATACACCGACGACGTTCCGTATCTTAGCGACTACACCGGGCAACAGATCTTCTACAAGTCGGTCGGCGAGCGCTCCGAGGACTTTCTCACCATTCGGGACTATCTGTGGCGCTGGGACACCGACTGGTTCTGGTGCTCGAAGGTGTTCGGCGTGCAGAACCCGGCGGTCCGCCGGTTCTGGCCACGCAAGTACCTGCGCTCCGACGTGTACCGCAGGATGGTCGCCCTGGACCGCCGCTACCAGCTGTCGGACAAGCTCTACCGGGCCACCAACAAGCCGGCGCAGGAGGCCGTGATCCAGGACGTGGAGATCCCGGTCGGTCGGCTGGCCGAGTTCCTGGACTTCTTCCACGCCGAGATCGGCATCAGCCCGGTCTGGCTGTGCCCGCTGCGACTGCGGTCCGGCCCGGCCTGGCCGCTGTACGCGCTCCAGCCGGACGAGCTGTACGTCAACGTCGGCTTCTGGGCCACCGTGCCGCTGAAGCCGGGCGACCCGGACGGCACCCACAACCGGCTGATCGAGGACAAGGTCACCGAACTGGGTGGCCACAAGTCCCTGTACTCGACGTCGTTCTACTCGCCGGAGGAGTTCTGGCGGCTGTACAACGGCGACGCGTACCGGAAGATGAAGCAGGAGTACGACCCGGACAGCCGGCTTCCCGACCTGTACGCCAAGTGCGTACGCAATCGTTGATGTCGGCCCGGGTCACGAACAGTCAGCACGACGTAGGAAGGAGCGGCGCCATGGGGTTGGCCGATGTCGTCACGAGGATGGTCGGGCCCGATGTGCCCATCGAGTTCACCGCCTATGACGGAAGCCGGTCGGGTTCTGCCAGCGCGCCGGTACGCCTCGACGTTCGTTCGCCGCTCGCGATGTCGTATCTGGCGTCGGCACCCGGCGAGCTCGGCCTCGCGCGGGCGTACGTGTCCGGCACGCTGGACGTGGTCGGTGACATGTACACCGCGCTGGCCAGCCTGCCCGAGCTGACGCTCAACCAGGTGCCGTCCGACGTGCGCACCCAGTTGGTGCTGCGGATGATCGCGGCCCGGCTGTGGTGGCCGGTCGCGCCGCCGGTGCAGGAACGCAGGAGCAAGGCGGGTCTCGGCCGGCTGCGCGAGTTCGGCAGACGGCACTCCAAGACCCGGGACAGCAAGGTCATCGCGCACCACTACGACGTGTCCAACACGTTCTACGAGTGGGTGCTCGGACCGTCCATGGCGTACACCTGCGCCTGCTACCCGACCGAGGACGCCACCCTGGAGCAGGCCCAGGACCACAAGTTCGACCTGGTGTCCCGCAAGCTGGCGCTGCGGCCCGGGATGCGGCTGCTGGATGTCGGCTGCGGCTGGGGCGGCATGGTGATGCACGCCGCCAAGCACTACGGCGTGAAGGCGCTGGGTGTGACCCTGTCCCAGCGGCAGGCCGAGTGGGCGCAGCGGGCCATCGCCGACGCCGGGCTGTCCGACCTGGCCGAGGTCAGGTACCAGGACTACCGGGACGTCACCGAGACCGACTTCGACGCGGTCAGCTCGATCGGCCTCACCGAGCACATCGGACAGGCCAACGTGCCGGCGTACTTCCGTTTCCTGCACGGGAAGATGCGTCCCGGTGCCCGGATCCTGAACCACTGCATCACCCGGCCGAACAGCCGGCACCCGGCCGAGGTCGGCGCGTTCATCGACCGGTACGTGTTCCCGGACGGTGAGCTGGAGACCTCCGGTGAACTGGTCACCGTGATGCAGGACAACGGCTTCGAGGTGCGCCACCAGGAGAACCTGCGTGAGCACTACGCCAAGACGCTCCACGGCTGGTGCGACAACCTCAACGCGCACTGGGACGAGGCGGTCGCCGAGGTCGGCAACGGCATGGCCAGGGTCTGGCGGCTGTACATGGCGGCGTCGCGACTGGGCTTCCACCGCAACTTCATCCAGTTGCACCAGGTGCTCGGCGTGAAGCCGGACGGCGGGCGGTCCGGTATGCCGCTGCGCCCGGACTGGGAGCCACCGGCCACGTTCTGACGGTTCTTCGATTGGCCCTGACCCCGCTCCCGGGTCAGGGCCAGTCGGCTTCCACGGCGCGTTCGAGCTGGGTGATCCGGTGCTCGTACGCGGCCACGACGGACAGCCGGGCGCGGACCCTGCTGTGCTCGGTGCGGATCTCGCTCACCAGGGACCTGGCCTCGCGCTGCTGCTCGTCGTCGGTGGTCAACCCGGTCGGCTGCCGGTCCAGTTGCTGCCGCTCCAGGCCGGCCACCCGCTGGTCGAGCGCTGCCACGTGCGGGCCGATCCTGCGCGTCTCGCCCTCGGTCCAGTCCATCCGGCCGAACAGGCCGGCCAGCCGGTCCACCGCTTCGTGCAGGCCGGCGAGATCGCCTCGGATCTCGGCACGCAGTTCGGCGATCTCGCCGCGCAGTTCGCGGGCGGCGCCTGCGGCGTGCCGCTCGGCGACCGCCTCGACCCTCGGCCACAGCCGACTCCAGACCGGCTCACCGGTCCGCCGCACGATTCCTCGTAGGGCATGTTTCATGACAGCAACTCGATCCTTCCTCGGGCGTGCCAGTCGCGAAGCAGGTTCGCCTCGGCGGTGAGCCGGTGTTCCTCGGTCACCCGCACCGGGTCGCCCCAGGCGTGCTGGAACGTTCGCTGGTCCGGATTGTCCACAATCGACATTCCGGTGAGCAGAACACGGGCCGCCGGGAACAGTTCGGTCAGCACGTACGTGATCAACGTGCCGGTGGTCGGCCACACCGGCTGTGCCGGGTCCAGCCCCAGCAGGTGCAGCAGCGGCACCGTGTACTCCCGGTTGGGTACCGGCAGGAACCCGAGATCCGGCGGCCACCAGTGCGGCAGCGCCTCCGGCTCCCAGTGCAGCCTGCCCGGCTCGACCAGCAGATACAGCTTGGTGGTGTAGTCGGCGAACGTGTGCGGACTGGCGATCACGCCCCGGTGCAGCACGACCACGTCGCACCGTCTGCCCAGCGCAGGCGTGCCCTCGTCGAGGCCGAGGCTGGTCATCCGGACCACCAGGTCGGCACCGTCGATGCGCGCCGCCCGCGCCGGATCGGGGGACAGCGGTGCGTTGCCGACGATGGCGATCGACCTCGGCTCCTGCTGCCGCGCGTAGCCGGCCAGCAGGGTGCGCAGCCCGGCCGTAGTCTGCTGGCTACTCATCGGCAGAGGAGTCCTCGGTTGTTGTCCAGGCGGATGGTGGCTGTCGTGCCGGCCCGCGGGGGCTCGACCGGCTTTCCCGGTAAGAACCTGGCCCCGTTCCTCGGCACGCCGCTGGTGGCCGTCGCGGTCGCGGCCGCCCTGCACGCCGATGTGGACACGGTATTGGTCAGCACGGACGACGAGCGGATCGGCACGGTCGCCCGCGCCGCCGGTGCCACGGTGATCAACAGGCCGGCCGCACTCGCCGGTCCGACGAGTCGCAGCGTCTCCGCCGTGCTGCACGCGGTGGCCGACGAGCCGGACGACACCGTCGTGGTGCTACTCCAGCCGACGTCACCGCTGCGCACCGGTGACGATGTGCGGAAATGCCTGCTGCTGCACGGAAATCGGCCGACCGGCTCGGTGGTGCAGGTGGCCGAGCGGGCCGGCCACCACCCGTGGAAGGCCTGTGTGCTGGTGAACGGCGTGCTCGCGCCGGCACGGGAATGGGCCGATCTGGAGGCGCCCAGGCAGGTACTGCCGCCGGTGCTCCAGCCGACCGGTGGGGTGTACGTGGTGTCGGCCGGGGACCTGCGTGCGCACGGCAGGTTCTTCGTGCCGGACGTGCTGGCCCAGGTGGTGCCGGCCGCGCGTGCGATCGACATCGACGGGCCCGCCGATCTCGTGCTCGCCGAGCGCACGGCAGCCGAACTGGGCTGGGTCTGATCGTCAGCCAACGGGGCTGACCTCCACGAACTCCTTGTACAGGGAGGTCCGCCAGATCTCCTCGCCCTCCAGCAGCGCCACGATCCGCCTGCTGGCGCCCGGTTCGCCGAACCCGGTGTCGCTCGGGTGCCGGCCGAGCACGCGGGCTCGCGCGATCGCGGCCAGCACGGCTGTCTTCTCGGCCGGCACGTGTCGCACGCTGACCGCTGTGGACCTGCGCCGCTGGCGGGTGCCCACGTTCACCGACGGCGTGCCCAGCACCGGCGCCTCGCGGACACCGGAGGACGAGTTGCCGAGCAGCACGTCGGCGTGCCGCATCAGGGTCACGTAGAACTCGAACCGCATGGACGGCAGGCGGACGAACCGTGGCCCGGTCAGCCGGTCCAACTGGTGCCGGATCCGCTCGCAGCCCTCGTCGTTGTTCGGGTCGATGACCACCCAGTTGCCGCCGTCGGCGAGCACGGCGTCCACCACCTCGGCGGCGTGTCGGGAGGTGTGCTCCAACTCGGTCGTCACCGGGTGCAGGGCGAGCACGCCGAACGTCGGGAAGCAGATGTCGTAGCGGGCCCGCACCATGTCCAGCGTCGGCGCGTCCGGTGACGTCAGCACGTCCACCTCCGGGCTGCCCACCACGAAGATCCGCTCCGGCTCCTCGCCGAGTTGCAGCAGCCTTTCCCTGGCGCTCTCGTTCGCCACGAGGTGGACGTGCGCGTGTTTGGAGATCGAGTGCCGGATGGTGTCGTCGATGGTGCCGGACAGTTCACCGCCCTCGACGTGGATCACCCGCACGTTGGTCAGCGAGCCCACGAGGGCACCGGCCAGTGCTTCCACCCGATCACCCTGCACGACGATCGCGGCCGGGTGTTCCTCGTGCACCAGCCTGGTCAGCGCCTGCACCGTGTTGGCCAGCACGAGTGCCATCGGCTCGCCGTCCACCTGGTTGGGGATCAGGTGCAGCCTGCGCAGCCCGGCGCGCTCGATCTCGCGGACCGTGTAGCCGTAGCGGCGCAGCAGGTGCATGCCGGTCACCACGATCCGCGTGGACAGCAGTGGGCTGTCCTGCACGGCGACCATGATGTCCCGCATCTTCCCGAAATCGGCCCTGGTGCCGGTCACGAACACCACTTCGTGGTCATTCTTCAACGAGGTCCGCCCAGCGGATCTGCGCGTCGGCTTCGAGGTCTCTCGCGGCGGTCCTGCCCAGCACGGTGTCGTAGTCGGCGGCCTTGATCTCACCGGTACCCGGCCGCTTCACCCAGGTGTTCTCGCTGGTCAGCTGCGTTCCGGCGGGGATGGCACTGGTGGTCACGACGCACGCGTAGGCGAAGTCGATGGTCGGCTGCTCGGCGGACAGGATCTGTTTCCGGCCGCCGAGCGCGGCGTGGATCAGTCGTGAGCCCTCGACCAGCCGGGCGAACTCGGCGGGAGTGGACGACACCGGGATGTCCGGTCCCGGCCAGGCCAGGTCCGAGGTGAAGTGCCGTTCCAGCACTCGGGCGCCCAGCGGTACGGCGCCGAGGCACGGGTAGATCGACGTGGTGTGGTCGGACAGGCCGAGCACGGCATCCGGGAACGCGGCGCCGATCTCGGCCAGAGCGCCGAGCCGGACCAGTTCCGGTGGCGTCGGGTACAGGGACGTGCAGTGCAGCAGGGCGAACCCGACGCCGGCCGCGCGCAGGATCCGCACCGCGGGCCGGATCGACTTCACGTCGTTCATCCCGGTGGACAGAATGACCGGCTTGCCGAAGCCGGCGATGTGCTGGATCAGCGGGTAGTTGTTGCACTCGCCGGAGCCGATCTTGAAGGCGGCGACGTCGAGTGCGGCCAGCCGGTCGGCGGCGGCGCGGGAGAACGGCGTGGACAGGAACACCAGGCCGCGGTCCTCGGCGTGCTGCTTCAGTTCCCGCTCGTCCTGCCCGGACAGCGCGCAGCGGAGCATCATGTCGTAGATCGGCTCGTCGGCGTTGCCCGGCACGACGTCGTTCGGGATCATCTCGTCGTCGACGACGTGGGTCTGGAACTTCACGCACTCGACGCCCGCGTCGGCGGCATCGTCGACCATGCGGTGCGCCTTGGCCGGGTCGCCGTCGTGGTTGATGCCGATCTCGGCGACGACGAACGGTGGGTGGGCCGGCCCGATCTGCCGATCACCGATACGAAACGTCACCAAAGCCTCCGGCCGGACATCAGGGTATGGACCGTAACGGCGATGCTCAGGGCGCTGGGTGACGGCTCCGGCACGGACGGTAGCACCCCTCATTTGGTGACTCTCCGTGGTTCGGCTGCTTCCGGCCGGACTGCGCCGCAGAACCCTTAGCTGTTTCCCAGGTTCGGCGGCACCCGACTCAGATCGTTCACAGCCAGGTCGGATATTTTGATCTGCGACATGGCGACATCACAGGCCGACCTGTTGGCGGACACGAACACGACACCGGTCCCGCCTGCCGACCAGGCGCCGGACGTCTCGCGGGGCGGCCGGTTCTCCTGGTTGCTGCGGGCGCACTGGTTGTTTTCCGCGCTGCTGCTGCTGGGTGTCGGGCTGCGGGTGGTGACGTGGTTGGCGTATCAGCCCGCGCTGCTCTACACCGACTCGTACCGCTACCTGGACAACATCGGCCCGGAGAACCCGCAGTTCCTGGACCCGATCGGCTACTCGCTGTTCGTGCTCAAGCCACTGGTCCCGTTGGGCGGGATCGCGCTGGTCAGCGCCGTGCAGCATCTCGCGGGCATCGGTATGGCGCTGCTGCTGTACCGGATCGCGCTCAAGTGTGGCGCTCGCCGGTGGCTGGCCGCGCTGACCACCGCGCCGGTGCTGCTGGACGGCTACCAGTTGCAGATCGAGCAGAACGTCCTCACCGACGTCTGGCTCGAAGTCCTGCTGGTGGTGCTGCTCTGGCTGCTGATCGGTCGGGGTGTGCCGGGGATCGGCTGGGTCGCGGCGGCCGGGTTGACCGTCGGTCTCGCGATGTCGATCCGCATGGTCGCCATCACCACGATCGCGCCCGTCGCTCTTTATGTGGTGCTGGTCGGACGACAGTGGCGGGTGCCAGGCGGGTGGCGGAAGATCGCGGCCCGGTTCGGTGCGCTGGCCGCGTGTTTCCTGGTCGTCGTCGGTGCGTATGCGACGTATTTCCACTCGAAGGCGGGTTACTGGGGGCTGAGCACGGCGTCGGGCAACTCGCTCTACGGGCGGACCGCGGAGATCGCCGATTGTCCCAAGCTTGATCTGGACCCGGTGTTGGCGCAGTTGTGCCCGAAGGAGCCGTTGGGGCAGCGGTTGGGTTCGAACACGTATGCCCACCTGGACGGCGACGACCCGTCGTGGCCTGGCTATGTGCCGCCGGGGGAGACGAAGTACGACCTGGACCGGCAGTTCGCCAAGCGGGTGATCGAGCACCAGCCGGTGGCGGTGGCGGTGGCCATTCTGAAGGACTTCGGCACCGGCTTCCTGCCGTGGCACGCGTCGCTGGCCGGCAATCCGCCGACGTGGCTGTGGCAGTTCCAGACGCAGTTCCCGATCTTCACGGTGGACCCGAACGACCACACGGCGAACGCGTACGAGCAGACGAACGCGTACGCGGTGAAGTACGGCGGCAAGGGGCTCACGCTGAACGCCGGTCTGGCCAGGTTCATGACCGACTACCATATCGGCGGGTACACGCCAGGTCCGATCTTGTTCGGCCTGATGATCCTGGGGTTGGTGGGCGGGTTGACGCGTCGAGCGCGACGGTCGGGTCTGGCCGGGGTGACGTTGCTGACGACCGGGCTGGCGATCACGGTGCTGGGCACGGCGGCCATCTTCGAGTTCTCGTGGCGGTATCAGCTGCCGGGTTTGGTGTTGCTGCCGTTGGCGGGGATTCTCGGGATCACGGCATTGACGAGTCGTCGGGAGCAGGCGCCACCGGGCAGTCCGCCTGAGATCAGCGCGGACCCGGTCGAGTAAGGCATGTCGGCCGCGAGAGCGGTCGACTCGTCTGCCTGCGTGGGCGACTCGCCCCCTGGAGCGGTCGACTCGCCGGGTGGCGTGGCCGACTCGCCCTCGTGGGCGGTCGACTCGCTGGCGGTGCGCTGATCTGACCCGCCAGTGGTCTACTTGCCCGGCTGCACGGTCGACTCACCGGGTGTGGGCCGATTCGACCCCCGGCGCGGTCGACTCGCCCGCTGGGGCAGCCGATTCGTCGCCGCAGGTGGTCGACTCGCCAGGTGAGAGAGCTGGCCTGAATTTGCCGATCCGACGCGGCTTGCGGCCGTGAGTGTCGACTCCCGGTGCGGTCGATTCGTCCGCCGGGGCGGCCGACTCAATCTCGCAGGTGATCGACTCGCCGGTTGCGGGCCGAGGTGTCCCCGCGAGTGGTCGACTTGCCCGGTGGCGTTGCCGATTCGCCCCCGACGACAGCCGATTCGTCCGCCAGCGCGGTCGACTCGCCCTCGCGGGCGGTCGGATCGCCCGCTGGCGCAGCCGACTCGCCCCTGCCAGCAGTCGCGGTCGACTCGTCCGCTCGCGCGGTCGACTCGTGCCCTTGAGCGGTCGATTCGTCGGCCGGCGCGGTCGTCTCGCCCTCGCCGGCAGTCGGTTCGACTGGTGGTGGTGTGGGCGGCTTGCCCGCCGGCGTGGCCGACTCGTCCGCCGGCGCGGTCGATTTGCTCTCGCGAGCGGTCGGTTCGGCTGGCGGTGAGGGCGGTTCGTCCCCGTGGGCGGTCGAGTCGTTCTCGTGGGTGGTCGATTCGTCCGCCGGTGCGGGCGGCTCGTTCCCTTGGGCGCGCGAATCGTCCGCTGGCGCCGTCGACTCGACCTCATGGGTGGTCGACTCGGCGCAGGGGACAGTCAGCGCTGGTCTAGCTGATTCAGCTTCGCCAGCATCCGGTTGTA
>DASXYT010000231.1:0-43226 GCA_036502345.1 Pseudonocardiaceae bacterium | reverse complement strand
GAGGCGCTGGACGCGGCGGGCCTGGCCGACACGGGCATCCTGGCCTACTCGGCCAAGTACGCCAGCGCCTTCTACGGCCCGTTCCGCGAGGCCGTCGAATCCGCACTGCAGGGTGACCGCAAGACCTACCAGCAGGACCCGGGCAATGTCCGCGAAGCGCTCCGCGAGGTCGAACTCGACCTGGCCGAGGGCGCTGACCTCGTCATGGTGAAGCCGGGGCTGGCCTATCTCGACGTGCTGCGCGCGGTGGCCGAGATCGCCGATGTGCCGGTCGCTGCCTATCAGGTGTCCGGCGAGTACGCGATGGTCGAGGCGGCCGCCCAGAACGGCTGGCTGGACCGGCAGCGGACCATCCTGGAGACGCTGACGTCGATCCGCAGGGCGGGCGCCGACGCCATCCTCACCTACTGGGCCACCGAGGCCGCCGGCTGGCTGGCCGACAACTGACACGATCGCGTGTGATCCGAACAGTTATCGTGTTAGGCGGCCTAAAGTCCGATTTGGTGGGTTAGTCTGATGGCATGACCTACCCGCTGCCGAGCCGGCCCGCGCTCATCGAGCGTTCGGCGCTGGCCTGGTGGCTGGCGTTCAGCTGTTGGTTCGCCGGGTCCGCGCTCGGCCAGTTCGCGCACGGGCCGGCCGCCGTCGAGTTCAGCTACAGGTACGCCACGATCCAACCCGGCCCGCTGGCCATCGTGCTGTTCGGCATCGCCGCCGTCTTCCTGGCCAGCCTCGTGCTGCCGATGCGCGACGGCGCCCGCTGGTGTCGGCTGCTGCTCACCGTCCTGGCGATCCCGCTGGAACTGGTGTTCGCCTGGCAGGCCGGCCGTTCGCTGCTCACCGGTCCGGCCACCGACGGCAGCGTCGGGCAGGGCCTGCTCAGCCTCGTCGCGTTCTGCGCGGTGCCGTGGGCGGCCGGGATGATGTACCGGCAGCCGGCCGACCGGTATTTCAACGTCAACGTCCCGACAAGGTGAGTGGACAACCACCCGCCCACCGCTCTAGCGTCCGCCAGGTGACCTCGAACAACACCGAGTCGACCACGAAACCGCCCGGCCCGGTGCTCATCTCGTTCTGGATCCTGATCGCCAGTGCCGCGCTGCGTGCTGTGATCGCCGTGATCACGCTGGCCGACTGGCAGGGATTCGTCAACGCGCAACTGCGCAATCCGTTGCCCGCCAACACAACCGTGGTGCAGGCACGGGAGGCGATCCACACCTTCCTGACCGTCAACGTGACGCTGGACCTGTTGTTCGCCGTCCTGTACGTGTTCTGCGCGTACAAGATCAAGGTGGGCCGCAACTGGGCTCGGATCGCGCTCACCGTGGTCGTCGTGCTGTTCGCGCTGTTCAACATCCTCGGCGGCACGGACATCGTCACGGTGATCAGCATCCTGGTCGAACTCGTCGCCGTCGCCCTGCTGTACACGCCGACCGCGAAGCCCTTCTTCGCCAAGCCCGAGCCGGCGTGACGGCACCACTGGACGACACGGCCCCGGTGCTCTACGCGGAACCGGGGTCGACGTGGTGGCCGCTGCTGTGGGGACCGGCGTTCGCGCTGATCGGCGCGGGTGTCGAGGCGCTGAGCGGGCCGGTGCACGGACTGGACTGGCTGATCGTCGGGGTGCTGCTGTTCGGCATCGCGCTGCTGTGGGTGCAGGCCCGCCGCCGGGTGTGTTCCGTCATCCTCACCAGCAACGCACTGCACCAGGGCCGGGAACCGTTGCCGACCAAGGAGATCGCGCAGGTGGACGACGTCGGCCCACCGGTCGGTGCCCGCGTGCTCGGCGGTGGCTGGACGGTGCCGAAGAAGTTCACCGAGGTGCCGCTGCGGCTGGCCGACGACACCGTCGTCCTGGCGTGGGCGAAGGACCCGGACGCGTTACGGGCCGCCATCCGGCCGCTGGTCGATTCGTGAGAGGCTGACTGACTGTGAGCACCGAGTCGTCCACCCTGTCGGGTGTCGAAGGGCCAGCACCCCGGCTGAACCAGCCGTGGCGGTTCGCCGTCGCCGCTGGTGAGGTGGTGCTCGCCGTGGTGGCTGTCGTGTTCAGCACCGTGGCCTGGAAGCACGGCGTGACCACGATGGTGACCCCGCTGGGTGCGGGCCAGCCGCCGCTGAGGTCCACGATCTTCTACGGCAACTGGATGTCCATCGGGATCCTGCTGGTCACGGTCGCCGCGATCCTGGTGTTGGACGCCATTCGGGAGTGTGTGCTGGCGCTGCGCACCCGGTCGAGGCGGCAACCGCCCGAGTTCATGGTCGCGCCACCGCCCGCCAACTGAAGTCTGTCAGGCAATTCCCAGGAAACTCGCAGGCTTCCCTCAGCGTCGACTCGCAGGATTCTCCCAGGAAGCACAGGATGTGCTTGTCCGTGCCGGGAGGGAGCCAGCCGATGGCCGACCGCACGATGCTGCTCGTCGTCGAGGACGATCCGAGCATCCGTGAGCTGCTCGCGACGAGCCTGCGGTTCGCCGGTTTCGAGGTCAACACCGCGGCCACCGGCAACGAGGCGCTGCGTGCCGTCGAGCGGCGCAGCCCGGATCTCGTGCTGCTGGACGTGATGCTGCCCGACCGGGACGGCTTCGACGTGCTGCGCTGGATGCGCTCGGGCGGCCAGACCGTGCCGGTGCTGTTCCTCACCGCGCGGGACGCCGCCGAGGACAAGATCACCGGCCTGACCATCGGCGGCGACGACTACGTGACCAAGCCGTTCAGCCTGGAGGAGGTCATCGCCAGGGTGAACGCGGTGCTCCGCCGCACGAAGGGCATCGGCGAGCCGACCGAGGCGCCGCTGCGCTACGCCGATCTGGAGCTGCACGTGGACAGCCACGAGGTGCGCCGGGCGGACAAGCTGGTTCCGTTGTCGCCCACCGAGTTCAAGCTGCTGCACTACCTGATGCGCAACGCGGGCCGGGTGGTCTCCAAGGCGCAGATCCTGGACCAGGTGTGGCGCTACGACTTCAACGGCGAGGCCGGTGTCGTGGAGTCCTACATCTCCTACCTGCGGCGCAAGGTGGACGTCATCGAGCCGCGGCTGATCCACACCGTTCGCGGTGTCGGCTACGTGCTCCGGCTGGCCCCCAACTGAGATGACTGTCCTGGTCAGGCCGTTCCGCGTGTCCTGGGCGTGGGTGCGCAGGCTGCCGCTGCGGGTGCAGCTGGTGGTCACGCTGCTCCTGCTGCTGGCCGCAGTGCTGATCGGCTCCTACTTCGTGGCCTCCACGTCCATGCAGGGCTACCTGCTCAACCAGCTCGACGTCCGGCTCGGCCGCACGACCGTGCAGGTGGTGCGGGTGTTGTCCACCGGTCAGCTGCCCGGTGGCGGTGACCGGTTCGGCGGCCGGCCGCCGATCTCGGACGGCGACCAGATCAGCGTCGAGCTGAACGGTCAGACGGTGTGGCGCTCGCCGACAGCGACCGGCAACACGTCGGCACCGCAACTGCCGGCCAGTCCCGAGATCGGCACGGCGTTCACCGTGCCGTCGCAGGGCGGCGGGACCAACTGGCGGGTGCTGGCCACGGCGGTGCCGACCACGACGGTCGCCGGCGCGAACAGCACCGCGACGGTGGTCGTGGCCACCGACCAGAGCGAGGTGGACACGGCGATCGGCGACCTGAGCACGATGTACCTGCGGATCTCGGTCGGTGCTCTGGTCCTGCTCGGCGCCCTTGGCTACGCGCTGGTGCGCAGCAGCCTGCGCCCGCTGGAGGAGGTCGAGCAGACCGCGGAGGGGATCGCGGCAGGCGACCTGTCGCGGCGGGTGCCGGTGCGCAGGCCACGCAGCGAGGTGGGCAGGCTGGCCGGCGCGTTCAACACGATGGTGGAGCGGATCGAGAGCGCGTTCCGGGCCAGCGAGCGGTCCGAGGCGTCGGCCCGCAGTTCCGAGGAGCGGATGCGCCGGTTCGTCGCGGATGCCAGCCACGAACTGCGCACGCCGTTGACGTCGATCCGCGGCTACGCCGAGCTGTACCGGCAGGGCGCCGCCACGTCACCGGAGGACGTTGCCGGTGTGCTGCGCCGGATCGAGGAGCAGGCGGCCAGGATGGGCCTGCTGGTGGACGACCTGTTGCTGCTGGCCAGGCTGGACCAGCAGCGCCCGCTGGAGCACATGCGGGTGGATCTCGCGGTGCTCACCGTGGACGCCGTGCACGACGTGCACGCGGTGGCACCGGACCGGGCGGTCGGCCTACGGCTGCCGCCCGCCGACGACTCGACGGAGGAGCCCGCCGAGGTGCCGGTGCTCGGCGACGAGGCCCGGCTACGGCAGGTCCTGGGCAACCTGGTGAACAACGCGATCCTGCACACGCCATCCGGCACACCGGTCGAGGTGCGGGTGCGGGCCGAGGGTCGGGACGCTGTGTTGGAGGTCGCGGACAAGGGCCCCGGCCTGCCGCCGGACCAGGCGGAACGGGTGTTCGAGCGGTTCTACCGGGCTGATCCGGCGCGCGGCCGGATCAGCGGTGGCACCGGGCTCGGCCTGGCCATCGTGGCTGCGATCGTGGCAGCGCACGGCGGTCGGGTCGAGGTGGCCACGACGGTCGGTGTCGGGACGACGTTCCGGGTGCTACTGCCGTTGGCCTTGTGAGCGGACCGCCTCGAACAGCCCGGCCTGCCAGTCGCGCAGCCCCGCTCGCTCCATCCGTACTTCGACCACGCGAAGGCCGGGCGCAGGCGCCAGCGCTGCTACCAGTTCGTCCGCGTCGGACGCCAGCACGTGCGGCACCCGGTAGCCGGCACACAGGGCGGCGATGTCCGCGCCGTGCGGGGTGCCGAACACCCGCTCGAAGCTGCTCGCGTACTCCGGTGCGCCCTGTTCGAGCAGCGAGAAGATGCCGCCGCCGTCGTCGTTGACGACCACGACGGTCAGGTCCGGCCGCTGCTCGGTCGGCCCGACCAGCAGGCCGTTCACGTCGTGCAGGAACGTCAGGTCGCCGAGCAGCGCGTAGCACGGGTGCCCGCTGCCCAGGGCGATGCCGGCCGACGTGGACACGCTGCCGTCGATGCCGGCCACACCCCGGTTGGCCAGGATCAACTGGCTCGTCGGCCGCCCGACGAAGTCGACGAACCGGACCGGGTTGGACGAGCCGAGGAACAGTCGTGCGTCCGGTGGCAGCGCGGCAACCACGTCCCTGGCCACGTGCGCGCCGGTCGGCCACCGCTGCCCGGCCAGCACCTTGTCCACGGCAGCGCTCGCCGCCTGGTCAGCAGCCTGCCAGGCAATCAGCCACTCAGGGTCGGGCACGGAAGCCTCGATCTCGTCGGCGACTTCGGTGGCCAGCCGCTGCGGGTCGGTCCAGCCGATCGGCTCACCGAGCACCACGACCCGGCCGGCCATCCGAAGCAGTGCGCCGACCCCTCTGGTCAGCGTCGGCCTGCCTGCCACCACCACATCGGACGGCCGCAGCTCAGGCGGCAGCTCACCCGCGTTGATCAGCAGTGATCCGCTGGCCAGCGCGCGACCTGCTGCGGCCATACCGGTGGGTTCGGCGATCACCGGCCAGCCAGCTTCGGCCGCTACCGCTGCCGCCTTGGCGATCCGATCGGGCCTGCCGACGGGATCACCGACCACCAGCACGGTCCTGGCCGCGAGCCCGGTCGCGGTCGATGTGCCGACACCGGCTGCCGGCCAGCGGGTCCACGGCGAGCCATCCGCTCGGCCGGTCAACGGTTCCGGCCAGTCGTCGTCGCCATCGGGTACCAGCGGTTCCCGGAGCGGGACATTCAGCTGGACCGGGCCGGCAGTGGACAGCGCCACCGCTCGGCACACCGTGCCCCGCCAGACCGCGTTGCCGCCCGGCCTGCGCTCGGCCAGCGGCAGGTCGACACACGGCGCGGCTGGCCCGTAGATGCCGCGCTGCTCGATCGTCTGGTTCGCGCCGGTGCCGTGCAGTTCGGCGGGCCGGTCCGCGGCCAGCACCAGCAGCGGGGTGTCCGAGTGGTGCGCTTCCAGGACTGCGGGATGCAGGTTGGCCACGGCCGTGCCGGACGTGCAGCAGACGGCGGCCAGTGAACCGGCCTTGCCGATGCCCAGCGCGAGAAAGCCCGCGGACCGCTCGTCGATCCGCACGTGCAGCGTGAGCGGGCCCGTTTCGGCCGCCTCGAACGCCGCCATGGACAGTGGCGCGTTGCGCGATCCCGGGCACACCACCAGGTGTCGGACCCCACAGCGCACCAGTTCGTCGACGATCACCCTGGCCTGCGCGGTGGACGGCTGCACCGGCTTATCCTCGCAGGCGTGCCGGAACCCGTCGTCTCAGAGTTGTTCGATGCCGCCGCCTGGACCGAGGTCCCGGGCTTCGACTTCACCGACATCACCTACCACCGCGCTGTCGACCAGGGCACCGTGCGGATCGCCTTCCACCGGCCCGAGATACGCAACGCGTTCCGCCCGCACACGGTGGACGAGCTGTACCGGGCGTTGGACCACGCGCGGATGACCTCCGACGTGGGCTGTGTGCTGATCACCGGCAACGGGCCGTCGCCCAAGGACGGCGGCTGGGCCTTCTGCTCCGGCGGTGACCAGCGCATTCGCGGCCGCTCGGGCTACCAGTACGCCAGCGGCGAGACCGCGGAGACGGTGGATCCGGCGCGGGCCGGGCGCCTGCACATCCTGGAGTGCCAGCGACTGATCCGCTTCATGCCCAAGATCGTGATCGCCGTCGTGCCCGGTTGGGCGGCCGGTGGCGGGCACAGCCTGCACGTCACATGTGATCTGACGCTGGCCAGCGCCGAGCACGCCCGGTTCAAGCAGACCGACGCCGACGTGGGCAGCTTCGACGGTGGCTTCGGCTCCGCGTACCTGGCTCGCCAGGTCGGGCAGAAGTTCGCCAGGGAGATCTTCTTCCTCGGTCGGACCTACACCGCCGAGCAGATGCACCAGATGGGCGCTGTCAACGAGGTCGTGCCGCACGCCGAACTGGAACGCACCGCGCTGCAGTGGGCCCGCGAGATCAACGGCAAGTCCCCGACAGCGCAACGGATGCTGAAGTACTCGTTCAACCTGATCGACGACGGTCTGGTCGGCCAGCAGGTGTTCGCGGGCGAGGCGACCAGGTTGGCGTACATGACCGACGAGGCCGTTGAGGGCCGCGATGCCTTCCTGGAGAAGCGCGACCCGGACTGGTCGCCGTTCCCTTGGTACTTCTGATGCGCGAAGTCCTGCTGGACGGCAAACCCGGGTCGGTCCGCGAACTGGCCGACGCGCTGGCTGACGCGCTGGCCGGCGGCCCGACGGTGTT
The DNA here is from genome assembly GCA_036502345.1 of Pseudonocardiaceae bacterium. Lineage (GTDB taxonomy): Bacteria > Actinomycetota > Actinomycetes > Mycobacteriales > Pseudonocardiaceae > DATEPR01. The sequence continues at coordinate 35,984 of DASXYT010000231.1, read as the reverse complement.
GCCGTTGGACGCGCACAGTCCCGGGCTGGCCGGGCTGCGGGCCGCGATGGCGCCGGATGAGCCCGTCGAGCCGGACACGGCTGTGATCATCACCACATCCGGCTCGACCGGCGACGCCAAGGGCGTGTTGCTGTCCTCGGCCGCGCTCCGGGCGTCGGCCGCCGCCACCCACGACCGACTCGGCGGTCCCGGCCGGTGGCTGTTGGCCACGCCCGCGCAGTACATCGGCGGGGTCCAGGTGCTGGTCAGGGCCATGCTGGCTGGCACTCAGGCCAGTGTCGTCGATCTCTCCGTGCCGTTCCGGGCCGAACCGTTCGCCGACGCGGCGGCCGACGTGCTGGCCGACGACGGCCCGCGCTACACCGCGATGGTGCCGACCCAGCTGATCCAACTGCTGGACGAGGGCGGTCACGGCCTGGCCGCGCTGCGGGCGTTCGACGCCGTGGTCATCGGCGCCGCCGCCACCCCGGCGCACCTGGCCGACCGGGCCACGACGGCCGGTGTCCGGGTGGTGCCCGCGTACGGGATGAGCGAGACGGCCAGCGGCTGTGTCTACGCAGGCCACCCGCTGGCCGGGGTCCTGGTGCGACTGTCCGATGAGGACGAACAGGGCGTCGGCCGGATCGAGATCTCCGGTGCCACGCTGGCCAACGGCTACCGCAGGGCACCGGAACTGACCGCGGCAGCGTTCGCCGACGGCTGGTTCCACACCGGCGACGCCGGCCGGTTCGCCGAGGACGGCAGGCTCGACGTGCTGGGCCGCACCGACGACCTGATCAACACCGGCGGGGTCAAGGTGCCGCCGGCCGCGGTGGAACAGGTGCTCACCGACCAGCCGGGCGTCCGGGCCGCGTGCGTCGTCGGCGTGCCGGACGAGCGCTGGGGTCAGGCCGTGGTGGCGGCCATCGTCGCCGTGGACCCGGACACCGAGGCGTTGGCGGCTGCCGTGCGGGAGCGGATCGGCAGGGCGGCGGTGCCGAAGCGGTTCGCCGTCGTCGAGAAACTGCCGTTGCGCGGTCCCGGCAAAGTGGACCGAACAGCCGTTAAGGCATTGTTGGCGGGGTGACTGTTCTGTCGAGTGACGTGGCGGCCCTCGGTGAGGCCGTCGTGGACCTGGGCGCCATCGCGCACAACACCGAAGTGCTGGCAGAGCACTCCGGCGCGGAGATGATGGCCGTGGTCAAGGCCGACGGCTTCGGCCACGGCATGGTCGCCGTGGCCACGACAGCGCTCGCCAACGGCGCGACCTGGCTCGGTGTGACGTCGCTCGCCGAAGCCGCGCTGCTGCGGGCCTCCGGCATCACCGCGCCCGTGCTGAGCTGGATGCACCTGCCGGACGACGACTTCGGCCCGGCCATCGCGACCGGCGTCGACCTGTCGGTGTCCTCGTCGACGCACCTGGCGGGCATCGCGGCGGCGGCCGAACTGGCCGGCATCCCGGCAGCCGTCCACCTGAAGATCGACACCGGGTTGTCCCGCAACGGTTCGCCTGCCGACGAGTGGCCCGATCTGGTGGCGCAGGCCCGCAAGTACGAGTTGGAGGGCCTGGTCACCGTGCGCGGCGTGTGGTCGCACCTGGCCAGCGCGGACCGGCCGACGGACCCGAGCGTGCCGGCCCAGTTGCGCTGCTTCGAGGAGGCCCTGGCCCACAGCAGGGTCGCGGGCCTCGATCCGGCCTGGCGGCACATGGCGAACTCGGCCGGCATCTTCGCCGTGCCGGCAGCGCACTACGAGCTGACCAGGGCCGGTATCGGCCTGTACGGCGTCGAGCCGATCGCCGGGCAGAACCATGGCCTGCGACCTGCCATGACGCTGCGCACCAGGACGATCATGGTCAAGCGGGTGGGCGCCGGCACCGGCGTGTCCTACGAGCACGAGTACGTCACCGACTCCGACACCACGCTGGCGCTCGTGCCGCTCGGCTTCGCGGACGGCGTGCCGAGACTGCTGAGCAACCGGGGCGAGGTGCTGGTCAACGGTGCCCGCTGCCCGATCGCCGGCCGGGTCGCGATGGACCAGTTCGTGGTGGACGCCGGTGACGCTCCGGTGCGCCTCGGTGACGACGTGCTGTTGTTCGGTCCAGGCGAAGACGGCGAACCGACCGCAACGGACTGGGCCGCATGGGCCCAGACCAACGCTCATGAAATCCTGACGGGGATCGGGGGACGGGTACCCCGGCGTTACCTGCCAGCCGGTGCGCGCCAGGCCGGGGAACGGGAGTGGCCGCGTGCCTGAACGCAGTGCCAGCACGAGTGGGGCCAGCACGAGTGGGGCCAGGACCAGGGTGGCCGTGGTGTTCGGCGGCCGCAGCGGCGAGCACGACGTGTCGTGCCACTCGGCGGAGAGCGTGCTGGCCAACCTGGACCGCGACCGGTACGACATCGTCCCGGTCCGGATCACCAGGGACGGCATCTGGCGGGTCGGCGACGAGGGCGACGAGTTGCTGACCGGCCCTGACGATCTCTGGCGAAGCATGGCCGGTGCTGTCGACCTGCTGCGCACGGTGGACGTGGTGTTCCCCGTGCTGCACGGCGCCTACGGCGAGGACGGCACCATCCAGTCGCTGCTGGAGATCGCGGCCATCCCCTACGTCGGCAACGGCGTGATCGCCAGCGCGGTCGGCATGGACAAGGAGTTCACCAAGAAGATCCTCGCCGCCGACGGCCTGCCGGTGGCCAGGTCCGTTGTGCTGCACGCCAGGGAGCGCGGCGCCGACGTGTCGATCCCGATGGCCGAGGTGCGTGGTCTCGGCCTGCCGGTGTTCGTCAAACCGGCCAGGTCCGGCTCCAGCCTCGGAGTGTCCAAAGTGGCCAGTTGGGACGACCTGGCCGACGCGGTCGCCGCCGCACTGGCTGTCGACTCCAAGGTGCTCATCGAGGAAGGCGTCATCGGCCGCGAGGTGGACCTCGGCGTGCTGGAACACCCGGACGGCAGGCTGGAAGCGGGCCCACCGCTGGAGATCCGCGTCACCGACGGGCACACGTTCTTCGACTACGACGCCAAGTACGAGGACACAGCGACCGAGTTCGACATCCCGGCGCACCTGGACGCCGACTTGACCGCCCAGTTGCAGGACTACGCGGTGCGGGTGTTCGAGTCGCTCGGCTGCGCGGGCCTGCTGCGCATCGACTTCTTCCTGCGCGACGGCGTGCACCCGGTGGTCAACGAGGTGAACACGTTCCCCGGTTTCACGGCCGCGTCGCAGTACCCGCAGATGTGGCAGGCGGCCGGGCTGACCTTCGCCGCTCTGCTGGACGTCCTGATCGCCACCGCGTTGGCCAGGGCCGAACTGCGGTCGTTGGCCCCGCCGACGATGTCCAGGATCGGGCGGTAGCCGATGGCCACGCTGGGGCAGTGGGTGGAGGGTGCCCGTCCGCGCACCCTGCCCAACGCGATCGCGCCCGTGCTGGTCGGTGCCGGCGCGGCTGCCGCGATCGACCAGTTCGTCTGGTGGAAGTCCCTGCTGGCGCTGGTGGTCTCGCTGGCGCTGATCGTGGGCGTCAACTTCGCCAACGACTACTCCGACGGCATCCGGGGCACCGACGAGCGGCGGGTCGGCCCGCTGCGGCTGGTCGGCTCCGGCGTCGCCCGGCCGACCCTGGTCCGCGCCGTCGCCTTCGCCTGCTTCGGCATCGCCGCGGTGAGCGGCCTGGTGCTGGTCGCGGTGTCCGGGCTGTGGTGGCTGGTGGCGTTCGGTGCCGTGTGCATCGCGGGCGCCTGGTTCTACACCGGCGGCAAGCGGCCCTACGGCTACGCGGGCTTCGGTGAGATCGCCGTCTTCGTGTTCTTCGGCCTGGCCGGCGTGCTCGGCACCCTGTACGTGCAGTCCGGCCGGATCACCGGGATCGGCATCGCCGACGCGGTGGCCGTCGGCGCGTTCTCGTCGGCCGTGCTGGTGGCCAACAACCTGCGGGACATCCCCACCGACGAGGTGGCCGGCAAGCGGACGCTGGCCGTGCTGCTCGGCGACGCCCGCACCAGGCTGCTGTACCAGGCGCTGGTGGCCGTGCCGGCGTTGGTCAGCATCGGCACCGGCGTGCTGCGGCCGTGGGCGCTGCTCGGCCTGGTCGCGGTGCCGCTGCTGGTCGGCCCGGTCCGTCGGATCCGCAGCGGTGCCGGCGGCCTGACGCTGATCCCGGTGTTACGGGACACCGGCCTGGCGATGCTGCTGTGGGCAGTGGCCACGGGTGTCGCGCTCAGCCTTGGGTGAGGCAGTGCTGGTTAAAGAAGGTTCTACCTGGCAGAACACCGGCGTTACCGACACCTTCGGGTGATTTCACGCATTCCGCAGGTAAAGGCCACCCCGCCATTCGGAGTATTTGGCCGGTGCGATCAGCCGATTCCGGACGGGTCGGCCGGGTCAACCTGTGCGTTGCCTGAGACTTTTTCGTACCCGACTGCCGGATATGCCGGGTTTTACCTCAGCCTGCGTCCGGTGTAGCCGTCCCGGAGTGGCCGTCGCCGCGTAGTTCGGCCCGCAACTCGTCCCGTGCGGCCCGTCGGACGGCGCCTCGGGCGGCGAGTCCGGCGGCGACCCTGTCGTGCCAGCCGCGCAGCAGCACCATGGACAGCGGCACCCCGGCGATCAGGCCGACGGCGATGCTGATCAGCAGCGGCACGTTGATCAACGTCAGTACGACGGCAACCACCGCCACCAGCCCGAACCTGGCCAGTACGTACAACGCGAGGTCCCTGCCGATATGCGGTGGGACCACCGGAAGCGCGGTCGGCGCGGGGGCCTGGACGTCGTCGGAATGCTCGGCCACGGCAGCCACGCTACGCGGCCGTCACCGGATCGGAGTCGCCGGCCGGGGGGTCTGTGACGTGGCATTTCACCAAGCGTGCACATCCGTGCGGCAGATGGTGACGATTTGTCCCTTACTTACTCTTTACCATCAGCCTAGCGTTCGAGTACCCGGCGACCGAGATGGCACTATGCGACCGGAACGCCGGATCTACGGGCATCCGAGTCCGACAAAGGAGGACGACAGTGACTGCGTCTGTTCAGCACCCGAGGCAGCAGGTCAGCGAGCGGCTGCTCACGCCTGGTGAAGTGGCCACCCTGTTCCGGGTCGACCCGAAGACGGTCACCCGTTGGGCCACGGCCGGCCGCATCGGCTCGATCCGCACCCCCGGCGGCCACCGCCGGTTCCGCGAGTCCGAGGTAAAGACCCTGCTGGCCGAACTCACCACCGAAGCAAGCGAGCCGGTTCGCGGCGTGTGACTGAGGAACGGGCTAGCCTCATGTCAACACGTTTGCGGAGGTGACGTCCATGCTCTACCTGCTCGCCGCCATTGGTGTCGTCACCATCGCCGCCCTGCTGTGGCGTGCGCTGAACCCGGACCACCGGGTCGGCGTCGGGGCACGCCGGCAGGTCGTCGCGCCGGACGACGATCCAGACTTTCTGCGACACCTCGGCGAGCGCAACCGGCGACCGGACGGGGACGACCCCGATCCGCGATGACCGGTTGCGATGACCGGCCGCGATGACCGCAGCCGCGGTGAGGGCGCTCACCGCGGCCGGACAGGTCCTAGCGTCGGTTGAGATCGTTCGGGAAGTCGTCCGCCACCGTGGCACCCAGTTCCAGCAGCGCTGTCCTGGTCTGCCCGGCCAGCCGCTCCAACTCGATCTCCGCGCCCTCTTCCAGGTGCGGGTCGAACGGGATCCGGCACACCGCCCTACAGCGCGAGCCGAAGTGTTCGGCCAGCCGGTCCAGGTCGACGGCACCGGAGCGCGGCCGCACCGAGTTGATCACCGCGACGGACCGTGACACCAGATCGTGGTATCCGTGCGCGTCCAGCCAGTCCAGCGTCGCCGACGCCGAGCGGGCACCGTCCACCGAACCGGACGACACGATCACCAGTGAGTCGGCGATGTCCAGCACGCCCTTCATGGCGGAGTGCATCAGACCGGTGCCGCAGTCGGTGAGCACGATGTTGTAGAAGTGCTCCAGCAGGTCGATGGTGCGCCGGTAGTCGTCCTCGCTGAACGCCTCGGACACCGCAGGGTCCTGCTCGCTGGCCAGCACTTCCAGCCTGCTCGGGCCCTGTGACGTGTAGGCGCGGACGTCGCTGTAGCGGGTGATGCGGCTGGCGTCGCGCAACAGGTGCCGAACCGTCGCCGTGGTCTCCAGCGGGATCTTCTGGCTCAGCGTGCCCCGGTCCGGGTTGGCGTCCACCGCGATCACCCGGTCACCGCGCAGCGACGCGAACGTCGAGCCGAGGGTGGTCGTGGTGGTGGTCTTGCCGACGCCGCCCTTGAGGCTGAGCATGGCGATCTTGTAGCAGCCGCGCAACGGTTGGTTTATCCGCGCGATGAGATCCCTGCGGTGCACGTCGGCAGGGCTCTCGCCCAGGTTCACCGCGTGGCCGGAGACCTTGTAGACAGCCCTGCGCCAGCCGGTCTGCGGCGGCCGCTTGGTCTGCTTGATCAGGTGGCTGGAGGACAGTTCGTGCGCCGCCGCCTGCGCCTGCCGGGACAGCGCGCCGGGCACCTGCTGGCCGGGCGGGATCTGGTTGGGCGGCATCGGCGGCTGGTGCGGACCACCCGGCGGGTACTGCTGCTCGAACGGGAACGGGAACTGCGGCGGGTAGCCCACCGGGTACGGCCCGGACTGGCTGCCAGGCGCGGGATACGGCCCTGACTGGCTACCGGGGACCGGGTACGGCCCGGACTGGCCGCCGGGCATCGGGCCGCCGGGCACCGGGAACTCCCCGGAACCCGTCTCCTCGACATAGGACGGTGTCGGGCGCGCGGGTGGCTCCGGCGCCGCGTGCTGCCCGCCGGAGGGTTCCGGCTGCTGTGCCGGCGGCTGCTGTTGCTGCGCTGCGGGGGGCTGCGCCTGTGGCGGTACGGCTGGGTGCGGCCCTGACTGATCGGGACCGGCCGGCGTCACGCCGGCGTGCGTCCCCTGTTGTCCGGCCGGTGGCTGCCAGGCCGCGTCATGGCGAGGCGCGGAATCCTCGTAGCGTCCAGTCACCGGTGGAGTCCTCCCTGAACAAGCGGGTCACGAGCCTGTTGACCCCACCGAAGGTAGTCGCAGGGAGCCTCTGGGTCGACACGACCCCTCAGCCGACACCGGCATACGAGTGAAGGCCCGTGGTCACCAGATTGATGAAGAACAGGTTGAAGATCATCACGGCGAATCCGAGCACGTTGATGATCGCCGCCCGGTTGCCGCGCCACCCCGCCGTGGCCCTGGAGTGCAGGTAGGCCGCGTAGACGACCCACGCGATGAACGCCGTGGTCTCCTTCGGGTCCCAGCCCCAGAACCGGCCCCACGCCGACTCGGCCCAGATCGCTCCGCAGATCACGCCGAACGTGAACAGCGGGAAGCCGAAGATCGTGGTCCGGTAGGCGAGCCGGTCCAGCGTGGCCTGCGTGGGCAGCTTCGGCCCCAACCGCATGAACATCGCCGAGTTGCGCTCGTGGGCGCCCTTGATCAGGTACAGCACGCTCGCCACGCCGGGCACCAGCAGCACACCGCACGCGGTGGACACGACGGTGACGTGGATGACCAGCCAGTACGACTGGAGTGCCGGCTGCACGGGCTCGGCCTGCGTGTAGAGGACCGTGCCGCCGAGGAACATCAGGATGAACACCGGGATCAGCACGAAAGCGCCGAGCCTGCGGATCTGGAAGCGCTGCAACATGATCAGCCACGCGATGACCGCGACCAGGCAGACGAAGGACATGAACTCGTACATGTTGCCCAGCGGCCAGCGGTGCACGGCGAGGCCGCGCAGCACGATGGACAGCAGGTGCACCGCGGCACCCAGCACGGTCAGCGCCACCGCCATCCGGCCGAGCCGCTCGGCCAGCGGCCGGTTGCCCCGGGTGCCGGTGTTCACCGGTGCGTCCGGGTCGGGGCCGACGGTCGTACCCGTCACCGTGGCGCCGCCGGAGGTGACCAGTGCCTTGGCCGGTTCCGCCGCGGTCTTCTCCGCCTTGCGGCCGAAAGCCGCCTCGGCGAGGTAGAAGAACATCGACAGGACGTAGATCGTGACCGCAGCGACGTAGGCGTGCTGGCTGTTCTGCGCCAGCATCTCGTTGACCGGCATCAGCTGTCCTTCCCGCCCGTGGGCGTGGCCGCCTGGCCCGGCGATCGGCCGCGGGCCGCGTCCAGCAGCCGCGCCGACAGTCGGGTGAACTCCTCGCCGTACCCGGCCTGGTCGGTGCGGGCAAGCCCACCGATCTCGACCACGGTACGACCGCCTTGATCGTCATCATCGGCCGGGGTGCGCGACACCCTGACCCACACCCTGCGGCGCTTCACGGTCAGCGACACGATCAGGCCGCCGAGCATGAACAGCGCGAACACCAGCACGTAGACCTGGGTCGGGTCGTGCGAGACCTGCAGCGACACCCACTGCTGCACGTTGTCGAACTTCACCGTCGTACCGTCCGGCAGCTTGGTCGTCTGCCCGGGCGTCAGGTTGGCCTTGTCGACCTGCTTCAGCCTGCCGTTGGCGAGCATGCTCTGGTCGATGGTGAAGATGCTCTGCCCGGTGCCGGCGTCCTCACCGAGGTCGCCCTGGTAGATGTCCAGCGACACGGCCGGATTGCGCAGCCCGGGGTAGGTCGAGGTGAGCAGGCCGTCCTGGTAGGCCGCGCTCGGCGCGAACAGCCCCGTGATGGCGATCTGCTTGGTGACCAGCACGCTGGTGTTGGTCACGTCCGGCGGGTCGAACTTGGTCGCGCCCTCGGACAGCATGGTGCTCGTGTCGTCCGGCTTCCACTGGATCAGGCCGGTCCGGACCTGGCCGTCCGGGAAGGTCACCGTGAACTGTGGGGCGTAGCCGTGGCCGAGCAGGTAGACCCGGTCGCCCGCGGTGCGCAGCGGAGCGTTCTCCCGCAGGTCGTAGGGCTGCCACGTGTTGGTGACCAGGTCCTCACCGGACTGGTACTGGATGTTCGAGTTGTAGTAGTCCGGCTGGCCGTTGGTCAGGTAGCCGGCCTGGAAGTCGTTGATCTTCACGCAGAACGGGTCCAGCCGGGTGCCGTCCACCCGCAGGCCGGGCGTGAACGAGTCGTAGTTCAGCACGCCGGAGTTGCAGAACTCGGAACCGTTGGCCAGCACGATGACCTGGCCGGAGTACATGAACATCTTGCCGACGGCGAACGCCACGATCAGGCCGAGCAGGGCGAAGTGGAACACCAGGTTGCCGGTCTCGCGCAGGAAACCACGCTCGGTGGACAGGCTGACCACCCGGGTCGCGCCCTGGCCGGCGGTATTGATGCTCGACCCCGCAAGCGAGTCTTCGACGTCCTGCCGCAACCGCCAGCCGCGCAACTGCTTGCGTACGTCGACTGCCACGTCGTCCACATCGGCGGTGCTGTCGAACTCGGCCCGCAGGTGGTGCGGCAGCCGGGACAGGTTGCGCGGGGTGATCACCGGCTGCACGAACGACTGGCGCGCGTACTCGACCGTGCGAGGCAGCAGGCAGCCGACGAGCGACACGAACAGCAGCACGTAGATCGCGGAGAACCAGACGCTGCCGTACACGCTGAAGAACTGGAGCTTGTTCAGCAGCCGACCCCACCAGCCGTGGTCGGTGATGTACTGCGCGACCTTCGGCTCGTTCAGCGCTATCTGCGGCAGCAGCGCGCCGGGCAGCGCGGCCAGCGCCAGCAGGAACAGCAGCACCAGCGCGGTACGCATCGCGGTCAGGCCGCGCCACGTGTTGCGCAGGAACGCCAGCACGGCACGGACGCCGCTCTGCGGGGGCGGGGGCGGCTCCTGCTCGGTCACCATCGCTTCGGTGGCCGTCATAGCGGCAAGTTCACAGTGGTCACCACGGTTTCCCGGAGATAGTCGACCAGGTCGCCCCACAGGCCGGTCACCAGCGCGAATCCGACACACAGCAGCAGGACGCCACCGGCGATCTGCACACCCCTGACGTGCCGGCGCAGCCAGCCGGTGGCCCGCACCGCCCAGCGCGCACCCAGCGCGAGCACCACGAACGGCACGCCGAGACCGAGGCAGTAGGCGATCACCAGCAGGACACCGCGCAGCGTGCCGGGACCGACCTGGGTGCCGGCGGCGACCGACATCACGCCGGTCAGCGTCGGGCCGAGGCAGGGCGTCCAACCGAGCGCGAACACAGCGCCCAGCAGCGGGGCGCCGATCAGTCCGGCCCGTGGCGCGGCGTGCGGGCGGACGTCGCGCTGCAGCAGCGGAATCAGGCCGATGAACACCAGGCCCATCACGATGGTGACGACACCGCCGATGCGTTCCAGCAACAGCTCGTTGTCCAGCAGGGCGTTGGACACGCCGAGCACCAGGATCGAACCGGCGCCAAAGACAACGGTGAACCCGGCCACGAACAGCAGTGCCGCCCCGGCCACCCGCCAGCGACCCTTCGGCGCGGTCTCGTCGGTGCTCACCACGGGAGCGTCGGCGCCGACCAGACCCGCCAGGTAGGCCAGGTAGCCCGGCACCAGCGGCACGACACACGGTGACGCGAAGGACAACGCACCGGCCGCCACGGCCACGACCGCTGCGAGCAGCAGCGGCCCCGACATCGCGAGCGCGGTGGGATTCACACGTCGAGGGTAGGGACCGCGCTACACGGGTCACGCACCGGTCCACCCGCTACGCGGCGTCGGTCACACGGCGACGCGGCCGCACGCCCGTCTCACGTCTTGTCGGCTAGCGTCCGCAACTCCGGCAGCAGCATGGTCGCGGTGACCGGTTCCAGGTAGACGGCGGCCACCCGGTGCTGGCGATCCAGGATGATCGTGGAGGGCACCACACTGCGCGGGTAGCCGCTCAGCGCGAGCAGCGACCGGCCTGCCGGATCGAAGATCGACGGATAGCTGATCTGGTTGTCGTGCACGAAGTCCAGGGCGGCGCTGCGCTGGTCGCGGACGTCGATCCCGATCAACTGCACGCCACTGGCCCTGGTCTGCTGGAACACCGTGGACAGTTCGGGTGCCTCGTCCCGGCACGGCCCGCACCACTGGCCCCAGATGTTGAGCACCACGACCTTGTCCGGGAAGTCGGACACGTGGATCTGCTGACCGGGCTGCTCAAGGCTCTGCCCGGCCAGGTCCGGCAGCGTCTGCCGCTTGGCCTCCGGGTAGGAGATCTCCAGTTGGCCGCCCGGCGACACGAACGAGAAGTTGCTGCCCGGCACGTCGGCGTCCTTGCCGACACCGCAACCGGCCAGCACGAGCCCGGCCAGGGCGCCCGCCAGCACCATCGGCAACCGCCTCATGAGCCGGTCACCCGCACGTTCGTCGCGCTCACCGGGTCGCTGTACGTCACGCCGACCAGCTTCTCGTCGGCGAACTCCAGCGACGTGATGGAGGCCAGCCCGCACTGCCGCTTACGCGGGTCGTGCCACAGCCGCTTGCCCTCGACGAACCTGCGCACCGACACGATCGGCAACTGGTGCGACACGCAGAGCGCCTCGCGGCCCGCCGCCGCGGTGCGGGCGCGGTGCACGGCGGCCAGCATCCGGTGCGCGATGTCCAGGTAAGGCTCGCCCCAGGACGGCTTGAACGGGTTGCGCAGCTTCGGCCAGTTCCGGGGATCGCGCAGCGCGCCGTCGCCGACGGCCACCCGCTGGCCCTCGAACACGTTGGCCGCCTCGATCAGCCGCTCGTCCACCACGAGGTCGATGCGGTGCGAGTCGGCGATCGGCGCGGCCGTCTGCCTGGCGCGTTCCAGCGGTGAGCTCACCACGTGCGTGATGTCCCTGTCCCGCAGGTGTTCCGCGACCACGAGGGCCTGCTTCTGGCCACGCTCGGACAGGCGGAAGCCGGGCAGGCGGCCGTAGAGCACGCCGTCCGGGTTGTGCACCTCGCCGTGCCGGACCAGGTGCACGATCGTGGTCACCGGCTTCGGGACCGCCTCCGGACCACGCTGGTTCGAGCTCACTGTGCTGGCTCCTCACTCGCGGCGGCTGCCGCTGCCGCCCCTGGCAGTGCCGCCTCGATCACCGCGAACGCGGCGTCGTCCATCGCCGCGTTGACGAACCACGCCTCGTAGGCGCTGGGCGGCCCGTAGACACCGCCGGCCAGCAGCGCGTGGAAGAACGCCGGGAACCGCCAGGTCTGGCTGGCCTTCGCGGCGAGGTAGTCGTGGACCGGCGAGTCACCGAAGAACACGCTGACCAGGTTGCCCGCGAACTGCACGTGGTGTGGCACGCCGGCCTTGGACAGCGCGTCGGTGAACAGGGCGCCCAGCCGCTTGGCGTTGGCGTCCAGCGCCCGGTAGACGGCGTCGTCGGCGTTGCGCAGGCTGGCCAGACCGGCGGCCACGGCAACGGGGTTCCCGGACAGCGTGCCCGCCTGGTAGACGGGCCCGAGTGGGGCCAGTTTCGCCATGATGTCGGCGCGGCCACCGAACGCGGCGGCCGGCAGACCACCGGACATCACCTTGCCGAACGTGTAGAGATCGCCTGCCACGCCCTCCAGGCCGAACCAGCCCGCTCGGGACACCCGGAAGCCGGTCATCACCTCGTCCATCACGAGCAGCGCGCCGTGCTGGTGGGCCAGGTCACGCAGGCCCGCGTTGAAACCGGGCAGCGGAGCGACCGCGCCCATGTTGCCGGCGGCGGCTTCGGTGATCACGCAGGCGATCTGGTCCGGGTTGGCGGCGAATGCCTCGCCGACGGCGGCCAAGTCGTTGTAGGGCAACACAATCGTGTCAGCGGCCTGCGCGCCCGTGACGCCGGGCGATGTCGGCAGGCCGAGGGTGGCCACGCCGGAGCCCGCGTCGGCGAGCAGCGCGTCCACGTGCCCGTGGTAGCAACCGGAGAACTTGACGATCTTCGGCCGACCGGTGAAACCACGGGCCAGCCGGATCGCGCTCATCGTCGCCTCGGTGCCCGAGTTGACCAGGCGCACCTGGTCGACGGGGGCGACCCGACCGATGATCTCCTCCGCCAGTTCGATCTCGCCCTCGGTGGGTGTGCCGAAGGACAGGCCGAACCCGGCAGCCGTCCGGACCGCTTCGACAACGGCCGGGTGCGCGTGCCCGAGGATCATCGGGCCCCACGAGCTGACCAGGTCCACGTAGGTGTTGCCGTCCGCGTCGGTCAGGTAGGCGCCCTGCCCCGACACCATGAACCGGGGCGTGCCGCCGACCGAGTGGAACGCGCGAACCGGCGAGTTGACCCCGCCCGGTGTCACCGAGGCGGCCCTGTCGAACAACGCCCGCGACCTGGCGACTGCCGCATCGGTCACTGTCGAGTTGCCATGCACGGCCTCCAGTCTCGCAGGTCCCTCTGAGTGGTCGCCGTCACGCCGTCAAGTCACGGCCCTGTACCTGTGGACAACTGAACTCGTCTGTGGATCGCCGGAGCGGATGTCGGCCGGATGGACTACATGTGGGGATGTGGACGAGCAAGCGTTGCGTGAACGGGCCGAGGAACTGCTGCGGAAGCTGGCAGGTGATGACGCACGCCTGCGCCCGGACCAGTGGGAGGCGATCCGGGCGCTGGTGGTCGACCGGCGGCGGGCCCTGGTGGTGCAGCGCACCGGTTGGGGCAAGTCGGCGGTGTACTTCCTGGCCACGGCGCTGCTGCGGGAACAAGGCGTCGGGCCCACGCTGATCGTGTCGCCGCTGCTGGCGCTGATGCGCAACCAGGTCGCCGCGGCGGCCAGGGCCGGGGTGCACGCGGCGACCATCAACTCGGCCAACGTGGACGAGTGGTCCGGTGTCCAGGACGAGGTCAGAGCCGGTCGGGTGGACGTGCTGCTGGTCAGCCCGGAACGGCTGAACAATCCCGATTTCCGGGAGACCGTGCTGCCGGCGCTGGCCGCGTCCACGGGCCTGCTGGTGGTGGACGAGGCGCACTGCGTGTCCGACTGGGGGCACGACTTCCGGCCCGACTACCGCCGCCTGCGCACCCTGTTGGCCGAGCTACCCGACGGCGTTCCCGTGCTGGCCACCACGGCCACGGCGAACGACAGGGTGATCCACGACGTCGCGGAACAACTGCGGATCGGTGCCGGGTCGGACGCGCTGGTGCTGCGTGGCGCGCTGGATCGGGACAGCCTCCGGCTCGCGGTGACCAGGCTGCCGAACAACGAGACGCGACTGGCCTGGCTCGCCGAACGGCTGCCTGAACTGCCCGGTTCCGGCATCATCTACACGCTCACCGTGGCCGCCGCCGACGAGGTGGCAGCGTTCCTGCGGGACCGGGGGTTCGAGGTCGCCGCCTACTCCGGTCGCACCGATCCGACCGAGCGCGAGGCCGCCGAGCAGGACCTGCTCGGCAACAAGATCAAGGCCCTCGTCGCGACATCCGCGCTGGGCATGGGTTTCGACAAGCCGGACCTCGGCTTCGTCGTGCACCTCGGCGCGCCCGCGTCGCCGATCGCCTACTACCAGCAGATCGGCCGTGCCGGCCGTGGTGTGCAGCGGGCCGAGGTGATTTTGCTGCCCGGCCGGGAGGACCGGGACATCTGGGCCTACTTCGGGTCGCTGGCCTTCCCCCGGGACTTCGTGGTGCGGCAGGTGCTGGAGGCGCTGGCGGGTGCGTCCCGGCCGCTGTCCACCGCAGCCCTGGAGCCGATGGTCGAGCTGTCCCGCAGCAGGCTGGACATGGTGCTGAAGGTGTTGGACGTGGACGGCGCAGTGCGCAGGGTGCGTGGCGGCTGGCAGTCCACCGGTGAGGACTGGACGTACGACGAGGAGCGCTACGAGCGGATCGCGAAGGCCCGCGCCACCGAGCAACAGGCCATGTCGGACTACCAGGCCACCGACGCCTGCCGGATGGAATTCCTGTTGCGGCAGTTGGACGATCCACACGCGGCACCGTGCGGCCGGTGCGACAACTGCACCGGTACGCGCAGGGCGGCCGACGTCTCCGACTCGGCCGCCGACGCCGCTCGGGAACGGCTGCACCGGCCGGGTGTCGAGTTGGCGCCGCGCAAGATGTGGCCGACCGGGTTGGGTGCGTTGGACGTGCCGCTGTCCGGCAAGATCCCGGCCGGTCAGGCGGCGGCGGAGGGCCGGGTGCTGGCCAGGCTGACCGACATCGGCTGGGGCAGTCGGCTGCGCGAACTGCTCGGGCAGGACGACCAGGGCGTGCCCGAGGACGTGTTCGGGGCCTGTGTGCGGGTGCTGGCCGCGTGGGACTGGGCGAGCCGGCCGGTCGGTGTGGTGACGGTCGGCTCGCACACCCGGCCAACGCTGGTGCGTGATCTCGGCGAGCGGTTGGGCTCGATCGGCAGGCTGCCGGTGCTCGGCGAGTTGACCGCCGGTGGTGGTGGCGGTCGGCCCGCGAACAGCGCGCGGCGGCTGGCCCAGCTGTGGTCGACGCTGCGGGTGCCCGACTCGCTCGCCGAGCAGTTGTCCACTGTGGATGGCCCGGTGCTGTTGGTGGACGACCTGGTGGACTCGGGCTGGACGATGACGTTGGGAGCGAGGCTGATCCGCGAAGCAGGCGCGCCAGGAGTGCTCCCGTTCGCACTGGCGGTGGCCGGCTGACCTGAGCCGGCGCCCAGGTCAGGGCCGGGTCAGCTCTCCTGTTCCCGGACCGACTCCAGTGCGTCGCGCATCGGCACGAACTTGGCCGCCGCCTCCACCACCTCGCTGTCCGGATCGGAGTCGGCCACGATGCCGCCGCCCGCGAACAGCCGCACCGAGCCGCCGTCCACCTGGGCGCACCGCAGCGCGATGCCGAACTCGCCGTCGCCGTGGCTGTCGATCCAGCCGACCGGGCCGGTGTAGCGGCCCCGGTCCATGCCCTCCAACTCGGAGATCAGCGCGACGGCCGCCTCCCTGGGCGTGCCACCTACGGCGGCCGTCGGGTGCACGGCGCCGGTCAGCGTCAGCAGCGACACGTCGTCGGTCAGCGTGCCGTGCACGTCGGTGGCCAGGTGCAACACGTTGCGCAGGCGGAGCACCTCGGCCTCGGGCGGCACCGTGAGCGCCGAGCAGAACGGCGTCAGCGTCGCGGCGAGTGACTCCACCGCGTACTGGTGCTCCTCCTGGTTCTTCGCCGAGTCGAGGAGGTTCGTCGCCAGGGTGTCGTCGTCCAGGTCGTCGTGCGGCCACGCGGTGCCGGCCAGCACCCTGGCGAACACGGTCTCGCCGGTGCGGCCGAGCAGCAGTTCCGGCGTGGCGCCGACGAGCCCGTCCACCGAGAACACCCAGCAACTGGGGTAGCGGTTGGCCAGGCCGTGCAGCAGGTAGCGCGGGTCCACCGGGCCGTCGCCGTCCGGCACGGTGGCCACCAGGTCGTGGGCCAGTACGACCTTGCTCAGGTCGGTGTCGTGCAACCGCGCGACGGCCGACGCGACGGCGGTCCGGTAGTCGCTGGCCGACGACTGGCCGGTGGAGTAGCTGATCGAGGCAGGCGTGCGGACCGGCCGGACCGGGTGGACTCCCGTCGAGGCGGCCTGCCCGCCACCAATTTCAGTGACCCAAGTCACACCGTTCCGACGGCCGACGACGACCTCGGGCACCACCAGCACGGAGTCGCCGGGGTCGTCGGCGAACGCCATGCTCACGAACGCGACCAGGCCACTGCCGGGCAGCCCGACCTCGTCCACGACGTCGACGTCGGCGGCGAAGTGCCGCCACCACTCCGCGGCCTGCTCGAACCGGTCCGGTCCGGACGGCGCGCACCTGGCCGCCACGCCCCAGCCGACGATGCCCTCGCCGTGTTGGACCCAGGTGAAGGTCTCGTCAGGGCCAGGCAGCAGGTCCAGCAGATCGGTCGTGGTGTCGACGATCCTGCTGCGGGCGTACGGCCGGTCGGGCGCTGTAGCGGCGCCCGATCGCCTACGCGGGTACTGCGAGGAAGCGGTCGTCACACATCCGAGCGTACGAATGTCGCAGCGGCGGCGCGCTGAGAGGTTGGCCGCACCACCGCCACCAAGCCATCGGCCGCCATGCGCCGTAGCGGCCAAATGACCCGTCTCGGGCTGGTCGGCGGCCGGTTGGCCGGTTCCAACCGAACGGGTGAGCCGCACGTCCTAGACTCGCCTGACATGGTTTCTGACGTGGTGCTTGCGGGGCCGGACGGTCTCGACGAGGGGGCATCGCGTCCGACGGATCCCGATGATTCAGCTCGGGAACCGGCACGGATGCCCACCGGTAAGCGTCGTGGCAGGCGGATCGCCGCCGCGACGCTGCTCGTGTTGGGCTGCCTGTTCAGCGGTCTGTGCCTGTTGTTGCTGGTCGCGACGTGGCACGACGACTCCCAGATCGACGGTCACGAGGGCCGCGCGGTCGCCGATGTGTTGTCCGTCTCGTTCACCAGGACCGCGGTGCGTTTCGTCACGCCCGACGGCACCGTGGTCATCCCGGCGAGCGGTGTGCTCTACCCGACCGGGCTGGCCGCGGGCGAGCAGGTGCGGGTCGAGTACGACACGAAGAACACCGAGTTGGTCCGGGTCGCCGGACGCGATTTCCGGCTGGCGTTCCTGCCGGTCGGCATGTCGCTGGTGATCTGCTGGGCCGTCGTGACCCCGTTGGTGTGGCTGTTGCGCCGCAAGCCGGTCATCCAGCGACAGCCCCCGTCCACCAGCTGAGCACCTCGTCGGCGACGCCGGGCGCGGCCACCAGCAGCCCGTCCCCGGGCAGTGAGGCGTCCACGCCGTGCCGGTCCAGCACGGCGGCCCCGGTCTCCAGGGCCAGCGCCATCCCGCCTGCCACGTCCCACTCGTGCACGCTGTGCAGCACTGCCGCGGCCACGTGCCCGAGGGCCACCTGCACGACGGCCAGCGCGGCCGAGCCGAGGATGCGCACCCCGGCGTGTGCCGCGGCGGCCCGCGCGATGAACTCCGGCATGCCGGGCCACGGTTCGCCCGTGGTCAGCTCGGTGCACACGATCGCGCCGGCAACGCTGGTCCGCTCCGGCATCGTGACCGGGGTGCCGTTGGCCCGAGCGCCCCGACCGCGCGCGGCCGCGTAGATCTGGCCCCGGTAGGGGTCGGCCACCACGCCGACCACCGGTCCGTCCGCGTCCACCAGCGCCAGGCTGTAGGCACACCACGGCACGCCTGCCACGTAGTTGGCCGTGCCGTCCACCGGGTCCACCACCCAGCGGTACTCCGACTCGGCGGCTCCGATGTCGGCACCGAACTCCTCGCCGACCACGGGCACGCCGGGGAACTCGGCGGTCAGCACTCTGCGGGTGTGGCGCTCCAGCGTCCGGTCCGTGTCGGTGACCCAGTCGAAGGGGGATTCCTTCGCCGTCGGCTTGGCACCCCGCCCCGCTGTGGCCGTGATCACGTCAGTCGCGTCATTGGCCAACCGGCCTGCGACTTCCAGCGCGTGCGAGATGAGTCCGGGCGCGACGCGACGAGCGCGGCGCGAGGACGAGACCGTCATGCTTCCCCAGGGTGAGGGCGTCGCGTGGCCGTGACACGACGGCGAGATGACGTTACGACGATCACCAGGACACTTCTTGCCGGTACCCGGTGCCGGCCCCACCTGGTGTGTGCCCCGTACGCTCGCGCCATGTCCCGCGCCCACCTGGACAAGGATCCGCACGAGGTCGCCGCCATGTTCGACGGTGTGGCGCAGCACTACGACCGCACCAACTCGGTCACCAGCCTCGGGCTGGACAAGCACTGGCGATCGGTGACCAGACGCGTGCTGGACCTGTCGCCGGGCCAGAAAGTGCTGGACGTGGCGGCGGGTACCGCGGTGTCCACGGTGTCGCTGGCCGAGTCCGGCGCGTGGTGCGTCGCCGCGGACTTCTCGCTCGGCATGCTGCGCAGGGGCGCCGGTCGCCCGGTGCCGAAGGTGGCCGCCGACGCGCTTCGGTTGCCGTTCGCGGACGGCGTGTTCGACGCGGTGACGGTCTCGTTCGGGCTGCGCAACATGAGCGACACGGTGGCCGCGCTGAGCGAACTGCGCCGGGTCACCAGGCCGGGTGGCCGGCTGGTGGTGTGCGAGTTCTCCAGCCCGGTGTTCGGGCCGTTCCGGTTCGTCTACCTGAACTACCTGATGCGCGCGCTGCCGGCGATCGCCACCCGCGTCTCGTCCAATCCGGAGGCGTACCGCTACCTCGCCGAGTCGATCAGGGCGTGGCCGGACCAGCGGGCGTTGGCCACGCTGGTGCTGCGGGCCGGTTGGACCGATGTGGAGTGGACGAACCTCACCGGCGGCATCGTCGCGCTGCACAGGGCCGTCAATCCGGTCGCATAGACTCGCCACGAACCCCACCACCCGATCGAGGAGCCGTATGAGTACGCCCAGCCGACGTCGTGCGGATGAGGACGCCGAGGTCATCGTGGTGGGCGCAGGCCCAGCCGGATCGACGGCGGCCACCTACCTGGCGCGCGCCGGGCTGGACGTGTTGCTCCTGGAGAAGAGCACGTTCCCGCGCGAGAAGGTGTGCGGCGACGGGCTGACCCCGCGTGGCGTGAAGCAGCTGATCGAGCTGGGGATCGACACCCGCGAGGAGGCAGGCTGGCTGCACAACCGCGGCCTGCGGGTGGTCACCGCGCACCACACCATGGAGCTGGACTGGCCGGACCTGGCCGACTTCCCGCCCTACGGCGTCGTCCGGCCGAGGGCCGATTTCGACGAGTTGCTGGCGCGCAACGCGCAGCGGGCCGGTGCCCGGCTGCTGGAGCAGACCAACGTGACCGGCGCCATCACCGACGACCGGACCGGCAGGGTGGTCGGCGTGGCCGCCAAGGCAGGCCCGGACAAGGTGCCGGTGACGTACCGGGCGCCGCTGGTGCTGGCGTGCGACGGCGTGTCGGCGCGGCTGGCGCTGTCGATGGGCATCGAGAAGCGCGACGACCGGCCGATCGGTGTGGCCGTGCGGCGGTACTACGCGAGCCCCAAGACCAAGGACGACTACCTGGAGTCGCATCTCCAGCTGTGGGAGCGGTCCGACCCGGCGAACCCGAGGCTGCTGCCCGGTTACGGCTGGATCTTCGGCATGGGCGACGGCACGGTGAACGTCGGGCTCGGCATCCTGTCCACGTCGGGCGCGTTCAAGTCGACGGACTACCGGGCGCTGATGAAGTCCTGGGTGGCCGGGCTGCCCGAGGAGTGGGGCTTCGCCGAGGAGAACGCCACCGGCCGGATCGGCGGGGCGGCGCTGCCGATGGGCTTCTCCAGGACCCCGCACTACCGCAACGGCCTGCTGCTGGTCGGCGACGCGGGCGGCATGGTGAACCCGTTCAACGGCGAGGGCATCGGCTTCGCCATGGAGACGGCGAAGATCGCGGCACAGTGCGTCGTGCAGGCGCTGGCCAGGCCGGAGGGCCCGTCCAGGGAACGCGCGCTGGTCGGCTACTCGGCGGCGGTCCGCCAGTCGCTGGGCGGCTACTACCGACTGGGCAACGTGTTCAGCAAGCTGATCGCGAACCCGAAGGTGATGCACGCGCTGACCGAGCACGGCATGCCGAGGACGCACCTGATGCGGCTGGCGCTGAAGCTGCTCGCCGGGCTCTACGACGCCCGCGACGGCGACTTCACCGACCGCCTGATCAACACAGCCACCAAGCTGGTGCCCAGCGCCTGACGGCCCTGCCAGCCGTTGAGCAGAAGGGTGCCGAGCCCGATCGATCAAGGGCCTCTGACCCCTGGTGCGTGTCTTCTGTCACAACGATCAAGAACACTCTGGCGTGCCCCTGTGAGCCAGGTCCTAGACTGTCTCCTGCGTCTTGTGAAGAAGTTCACAACGGGTCACGGGCTCGCTTGTGAAGTTTTTCACAAGCGTCCGACCGCACCGGAGCGGCCGGACGACGCGTCGCCTTCCGGTTAGGCATGCCTAACCACTATGAGTGTGACGTAGACCCCGTATGGTGCGGGCGCGGTGATAGGCGATCGCCGCTGGTGAGGAAAGGACGGCACAGGGGTGCTTCAGGCTTACCTCCCCCTCATTCTGCTGTTCGCGCTGGCGGGGGCCTTCGCGGTGTTCTCAGTGACCGCCGCGCCCTATGTGGGCCCACGCCGGTACAACAAGGCGAAGCTGGACGCATACGAGTGCGGCATCGAGCCGTCACCGCATCCGGTGGTCGGCGGTGGCCGGATGCCGGTCGCCTACTACCTGACGGCGATGCTCTTCATTCTGTTCGACATCGAAATGGTCTTCCTGTACCCGTTCGCGGTCACGTCGGACGCGCTCGGCATCTTCGGGCTGGTGGAGATCGTTCTGTTCATCCTGACGCTGGGGTTCGCCTACGCATACGTGTGGCGGCGCGGCGGCCTGGACTGGAACTGACGCAGGCGACCGACGAGCAACAGGGCAAGACCGAGAAGCGCTGCAGCGGAGGAACACCATGGGTCTTGAGGAAAAACTTCCCAACGGCATCCTGCTGGCGAGCGTGGAGAAACTGGTCAACTGGACCAGGAAGTCGTCACTGTGGCCTGCCACCTTCGGCCTCGCGTGCTGCGCGATCGAGATGATGACCACCGGCGGCCCGCGCTACGACCTGGCCCGCTTCGGCATGGAGGTCTTCCGGGCGTCGCCCCGG
Source organism: Pseudonocardiaceae bacterium (assembly GCA_036502345.1). GTDB lineage: Bacteria > Actinomycetota > Actinomycetes > Mycobacteriales > Pseudonocardiaceae > DATEPR01. The sequence goes on along the minus strand of DASXYT010000231.1, from coordinate 14,574 downwards.
CAGGCCGACCTGATGATCGTGGCCGGCAGGGTGAGCAACAAGATGGCTCCCGTGCTGCGCCAGATCTACGACCAGATGCCCGAGCCGCGCTGGGTGCTCGCGATGGGCGTCTGCGCCTCGTCCGGCGGGATGTTCAACAACTACGCCGTGGTGCAGGGCGTCGACCACGTGGTGCCGGTGGACATGTACCTGCCCGGCTGCCCGCCCCGGCCGGAGATGCTGATCGACGCGATCCTCAAGATCCACGCCAAGATCACCGACGAGCCGCTCGGCGCGACGCGGCAGGCGCTGCGTCTGGAGAGCGGTGAGCGGACCCCGATGATCCCCAGCTCGGTGAAGTACGCGAAGAAGAAGTGAGCGCGGTGACAGACGAAGACAACACCGGGAACGGCGCCGAGAGCATCCCGCAGCCGGGTACCGAGTTCTCCAGTGCGGAGCACAACGAACCGGGTCTGGTGCCGGACAACGACTCCCCGGCGCAGCACCAGGCGCCCGTGGTCGCGGGCCGGGCGCGGGCCGGCATGTTCGGCGTGCACGACTCCGGTGACACCAGCGGTTTCGGCGGCCTGCGGCTGCCCGCCTACCTGCCGGCGCCGGCCGAGCGGCCCTACGGCGGCTGGTTCGACGAGTTCGTGGACGCGCTGGCCGAGGCCATGGCCGAGCGGGGCATCCCGGCGTCGGCCATCCAGCAGATCACCGTGGACCGCGGCGAGATCACGCTGTACCTGCAGCGGGAGCACCTGCTGACGATCTGCCAGGCGATGCGGGACGACCAGGCGCTGCGGTTCGAGCTGTGCAGCTCGGTGTCCGCTGTGGACTACGGCGACACCGTGCCGGAGCGGCTGCACTCGGTGGTGCACCTGACGTCGATGACCTACCGCCGTCGCGTGCGCTTCGAGGTCGCGGTGAGCTTCGAGGACCCGCACCTGCCCTCCATCGTCGGGGTCTACCCGACGGCGGACGCGCAGGAGCGGGAGAACTGGGACATGTTCGGCATCATCTACGACGGCCACCCCGCGCTGACCAGGATCCTGATGCCGGACGACTGGGACGGCCACCCCCAGCGCAAGGACTACCCGCTCGGCGGGATCCCGGTGGAGTACAAGGGCGCCGAGATTCCGCCGCCGGACCAGCGGAGGGCCTACTCATGAGCATCGACAACGGCCACGAGGCCGACACCGAGTTCGACACCGACTACGAGGCGGCCGAGTACGCCGACGAGCGGCGCACCACCGAGGGCAGCGTCTACACGGTCACCGGTGGCGACTGGGACGACCTGATGCAGGAGGCGGCCCGCGACGAGCGGATCGTCATCAACCTCGGCCCGCAGCACCCCTCGACGCACGGCGTGCTGCGGCTGGTGCTGGAACTGGAGGGTGAGACCGTCACCCAGGCCAGGTCGGTGATCGGCTACCTGCACACCGGCATCGAGAAGAACTGCGAGTACCGGAACTGGACCCAGGGCGTCACGTTCGTGACGCGCATGGACTACCTGGCGCCGCTGTTCAACGAGGCCGCGTACTGCATGGGCGTGGAGAAGCTGCTCGGTATCGAGGTGCCCCGGCGGGCCCAGGTGATCCGGGTGATGCTGATGGAGCTCAACCGGATCAGCTCGCACCTGGTGGCGCTGGCCACCGGTGGCATGGAACTGGGCGCGCTGACCGGGATGACCAACGGCTTCCGTGAGCGCGAGGAAGTGCTGCACCTGCTGGAGTTCCTGACCGGACTGCGGATGAACCACGCGTTCATCCGGCCGGGCGGGCTGGCGCAGGACCTGCCGGACGGCGCCGACGAGAAGATCCGCGACTTCATCAAGGTCATGGACTCCCGGCTGCCCGGCTACGACAAGCTGCTGTCCGGTCAGCCGATCTGGAAGCAGCGGACGGCCGGCATCGGCGTGCTGCCACTGGACGCGTGCATCGCGCTCGGCGCCACCGGCCCGATCCTGCGGGCCGCGGGCCTGGCCTGGGACATGCGCAAGGTCGAGCCGTACCTGGGCTACGAGGAGTACACCTTCGAGGTGCCGACGTCCACGGACGCCGACTGCTACGCCAGGTACCTGCTGCGGCTGGAGGAGATCCACCAGTCGCTCAAGATCGTCAAGCAGTGCCTGACCAAGCTGGAGCCCGGCCCCGTCATGGTGGCCGACGCGAAGGTCGCCTGGCCCGCCCAGCTGACCATCGGCTCGGACGGCATGGGCAACTCGCTGGACCACGTGCGCAAGATCATGGGCCAGTCGATGGAGTCGTTGATCCACCACTTCAAGCTGGTCACCGAGGGCTTCAACGTCCCGGCAGGCCAGGTGTACGTGCCGATCGAGTCCCCGCGCGGCGAACTCGGCTACCACATGGTGTCCGACGGCGGCACCAGGCCGATGCGTGTGCACGTGCGGGATCCAAGTTTCATCAACCTGCAGTCGATGCCCGCGATGTGCGAGGGCGGCATGGTGGCCGACGTGATCGCCGCCGTGGCGTCCATCGACCCGGTGATGGGTGGGGTGGACCGGTGACTGACGTGACCCCTGACGTGTTCGGCCAGGAGACGGTGGCCGAGGCGGCGGAGATCATCGCCCGCTATCCGCGGGCCCGCTCTGCGCTGCTGCCGATGCTGCATCTGGTGCAGTCCAAGGAGGGCTACGTCAGCCAGGCCGGCATCGCGTTCTGCGCGCACCAGCTGGACCTGACAACGGCCGAAGTGGACGGCGTCGTCACCTTCTACACGATGTACAAGCGCTCCCGGTGCGGCCAGCACCTGGTCAGCGTGTGCACGAACACGCTGTGCGCCATGCTCGGCGGCGACGCGATCTACGCCAGGCTGCGCGAGTACCTGGGCAGTGACGACACCGACTACCACGGTGGCGACCTGGAGCCGGCGCACGACGAGACGTTCGGCGAGCCGGGCACCACGGGCTCGATCACGTTGGAGCACGTGGAATGCCTGGCCGCCTGCGATCTCGCGCCGGTGGTCCAGGTGAACTACGAGTTCTTCGACAACCAGACCATCGACTCGTCGGTCGCACTGGTGGACGAGTTGCGCCGGGGCGAACTGCCGGCGCCGGACCGTGGTGCGCCGCTGGTCGACTTCCGCACGGTGTCGCGGGAGCTGGCCGGTTTCTTCGACGATCTGGACACCAGGGTCGACGGCCCGTCCGCGGCCACCGAGACGCTGCGTGGCGCCGCCATCGCAGCGGACCGGGGCTGGACGGCGCCGGTCACACCGGACGACGTGCCCTTGCCTGCCGTTCCGGACTCGAAGTGAGGGTGCAGCGATGACCGAACAGACCGGTGTTGACCCGCTCACCCCGGTGCTCACCAAGCGCTGGCTGTCGCCGAGGTCGTGGCGGCTGGACGTGTACGAGCAGCTGGAGGGCTACACGGCACTGCGCAAGTCGCTGGCCGGCGCGCCCGAGCAGCTGGTCACGCTGCTCAAGGACTCCGGCCTGCGCGGCCGGGGCGGTGCCGGCTTCCCGACGGGCGTGAAGTGGAGCTTCATGCCGCCCAACGAGGACAAGCCGCACTACCTGGTGATCAACGCCGACGAGGGCGAACCGGGGACCTGCAAGGACATCCCGCTGATGATGGCGGACCCGCACTCGCTGATCGAGGGCTGCGTGATCGCCTCGTACGCGATGCGGTCGCACCACTGCTTCATCTACGTGCGCGGCGAGGCCCTGCACTGCGTGCGCAGGCTGCACTCCGCGGTCCGCGAGGCCTACGCGGCCGGCTATCTCGGCGCGGACATCCTCGGCTCCGGCTACGACCTGGACATCACGGTGCACGCCGGTGCCGGCGCGTACATCTGTGGCGAGGAGACGGCACTGCTCGACTCGCTGGAGGGCCGCCGGGGCCAGCCACGGCTCAAGCCGCCGTTCCCGGCCGCAGCGGGCCTGTACGCGGCACCGACCACGGTGAACAACGTGGAGACCATCGCCAGCGTGCCGTTCATCGTGAACGGCGGTGCCGCATGGTTCCGCAAGATGGGCAGGGAGAAGTCGCCCGGCCCGAAGATCTTCTCCATCTCCGGGCACGTCGAGAAGCCGGGCCAGTACGAGGCGCCGATGGGCTCGACGCTGCGCGACCTGCTGGAGCTCGCGGGCGGCATGAAGGACGGCATCCCGCTGAAGTTCTGGACGCCGGGTGGTTCGTCCACGCCGCTGTTCACCGCGGAGCACCTCGATGTGCCGCTGGACTTCGAGGGCGCCGTCGAGGCCGGCTCGATCCTGGGCACGACGGCCCTGCAGATCTTCAACGAGACGGTGTCGGTGCCCTGGGCCGTGATGAAGTGGACCCAGTTCTACGAGCACGAGTCGTGCGGCAAGTGCACGCCGTGCCGGGAGGGCACCTACTGGCTGGCCAAGATCCTGGAACGGATGCTGGCCGGCAACGGCACACCCAGCGACATCGACACGATGCTGGACATCTGCGACAACATCCTCGGCCGGTCGTTCTGCGCACTCGGAGACGGTGCCGTGTCGCCGATCCAGAGTGGCGTGCAGTACTTCCGGGACGAGTTCCTTGCCCTGTGCCAGGCCAACGAGGCGACCAACACGGCCGGCACCGGTCGGCACGAGCTGGCGGGAGCACGCTGAACATGACGATCGCTCCGGAGCAGAAGACAGAGGGCAGGCCGGTGCCCGAGGGCCACGTCCGGCTCACCGTGGACGGCGTCGAGATCGACGCGCCCAAGGGCGAGCTGATCATCAGGACGGCCGAGCGGATCGGGGTGGAGATTCCCCGGTTCTGCGACCACCCGCTGCTGGACCCGGCCGCCGCCTGCCGGCAGTGCCTCGTCGAGGTGGAGATGGGCGGCCGGCCGATGCCGAAGCCGCAGCCCGCCTGCGCCGTCACCGTCGGCGACGGCATGGTGGTGCGCACCCAGCGGACCTCCGCCGTGGCCGACAAGGCGCAGCAGGGTGTGATGGAACTGCTGCTCATCAACCACCCGCTGGACTGCCCGATCTGCGACAAGGGCGGCGAGTGCCCACTGCAGAACCAGGCACTGCGGCACGGCAGGTCCGACTCCCGGTTCGTGGACGAGAAGCGCACGTTCGCCAAGCCGATCCACGTGACCCCGCAGGTGCTGCTGGACCGCGAGCGCTGCGTGCTCTGCCAGCGCTGCACCAGGTTCGCCGGTGAGATCGCCGGTGACCAGTTCATCGACCTGCTGGAGCGCGGCGCCGTCCAGCAGATCGGCACCGCGGAGACCGCGGCCGTCGGTGAGCCTGCGACCTCGCCCGGTGCGCTGCCCGGCGGCAGCTACTTCTCCGGCAACGTCATCCAGATCTGCCCGGTCGGCGCGCTGACCAGCGCTGCCTACCGGTTCCGGTCCCGGCCGTTCGACCTGGTGTCCACCGACACCGTGTGCGAGCACTGCGCGTCCGGCTGCGCCCAGCGCAACGACTGGCGGCGCGGCAGGGTCACCCGGCGGCTGGCCGGCAACGACCCGGACGTGAACGAGGAGTGGAACTGCGACAAGGGCCGCTTCGCGTTTACCTACGCGACGGCGGGCGACCGGCTGCTGCGGCCGATGGTGCGCGACGAGACCAGCGGTGAACTGCGTGACGCCAGTTGGACGGAGGCGCTGCAGGCTGCGGCGGCCGGTCTGGCCGCGGCGCGCGACGCCAAGGGTGTCGGCGTGCTGACCGGCGGTCGGCTGACCGTCGAGGACGCCTACGCCTACAGCAAGTTCGCCAGGATGGCGTTGCACACCAACGACATCGACTTCCGGGCCAGGGCGCACTCCGCCGAGGAGTTGGGCTTCCTGACCGACGTGGTGCTCGGCTCGTCGCCGGACACCGGTGGCGTGACCTACGCCGACGTCGAGGCCGCTCCCACCGTGCTGACGGTGGCGTTCGAGCCGGAGGAGGAGTCGCCGATCGTCTTCCTGCGGCTCCGCAAGTCGGCCCGGCGCGGCAAGCTCGCGCTGTTCCACGTCGGACAGTGGACGACCCCGGCGGTCCGCAAGACGTTCGGCACGCTGCTGCCCGGCGTCCCGGGTGCCGAGGCACGGACGCTGGCCGACCTGCCGGCCGACGTGACCGACGCCCTGCGCGCACCCGGCGCTGTGATCCTGGTCGGCGAGCGGGCAGCGGCCAGCCCCGGCCTGCTCACCGCCGTGCGGGCCACGGCCGCCGCGACCGGCGCGAAGATCGCCTGGGTGCCGAGGCGGGCCGGTGAGCGCGGTGCGCTGACCGCCGGTGCCGCCCCGACGCTGCTGCCCGGTGGTCGGCTGGTCAGCGACGACGCCGCTCGCGCGGAACTGGAGCGGGTCTGGGGCCTGGCGGCCGGCGCACTGCCGACGCAGCCGGGCCGGGACGGCGACGGCATCCTCGCCGCGGCAGCATCGTCGGGTTTGTCGGCCCTCGTGGTGGCCGGCGTCGACCCTGACGACCTGGCCGACCCCGCACTCGCCATGACGGCAATGTCCACGGTGGACTTCGTGGTCAGCATCGAGATGCGGGCCAGCGAGGTGACCAGGCGGGCGCACGTGGTGCTGCCGATCGCCCCGGTCAGCGAGCGCTCCGGCACCTACCTGAACTGGGAGGGCAGGCCGAGGGCGTTCGACACCACGCTGGAGAGCACCGGCGCGCTGCCCGACTGCAGGGTGCTGGACACGTTGGCCGTCGAGATGGACGTGGACCTGTTCACGCAGACCGTGGCCGCGTCCGGCGCCGACCTGGCCAGAGCTGGTGTGGCGCAACGGTCGGGCCTGGTCAGCACGGACGTCGAACCGGCGACGGCGAAGACGGCAGGCGTCGGCGAGGCCATCCTGGCCACCTGGCGGCAACTGCTGGACAACGGCTCGATGCAGGACGGCGAACCGCACCTGGCGGCCACCGCGAAGACACCGGTGGTCCGGCTGAACGCGATCACCGCGGCCGGGCTGGGCGTCGTCTTCGGCGAACTGGTCACGGTGTACACCGAGCACGACTCGGTGACGCTGCCGGCGTTCGAGGCCGACCTGCCGGCCGACGTGGTGTGGCTGCCGGCCAACTCCGGCCCGGTCAGCGTGCACCGGCTCGGTGTCGGCCACGGTGACCTGGTGGGTGTGCGCGCCGCCGGCACGCAGATGTCTGGTGCGGAGAGGGAGGCGTGATGACCGGCCCGTTCCACCTCTACACGAACGGGGACACCGCCAAGCTGCTGGCGGCCGACCCGGCGTGGCTGGTGCTGATCAAGGTCGTCGTCCTGTTCGCGTTCGGCGTGATCATGACCCTGTTCATGATCAACTGGGAGCGCAAGGTCGTCGGTCGCATGCAGCACCGGCCCGGCCCGAACCGGGTCGGCCCGAACGGCTGGCTGCAGTCCCTCGCCGACGGCCTGAAACTGGCCTTCAAGGAGGACATCCGGCCGATCCTCGCGGACAAGTGGGTCTACATCATCGCCCCGGTCGTCTCCACGATCCCGGCGTTCCTGGCGTTCTCGGTGATCCCGTTCGGACCGCCGGTGCGGATGTTCGGCCACGAGACCGCGCTGCAGCTCACCGACCTGCCGGTCGGCCTGCTGGTGGTGCTGGCCTGCTCGTCGCTCGGTGTGTACGGCATCGTGCTGGCCGGTTGGTCCTCCGGCTCGCCCTACCCGCTGCTCGGCGCGCTTCGTTCAGCCGCCCAGGTGATCTCCTACGAGGTCGCGATGGGACTGGCCATCGTCGCGGTCATCGTCCAGTCGCACTCGCTGTCCACCGCGGACATCGTCTACTCCCAGCAGGGCGGCTGGTTCGGCTGGCTGCTGCTGCCCAGCTTCATCATCTACATGATCTCCATGGTCGGTGAGACCAACAGGGCGCCGTTCGACCTCGCCGAGGCGGAGTCCGAACTGGTCGGTGGCTTCCACACCGAGTACACGTCGCTGAAGTTCGCGCTGTTCTTCCTCGCCGAGTACGTGAACATGGTCGTGGTGTCCTGCGTGGCCACCACGCTGTTCCTCGGCGGCTGGCGGGCACCGTGGCCGCTGTCCCTGTGGGCGGGCGCCAACTCCGGCTACTGGCCGATCCTGTGGTTCCTGGTCAAGACGCTGATCTTCCTGTTCGTCTACATCTGGCTGCGCGGCACGCTGCCCAGGATGCGCTACGACCAGTTCATGCGACTGGGCTGGAAGTTCCTCGTGCCGATCAGCCTGGTGTGGATCGTCGCGGTGATCGCGGTCCGCGACATCAAGGCGCGCTACGGCTTCACCGGCCCACTGCTGCTGGTGATCCTCGGCTGTGTCGTGGTGGTCGCGCTGGTGATCGCCTTCCTGGTGCCGGAGCGCAAGCTGCCGGACAACAGGGTGCAAGTGACCGGCGGCGACTATCCGGTGCCGCCGCTGGACCTCGTGGTGCCCAGGCCGGGCAGGCGCAGGTCGTCGGTACGCGGTGAGCGGGCCAGGGCGTTGGCGCACGCGCAGGCGTCCGTGCCGGCCGGTGGTACCGCTGATGAGGAGGCGGACAATGGGGATCTTTGATCCCATCAAGGGATTCGGCGTCACCTTCTCGACCATGTTCAAGAAGGTGGTCACCGAGGAGTACCCGGAGGACTTCCCGCCGGCCGCGCCCAGGTATCACGGCCGCCACCAGCTCAACCGGCACCCGGACGGCCTGGAGAAGTGCGTCGGCTGCGAGTTGTGCGCGTGGGCCTGCCCCGCGGACGCGATCTTCGTCGAGGGTGGCGACAACACCGAGGAGGCCCGTTTCTCACCCGGTGAGCGCTACGGTGCCGACTACCAGATCAACTACCTGCGGTGCATCGGCTGCGGCCTGTGCATCGAGGCCTGCCCGACCCGCTCGTTGACCATGACGAACTTCTACGAGATGGCCGACGACAACCGGCAGGACCTGATCTACACCAAGGAAATGCTGATGGCGCCGCTGCTGCCCGGCATGGAGCAGCCGCCGCACCCGATGCGGCTGGGTGAGAACGAGCAGGACTACTACGTGAACGGCCCCGCGCTGGCCAAGCGGGCAGGCGTGCCGGGCGGCATCGTCGAGACGAGCGGTGAGGTGCGCTGATGTTGTTCACCCACGCCGGTCTCCTGCTCGCCGCCGCACCACACCCGGCCGGCTACGTCAGTCCCGGCGAGACGATCGCGTTCTGGGTGCTCGGCCCGCTGGCCCTGATCGGCGCGCTGGGCATGCTGTTCGCCCGCAACGCGGTGCACTCCGCGCTGTGGCTGGTCCTCACCATGCTCAGCCTCGGCATGATGTACATGGCCCAGCAGGCGCCGTTCCTCGGCTTCGTGCAGATCATCGTCTACACCGGCGCGATCATGATGCTGTTCCTGTTCGTGCTGATGATGGTCGGCAGGGACGCGTCCGACTCGGTGGTCGAGGTGTTGCGCGGCCAACGGCTGTGGGCCGGCATCCTCGGCGTCGGCCTGGCAGGCCTGATCGTCGGCATCGTGGCCCGCTCGCTGGCCTCGGTCACCGGGGTCGGGCTGGACGGCCCGAACAGCGCCAACGGCGGCAACGTCAGCCAGATCGGCCGGTTGCTGTTCACCGATTTCCTGTTCCCGTTCGAGCTCACGTCGGCCCTGCTGATCACGGCGGCCGTCGGCGCGATGGTGCTGGCCTACACCGGCCGCACGGCCAAGGGCGGCAAGAAGACCCAGCGCGAACTGGTGGTGGCCCGCTTCCGGGGCGAGTACGCCAGGCCGTCGTCGCTGCCCGGCCCCGGCGTGTTCGCCACCGCCAACTCGGTGGCGACGCCCGCGCTGCTGCCGGACGGCTCGATCGCTCCCGAATCGCTGTCCGAGATCATCGAGGCCACTCCCGTGACGGAGTTCGGCCCGGATCTGGCCGAGGTGTCCGACACCGGCGAGCGGGTCGGCCCGCACGCGCTGGCCGAGGGCACGCACGAGCCGGACCAGGAGTCCGAGGAGGTCAGGTCATGACACCGACGTACTACCTGGTGCTGTCGGCACTGCTGTTCGCCATCGGCGCTGTCGGGGTGCTGGTGCGGCGCAACGCGATCGTCGTGTTCATGTGCATCGAGCTGATGCTGAACGCGGTGAACCTCACCCTGGTCACGTTCGCCAGGATCAACGGTTCGCTGAGCGGCCAGGTGATGGCGTTCTTCGTGATGGTCGTCGCGGCGGCCGAGGTCGTGGTCGGACTCGCGATCATCATGTCGATCTTCCGGACCCGCAGGTCCGCCTCGGTCGACGACTCCAACCTGCTGAAGTACTAAAGGGAGCACGCAGAACATGGGGACTCTCTCGATGCTCGGTCCCGCGAGCGAACCTTCGGTGTTCGCGGCGAGCGGCGTCGCATCGACCGCGTGGCTGCTGCTCGCGCTGCCGGCCTTCGGCGCGCTGGTGCTGTTCATCGGCGGTCGGCGCACCGACGGGTGGGGCCACCTGCTCGGGTGCGCCACCATCGCGCTGGCGTTCGTCTGGGGTGTCGTGGAGTTCTTCCACTCCACGGGCCTGCCGGCCGGTCAGCGGGAGCAGAACCTGCACCTGTTCTCCTGGATCCCGGTGAACGCGCTGCAGGTCGACTTCGGACTGCGGATCGACCCGCTGTCGCTGACCTTCGTGCTGCTGATCACCGGTGTCGGTGGCCTGATCCACATCTACTCGATCGGCTACATGTCGCACGACCGCGACCGGCGCCGGTTCTTCGCCTACCTGAACCTGTTCGTGGCGTCGATGCTGCTGCTGGTGCTGGGCAACGGCTTCGTGACCCTCTACCTCGGCTGGGAGGGCGTCGGCCTGGCCTCCTACCTGCTGATCGGGTGGTACTCCGACCGGCCGTCCGCGGCGACCGCCGCGAAGAAGGCGTTCCTGATGAACAGGGTCGGTGACGTCGGCCTCGCGCTGGCGATCTTCATCCTGTTCGCGAAGCTGCACACCACGCAGTACACCGAGGTGTTCGCCAGGGCGCACACGCTGTCGCCGGGCACGCTGACCGCGATCGCGTTGCTGCTGCTGTTGGGCGCCTGCGGCAAGTCCGGTCAGTTCCCGCTCCAGTCCTGGCTGCCGGACGCGATGGAGGGCCCGACACCGGTCTCCGCCCTGATCCACGCGGCGACCATGGTCACCGCCGGTGTGTACCTGGTGGCCAGGGCCAACCCGATCTACGACCTCACGTCGTCGGGCCGGCTGCTGGTGGTGATCATCGGCGCGATCACGCTGCTGCTCGGTGCGATCGTCGGCTGCGCCTACGACGACATCAAGAAGGTGCTGGCGTACTCCACGGTCAGCCAGATCGGCTACATGATGCTGGCCGTCGGCCTCGGGCCGTTCGGCTACGCGCTGGCCATCGTGCACCTGCTCTCGCACGGCTTCTTCAAGGCCGGACTGTTCCTCGGTGCCGGCTCGGTGATGCACGCGATGGACGACGAGACCGACATGCGGCGCTTCGGTGGGCTGTTCCGGCGGATGCCGATCACGGCGGTCACGTTCGGCCTCGGCTACCTGGCGATCATCGGCTTCCCGTTCCTGTCCGGCTTCTACTCCAAGGACCCGATCATCGAGGCGGCCTTCGCGCAGGGCGGCTGGCGGGGCTGGGTGTTCGGCCTGGCCGCCGCGCTGGCAGCCGGTCTGACCGCGTTCTACATGACCCGTCTGGTGATCATGACCTTCTTCGGGCCCGCCCGCTGGCAGGAACTGAAGAACACCGAGGGCAACGACTACCACCCGCACGAGGCACCGGCCTCGATGACCGTGCCGATGGTCATCCTGGCGATCGGCTCGGTCGGCATCGGTGCCTACCTGACGATCGGCAACCGGCTGGCGAACTGGCTGACACCGTCGTTGGGCACGTTGCAGAAGGCCGAGAACGGTCCACTGTCCTCGATCGAGGTGACGATCGGGACCCTGGTGCTGGCCGCGATCGGCGTGCTGGTGGCGATCCTGGTGGTCGGCCGCAGGCAGGTGCCGGTGACCAGGCCGGAGCCGGTCGCCTGGCCGGTCCGCGCCGCTCGCGCCGACCTGTACGGCAACGCGCTGAACGAAACCCTCGTGGCCAGGCCGGGCCAGTGGCTCACCGGCGCACTCGTGTTCTCCGACCGTAAGGGCGTCGACGGGATGGTCAACGGCATTGCTGCGTTGTTCGGCGGGAGTTCCGGCCGATTGCGCAGGCTCCAGACCGGGTTCGTGCGGTCCTACGCACTGAGCATGTTGGGAGGCTCGATCCTCTTGATCGCGGCGCTGCTGTTGGTGAGGTTCTCCGGATGAGCGGCGCGAATCTGCCTGTACACGAGGCCACGGTCGCCGCGGTGACCAATTCCGGCCACGGTTTTCCCGTCCTGCTGGCGCTGCTGCTGTGGCCGCTGGTCGGGGCGCTGCTGCTGATCCCGCTCAAGGGCAACGACCGGGCGGCGAAGCTCGTCGCGATGGCGGTCTCGCTGGTCGAGTTCGCGCTCGTGGTGGTGTCGCTGTTCGTCTACGACACGAACGGCGCCCGCATCCAGTTCTCCGCCACGGCGGACTGGATCCCGTCGTTCGGCGTGCACATCTCGTTCGGCATGGACGGCATCGCCCTGGTGATGGTCGCCATGATCGGCTTCCTGGTGCCGGTGGTACTCGGCGCGTCCTGGGAGGAGAAGCTGCCGGAGGGCCGCTCGGTCGCCGGTTTCTTCGCGCTGATCCTGACGCTGGAAGCCCTGATGATCGGGGTGTTCGCCGCCACCGACGTGTTCCTGTTCTACGTGCTGTTCGAGTTGATGCTGATCCCGATGTACTTCCTCATCGGTGGCTACGGCGGCATCAACCGCAGGTACGCGGCGGTGAAGTTCTTCCTGTACTCGTTCCTCGGCGGCCTGCTGATGCTGGCGTCGGCGATCGGCGCGTGGTCCTACGTGCAGACGGTCACCGGCAACGGCACCTTCGACTGGGCCACCCTGGCGGCGGTGCTGCCGCACGCTCCACTGTCCACCCAGATCTGGCTGTTCCTCGGGTTCTTCTTCGCGTTCGCGATCAAGGCCCCACTGGTGCCGTTCCACACCTGGCTGCCCGATGCGACGGCGGAGGCGCCGATCGGCGTCGGCGTGCTGCTGGTCGGTGTGCTGGACAAGGTCGGCATCTTCGGGTTCCTGCGCTACAACCTGGTGCTGTTCCCGAACGCCAGCAAGACCCTCGCTCCGCTGCTGCTGATCCTGGCGGTGGCCGGCGTGCTCTACGGCTCGATCCTGGCCGCCGGGCAGAGCGACATGAAACGGTTCGTTGCCTACGTGTCGTTGGCGCACTTCGGGTTCATCGCGCTGGGCGTGTTCGCGTTCACCGCGCAGGGCCAGGTCGGCGCCGTGTCGTACATGGTCAACCACAGCATCTCCACCGGCATGCTGCTGGTGGTGATCGGCATGGTCATCGCACGCGGGCGGTCGGTCCGGGTCGAGGACTACGGCGGGATGGCGAAGGTGACGCCGCTGCTGGCCGGCATGCTGTTCCTCGCCGGCCTGACCACGCTGTCGCTGCCCGGTACCAACTCGTTCGTCAGTGAGTTCCTGGTGCTGATCGGCGCCTACCAGACCGAGCCGGTGTACACGATCCTGGCGACCATCGGCATGGTGCTGGCAGCGCTCTACGTGCTGTGGCTCTACCAGCGGGTGATGCAGGGACCGGTGCGCGGCAACGCGCTGATCGGCGTGACGGCGGGGCCTGGTGCCGCTGCCGATCCGTCGCTGGGCGCCAAGAAGGCGATCCGCGACCTGAGTGGCAGGGAGCGCTGGGTGCTCGCACCGCTGGTGGTGCTGATCCTGCTGCTCGGCTTCTACCCCAAGCCCCTGCTGGACATCGTCAATCCGTCGGTGGGCGCGACTCTCCAGTCGGTCACCGTGCAGGGAGGCAACTGACGTGGCGGTTCTGACTTTGCTCGGTTCTGGTGCCGGCGCGCTCGCGGCCGTGACCACACCGATCGCCACCCCCGCGGTGAACTACGGCGCGATCGCGGCACCGCTGATCATCCTCGGGGCGGCGTGCCTCGGCGTGCTGATCGAGGCGTTCCTGCCGCGTGAGTCACGCTGGGCGGCCCAGGTGGTGCTGACCCTGCTGGCGCTGGTCGTCGGCGGGTTCGCGCTGGTGCTCTACCTCAGGCACGCCCCGGTGGCCGGTACCACGACGCTGGCTGGCTCGATCTCCATCGACCGGCCGTCGCTGTTCCTGTGGGGCACGCTGCTCGCGTTGGCGCTCGGTGCCGTGCTGCTGATCGCGGACCGGACGGTGGACAAGGGTGGCTACTTCGTGGCCAACGCGGCGATCCGGCCAGGTGCGCTGTCCGAGCGGGCCGACCGGGCGCTGGGCGGCATGCAGACCGAGGTCTTCCCGCTGACCCTGTTCGCGCTCGGCGGCATGATGGTGTTCTGCGCCGCCAACGATCTGCTGACCATGTTCGTGGCGCTGGAAGTGCTGTCGCTGCCGCTGTACCTGATGTGCGGGCTGGCCAGGCGGCGCAGGCTGCTGTCCCAGGAGGCGGCGGTCAAGTACTTCCTGCTGGGCGCCTTCGCGTCGGCGTTCTTCCTCTACGGCTTGGCGCTCGTCTACGGCGCCACCGGCAGCGTCCGGCTGTCCGCGATCCGGGAGGCTGCCTCCTCCGGGAAGACCGGGGCGCTGCTGATCCTCGGGCTCGCGCTGCTGATCGTGGGGCTGATGTTCAAGGCCA
>DASXYT010000230.1:0-63499 GCA_036502345.1 Pseudonocardiaceae bacterium | reverse complement strand
TGACCAGGATGTGCAGCGGACCGGTCCACGCTGCGACGAACGCGGCGACCGAGCCCTGGTCGGACAGGTCGAGGTCGGCGACGGACACCTGCTTGTTGCCGCTGGTCGCGATGATGTCGGCCGCAGTCGCCTCGCCTGCCGCCTGGTTGCGGACCGCGAGCAGGACCTCGGCGCCCGCACCCGCGAGGGCACGCGCTGTCTCCACGCCGATGCCGGAGGCGCCACCGGTCACGACGGCCCGCCGACCGGTCAGGTCGATGCCGTCGATGACCTCGGCAGCCGTGGACCGCTGGGTGAACGGCGTGGTGATGGGTGTGTGTACTGCCATGAGCTTTTCCGTCCCGTCACCAGGTATCATCTGAAACGGAGGAACCTCCGCTCTGCCTCCACGTTAAGCGGAGGAACCTCCGTATTGCAATGCGAGCCACGTCACAGGAAGGTGGGGCCGTGCCAAGTACCAGTGAGCGACCCCTGCGGGCGGACGCGCAACGCAACCGGGACCGGGTGCTGGCTGCCGCCGTGCGCGCGTTCTCCCTGGACGGCCCCGACGTCACGTTGGACTCGATCGCGAAGAGTGCCGGCGTCGGCATCGGCACGCTCTACCGGCACTTCCCGACCCGCGAGGCGCTGGTCGAAGCTGCCTACCGCAACGAGTTGGCGAAACTGTGCGACTCGGTGGCCGATCTGCTGACGACCATGCCGCCTGCCGAGGCCACCCGCGCGTGGATGGACCTGTTCGTCGACTACATGACCACCAAGCGCGGCATGGCCGACGCGCTGCGCGCTGTCGTCGCGTCCGGCGGCAACCCGTTCTCGGAGAGCCGCGACCGACTGCTCGGCGCCATCAGCACGCTGCTCGACGCTGGCGCCGCCGCCGGTACGGTGCGACAGGACGTGGACCCGACCGTCGTGCTGTCCGGCCTGTCCGGCGTGACCCTGGCGGCCGGCGAGCCGAACCAGCGGGACAACGCCCGCTGCCTGCTCGACCTGCTGATGGACGGCCTGCGCTACGGCGCCACGCGCTGACGGCGGCCTGTCACGTCAGCAGCCCACACTCGCTTGCCCAGGACTCGAAGCCGCCTGGCCGGAACGGCAGTCGGTACTCGCCGGTCAGTAGATCGTCTGCGAGCGCGGACACCAGTTTCACAGTGAGGAGTTCACGACGGATCGCTTCGCGCAGAAGGGCGAGCGTGGGCCGAAGCCGAATTTTGTGCTGATCAGCAGCCCGCCGGCCAGCGCCATCGTCAATCACCGCGACGCCGCGGACCACCGACGCGAGGGCCAACACACCAGCCTCACCCCGGTTGCGTTCTCCTTTCACCAGGAAGGACGAGAACGACGCGAATGCGATTATCTCCTCGTCGGTACTGAGTTCACGATGCACGATCCACGTCACGTCCAGGACCGCTTGGATACGAGTCCTGTGCTGCACCTGTACGCAGCTCATCTACAACCACATCTGGGACGAGCGCTTGCCGGTCGCCAACGACTGCCTTCAACACACCGAGCCAGTTTTGCCGGGCAAATGACTGAGGGGACCGGTGTCGAATACCAGGATCTCGTCTTCAGTCATGATTCGCTACGACACAAAGTTCCAGATTTGACTCTCTGGCAGAGCCGGTAGGACCGGCAGATCGTCCTCACTCCAGGTGTCGAAGAGCAGGTCCGTCGCCCGAGCAGCCGAGACGACCTCCCTGCGATAGAGACGGAGCACCGATTCCTCGTATCGCCGTGCAAGCCATGGTGCTTCCAGCTCATCGCGGACCACCAGATTGAACTCTACGATATCCGCCTTGGTGGTCCGGACGATCCGAATGGCGTTCGCCTCGGACTGATCAACAAGCGCTAGTTCTCGTAGACGACGCGCCAGGGTGGACATGTCAACCCGGAAGGCGCTGGCAGTCCTGACAGCAGCGGTACGCAGATCGCCATCATCGGAACGCAGCCGAGTCCACATCTCGCTCAGCCCCTTGGGCGGCAGCAACATCGCACGGGCAAACCGATCGAGTCGCGACTCCCATACATTGTCGTCGCTGTGCTCCGCTACCCGCCAATCAACGGTATATTCATCTGCGAACAGATAGTGGCCCAGCTCGTGGGCCATTGCCAGTCGACGTCGACCTACTTGCAGACTTCCGTTCACTATCGCCATACCGCCAGTAGCCAGGAGAATTGAGGCCGCATCCGCGGCATCATTACCCATGGCGAAGGAGAATCCAAACATTCCCAGCGTTGCCGTACGCTCCGAAATGTTCGACAGGGGTTCCTCGTCAGCGAGGTGGAGCAGCTCCCGGGCTTCTGTTGCGGCCCGCTCAGCTTCACCCATCGTGGCGGGCCTCGACAGATTGGCGCCAGCCTCAAGCATCAAGCGATCGTCGTGCTCAGCAAGGAACTCAAGGTTCCTGGCGGCCAACTCTGCCAGGCGGTCAATGGTAGGACCGGCCGCCCCAGGCTCTTGGAGATTGCGATGCGGGACGATCGACTCCGGCACAGCCGTGACGAACCATTCAATGCGCTCCCCCAGCGCATCGGCAATCTGGGCAAGCTCCAGTGCCGACACCCGACGGGAGCCGTTCTCGATCTTCGTCATCGCGGACCTGTCGGGCACTGAGATCGCTGCGGCGAGTTCCGCCTGGGTCAGACCCGCCCGGCCTCGCGCCTCAGCGATCCGCTCGCCCATCGCGTGGCCGTCAAGGTGGATCACATGTGCGATATTAGAACATCGCGTCCGACATCGCCAACGCGATCGACACCTGACGTGCCGAGAGGTCTGTGACGTCTGACAGTCATGGTCGAATCGGCGGCAGCGGTTGGGTGTCCAACCGCACCAGGTGGCGCGCTGTGAAGCCGAGTATCCGGGCCGAGGGCTCCAGGTCCATCGGCGCCGTCCGGCCGGGGAACGGCGTGCGGATCTCGCTGTCCGGGTGGTATCTGCGGAGCAGGTCCTCGGTGGGATAGGGCGCCAGGATCTCCGGCGCCGCCAGGAACAGCGGGCACACACCGCTCACCTGCGCCGACACCGCGAGCCAGGCCGCCTCGGCCGCGTCCCGCACGTCCAGGTACGTCCACGCCTCCCTGGCACCCTCGCCCGGATCGGCCAGGATCCGCCGCAGCCGATGTGTCATCCGCTCGTCGTCGGCGATGAACGGGTACCGCAGCGCGACCACGTCCATCCCGTAGCGCCGCGCGACCATGTGTGCCGTCGCCTCGTCCACCTGCTTGGACAGCGCGTAGCAGTCCTCGACCTGCAGCGGCGTGTGCTCGTCGATCGGGAAGTACGGCGGGTGCAGCAGTCCCGGCGCGAACGGCAGACCGAGGATCGAATAACTGCTGGCGATCACCGCTTTGCGCACACCCGCCTTGCCCGCCTCGTCCAGCACCACGAACGTCGCCTTCGTGTTGCCGGCGAACACGTCGACGGCCGTGCCGTGGTTCGGCGAGGGCAGCGCCGCGAGGTGCACGACGGCGTCCACGTCGGCCAGCGCCGCCCGCACCACGTCGACGTCACCGGCCTCGCCGACGAACAACCGGTCGACATCGACATCTGTTAAAGGCTCCACAAGAGACAGAGCGGTCACTTTGATATCGTTGTCGTGCAACGTGTTCAGCACAGCGGAGCCGATCAGGCCGAACGCTCCGGTGACGAGGATCCGGGTCATGGGCACTCCAGGCCACCGTCGGGGCGGCGAACCGTGGCCGCCCAACTGTCGAACAGGAACCGGGTCGGCGGGTACTCCGCCGCTGCCGTCTCGTCGAGGTCGACGCCCCAGCCGGGCGCGCCCGACGGCGTGAGATGCCCGTCGACCGGTACCGGCGTGCCGGGGAACACCTCGTGGGTCGCGTCGTTGTAGGTGTGCGACTCCTGGTAGCCGAACGCGGGCGTGGAGATGTCCACGGCCAGGTTCGCGGCGACACCGACCGGCGAGATGTCGCCAGGCGAGTGGAAAGCGGTGCGCACGCCGAGCAGTTCGGCCAGCGCCACCAGTTTCCTGGTCGGCGTCAGCCCACCGACCGCCGACGTGTGCAGCCGCAGCAGGTCCACTCCCCCGTCCCTGATCAGCCGCACGGCATCGGGCACCGAGCCGATCTGCTCACCGACCGCGATCGGCACCGGCGACGCCGCCCGCACCTCGGGCAGTCGGTCGTAGTGCTCCGGCGCGATGACGTCCTCCAGGAAGGACAACTGGTAGGGCTCCAGCGACCTGGCCAGCACGACGGCCTGCTTGGGCGTCAGCCTGCTGTGCACGTCGTGCATCAGGTTGATCTCGCCGCCCAACCGGTCCCGCGCCGCCTCGAAAAGTCCAGGGGTGCTGCGCAGGTAGCGCTCGGGGTCCCAGCCGTCCGGGTGTGGCGAGCGAGGATACCCGCCTCGGGTGCCGGGGGCGCCGTAGGAGCCGAGGCCCGGTTGGCCGACCTGCAGCCGCACGTTGCGGAAGCCCTGCTCGATCAACTCGGCTGCCCGGTCCAGCGTCTCGGCAAGGGAAGCGCCCGCCGCGTGCGAGTACACCTCGACGGCCGCCCTGCTGCGCCCGCCGAGCAGTTCGTACACCGGCATGCCGGCCCGTTTGCCCGCGATGTCCCACAACGCCTGATCGACACCGGACAGCGCGTTGTTCAGCACCGGACCGTTGCGCCAGTAGGACGAGTAGTGCACCAGGCGGGTGATGTCCTCGATGTCGGCCGGGTGGCGGCCGATGACCAGCGGCGCGACGTGTGACCGCAGCGCGGCCACCACCGCCTCGTACCGCTGGGTGAACGTGGCGCAGCCGAGGCCGTACAGCCCGTCCTCCGAGGTGTCCACCCGCACCACGACCAGCGGCAGGCCCTCCGGCGCCGTCACGATCGCCCGGACACCCGTGACGCGCACGGCATCCCGTGGCGCCCACGGCGGCATGGCCGATGGCAGTGCTCCCGAGGGGTCCAGCAGGCGGTCCGGATCGTGCTTGGTCACGGTAGTTGACCTTACCGGGGCAGCGGCCTGACCGGATAACGGTTATTGCCGCGTTGTGCCGATTGACGCGGGTCGGGCGAAATCGGCACCGACGGTTGTCCGAACAGAGCAATCAGCGGCCCGAATTGCCGAATCTCGCCGCACGGAGAGTCGCACCCAGCGTGGCAATGGGTGTGACCTTGTTACCTCACCGGGTGAAGAATCCAATTCTGGTGTGGCGTGGCTTGCCCGTACCGAAACGGCCGGACTACGTTCTGATTCGATCAGCCTCCGTTCCTCGTGGACGGAAGAGCCAATTTATCCGTGAAGGTGGTGCAATTTACCAGAATGGGCGTCTACCTGATCGGTGCGTTATGGGTCATTGCCGCCGGCGCTGTAGCCGGCGGACTTGCCTACTACCTGCGACGACGGTCGGAGAGGGAGGGTCGCGCAGAGAACAACGAGTCAGCCGGTCAGGTGTTCACGATCGTCGGCGGCCTGCACGCTGTGCTGGTCGCGTTCGTACTGATCGGTCTGTTTGACTCGGTCGGCAGCGCGCGGGACACCGCCAATCAAGAAGCCAACAGTCTCGTGGCGATGACCTGGGCCGCCGACTCGCTGCCGGCGGCACAACGCAGCCAGATCGACAGTTTGGCCGACAGTTACGCCAGCCAGGTCATCGACCAGGAATGGCCGAAGATGGCGGCAGGCCAACCGGTGGACGACACGGCGTGGAGCACGTTGGCACAACTCAAGACGGTCATCGCGAATTCGCCTGCCACCGTCGGCTGGGAGACCGACCGCAAGACCGAGGCGGCCAACCAGTTGTGGATGGTGTACCAGGACCGGCAGGCCAGGATCGACCAGGCCAGTGGCGGTGTCGGCGCGGTGATCTGGTTCGCGCTGGCCATCGGCAGCCTGCTCTCGCTCGCACTGCCGATGATGTTCGGTGGCCCGAAGGCGCACGCTCACGTGGTGATCATCGCCGCGCTGGCCGGCACCCTGGCGCTGTTGGTGTTCGCCATCTTCCAGTTGCAGAACCCGTTCGCGGGCGGCTCGGCGGTCGGACCTGATGCGTTCCGCACCGCCCTGGAGCGACTCGGGTGAGACGTCGCACGGCCAGGGCGGCGACCGGAGCGGTCGCGGCGATCGGCCTGGTAGCCGCCCTGCCCGTGTTCACCGCCACTCCCGCGCAGGCGATCACCTGCCCGGTGGTGGCGGTGGGCAGGCACCGACCGGACATCGGGATCGACATCGGAGTGCACCTGTCACCGCTGCTGTCGATCGACCTGCGGATCCCGCACTGCCGGCCGCTGCCCGTTCCGCAGCCACCGCCGCCGACGACTCCACCCCCGCCGCCACCACCACCGCCTCCCCCACCACCGACGACGGTCGCACCGAAACCGAAGCCACCACCTCCGCCGCCCCCGCCGCCGCCCACCACGCGACCGCCCGCGCCACGACCCGTCGTGCGCGAGGAGGCGCCGCCACCACCGCCGGTCCGCACGACACCGCCGGTGACCACAGTGGTCGTGGCGCCACCACCGCCGTCCCCACCGGCGCCGCCGCCCCCGCCTCCGGCGACGACGCCACAGACCCAGCCGCCGCTGCCCACGGTCGCCGCCCTGCCGGTAGCCGACACGACGGAACGCACGAAGCAGCGCGACTGGGGGCTCACCGTGCTGATCATCCTGGTCGGCGGCGGCGCGGCCAGCAGTCGGATGCGGCCGAGCAGAGGGGCCCGCGCAAGTCGTCCTTAGTAGACAGTGAAGGGATGTTGCCATGGCAAGCGAGTTCCAACGTGCCAAGATCCAGGGCGTGTTCCGCGCGATGGATGTGGACGGCGACGGTTTTCTGCACCGGAGCGACTTCCAGGCACTGAGTGACCGATGGACGGGGCTGCGTGGCTGGGCACCCGGCTCGGCGGGCTACACCGCGTTGAGCGCGGTGATGCTGGGCTGGTGGTCGGCGCTGTCGGGGTCCGATCCGGACCGGGACGACGTCTCACTGGACGAGGTGCTGGCTCTGGTGGACCAGTTGGGCGGGATGTCCGATGCCGTCGCGGCGACCGCGACCGCGATGTTCGACGCGATCGACGAGAACGGCGACGAGGAGATCTCGCGGACGGAGTACCGCCAGTTGATCGAGGCGTGGAACGGTCGGGTGACCAACACCGACGAGATTTTCCCGCTGCTGGACCTCAACGGCGACGGCCACATCTCCAGGGCCGAGTTCGTCGAGCTGTGGACCGAGTTCTGGGCGGGCGACGACCCGGGCTCGCCGGGGACCTGGGTGTTCGGCCGGTTCCAGCTGCCGGCGGCCGCCAACAGCTGAGTGCGGGCGGGGCCGGCCCCCTATAGGGTCACGCCCATGAGGGTCGGCCTGCTCACCCGGGAGTATCCGCCGGACGTGTACGGCGGCGCGGGGGTACACGTCGAGTTCCTGGCCAGGGAACTGAGGCCGCTGGTCGACCTGAGCGTGCACTGCTGGGGTGCCGACCGGCCGGACGCGCATGGTCACACCGCCGCGCGCGACTACCGCCAGCCCGCGTTCAGGACGATCGACATCGCGTTGTCCATGGCCGACGCGCTGGCCGGGCACGACGTGGTGCACAGCCACACCTGGTACGCCAATCAGGCCGGTCACCTGGCCAAGTTGACCTATGGCCTGCCGCACGTGATCACGGCTCACTCGCTGGAACCGCTGCGGCCGTGGAAGGCAGAGCAACTCGGCGGCGGCTACCACGTGTCGTCGTGGATCGAGCGGGACGCCTACGCGTCGGCCGACGCGATCATCGCGGTCAGCGACGGCATGCGCAGGGACGTGCTGGCCGCCTATCCGGACACCCCGGCCGACCGGGTGCACGTCGTGCACAACGGCATCGACACCGACCTCTACCAGCCGGACTCCGGCACCGACGCGCTGCTCGCGCACGGGATCGACCCGGACCTGCCGTATGTGCTGTTCGTCGGCAGGGTGACCAGACAGAAGGGCGTGCCGCACCTGGTCAGGGCCGCGGCGTCGCTGCGCGAGGGCACCCAACTGGTGCTGTGCGCCGGCGAGGCGGACACGCCGGAACTTGACGCCGAGTTCCGTGGCCTGGTCACCGACCTCCAGGCCAGCAGGAACGGCGTGCACTGGATCCCGGAGATGCTGCCGCGCCCGCAGGTGGTGCAGCTGCTCACGCACGCCGCCGTGTTCGCGTGCCCGTCGGTCTACGAGCCGCTGGGCA
Organism: Pseudonocardiaceae bacterium; assembly: GCA_036502345.1. Lineage (GTDB taxonomy): Bacteria > Actinomycetota > Actinomycetes > Mycobacteriales > Pseudonocardiaceae > DATEPR01. The sequence goes on along the minus strand of DASXYT010000230.1, from coordinate 55,337 downwards.
TCGTGAACCTGGAGGCGATGGCGTGCGGCACCGCGGTCGTGGCCAGCGACGTCGGCGGTATCCCCGAGGTGGTCGACGACGGCAGGACGGGCCTGCTCGTGCACTACGACGAGGCCGACCCGGCCGCGTTCGAGGCCGCGCTGGCGGACCGGTGCAACGAACTGCTCGACGATCCGGACCAGGCGGCGGCGTTCGGGCAGGCAGGCCGTGACCGGGCGGTGCACGAGTTCGACTGGGGCAGGGTCGCGCAGCGGACGGTCGAGATCTACGAGGCGTGCTGGAGGTCGGCGTGAGCGACGGATCTGACGTGCTGGGCATCGTGCTCGCCGGCGGTGAGGGCAAGCGGCTGATGCCCCTGACGGCGGACCGGGCGAAGCCGGCGGTGCCGTTCGGCGGGGTGCACCGGTTGGTCGACTTCGTGCTGTCCAACCTGGTGCACGGCGGTGTGCGGCACATCTGTGTGCTGACGCAGTACAAGTCGCACTCGCTGGACCGGCACATCAGCACGACGTGGCGACTGTCGTCGCTGACCGGTGAGTACGTGACGACCGTGCCGGCGCAGCAGCGGCTGGGTCCGCGCTGGTACCAGGGCAGCGCCGACGCCATCCACCAGAGCCTGAACCTGGTCTACGACGAGTCGCCCGAGTACATCGCGGTGTTCGGCGCCGACAACATCTACCGGATGGATCCCCGGCAGATGATCGACGCGCACATCGCGTCCGGCGCCGGCGTGACGGTGGCCGGCATCCGGGTGCCGCGCAGCGGTGCCAGTTCGTTCGGCGTGATCCAGACCAGTGACGGCACCCGGCTGGACGACTTCCTGGAGAAGCCCGCCGACCCGCCCGGCCTGCCCGACTCCCCCGACGAGTCGTTCGTGTCCATGGGCAACTATCTGTTCACCACGCAGGCACTGCTGGACGCGCTGGAGGAGGACGCGCACAAGGTCGAGTCGCACCACGACATGGGCCGGGACATCATCCCGGCGCTGGTGGCCAAGGGCGACGCCGCCGTCTACGACTTCACCAAGAACGTGGTGCCCGGTGAGACCGACCGTGATCACGGCTACTGGCGCGATGTCGGGACCATCGACAGCTACTACGACGCGCACTCCGACCTGATCTCCACCCATCCGGTGTTCAACCTGTACAACCGGCGGTGGCCGATCCTGGCGCTGCCCAGCCAGCGGCCCGCCGCCAAGTTCGTCGAGGGCGGCACGGCGACCCAGTCGATCGTCAGCCCCGGCTGCATCATCTCCGGCGCGCAGGTGGTCGGTTCGGTGCTCTCGCCGGACGTGTACGTGGAGAGCGGTGCCGTGGTGCAGGACGCCGTGCTGCACGACGGTGTGCAGATCGGCGCGGGCGCTGTGGTCCGTCGGGTGATCCTGGACAAGAACGTGATCGTCCCGCCGGGTGCGCACATCGGTGTTGACCTGGCCAGGGACCGCCAGCACTACCACGTCACCGAGTCCGGGATCGTCGTGCTCGGCAAGGGAGCCCAGGCGATCGCGTGACGTAGGCCGTGTCTCAACTGGTTCGTCGGTCGAACCAGTTTGCTATGGTCGAGGTATGACCGAAGCGAACGCCGTCGAAGCCGTGCGCGCCCTGGCGCGTGCGTCCCGGATCCTGGAGCGGGTCTCCGGTGAGCTGAACCTGGCGCACTACCGGGTGCTGTCGGCGATCGCGTCCGGCGACGAACGAGCCTCCCGGGTGGCAGCGCGGCTGGCCATCGGTAAGCCGACGGTCAGCGCCGCGGTCGACTCGCTGTGCCAGCGCGGCCTGCTCACCAGGACCGGAGCGGACACCGACCAGCGGGTCGCGGTGCTGCGCCTGACCGACGCCGGCCGGGAACTGCTGGACAGTGTCGAGGCGGAGATGGTCAGCAGGATCGAGGGCCTGGCGGTCCGGACACCGAACGGCGAGCAGTTGATCGAGTCGCTGGTGTGGCTGGGCAGAGCCATCGACGAGTCCGTCGCCGAACGGTTCGCCGCGCGGCGCGGGAGTGGCCGGTGACCGGGTCCGACACCAAGCAGCCAGGTTGGCTCCGTCGTCTGCTCGGCTACGTGCTGCGGCACCGCCGGGACGTGGTGTTCGCGTTGGCGGCGGCCGCGCTGGGCAGCGCCTGCCAGGCACTCGTACCGCTGATCGCCAGGCAGATCGTGGACGGCGTGATCATCGATCGCACGTCGGCGCTGTGGCCGTGGCTGGTCCTGCTGATCGTGGTCGGCCTCGCCACGTTCGGCTTCTCCTACATCCGGCGCTACCGGGGTGGCCGGGTCGGCCTTGCCGTGCAGTACGACCTGCGTAACGCCATGCACGACCACCTGCAGACGATGGACGCCGACAACCTGTCCAGGATGCCCACCGGGCAACTGGTGGCACGGGCCAACTCCGACTCGACCCTGGTGCAGGGCCTGCTCAACTTCATGCCGATCATGAGTGGCAACGTGCTGCTGATGCTGCTGTCGCTCGGCGTGATGATCTATCTCGCCCCGCTGCTCGCGGTGGTCAGCATCATCGTGGTGCCGGTGCTGATCGTGGTCTCCTACCGGATGCGCTGGCGGGTGTTCCCGGCCACCTGGGACGGTCAGCAGCGCGAGGGCGATGTCGCGCAGATCGTGGACGAGGACGTCAACGGCGTGCGCGTGGTGAAGGCGTTCGGCCAGGAGGACCGCGAACTCGACCGCCTGGTCGGTGCCGCGAAGGTGTTGTACGGCGCGCGGATGCGGGCGGTCCGGCTGCAGTCCCGCTACCAGCCGCTGCTGGAGGCGATCCCGGCCATCGCGCAGGTCGCGATCCTGGCCGTCGGCGGCTGGCTGGCGCTGCACCACCACATCACGCTCGGCACGTTCCTCGCGTTCTCCACCTACGTCGCCCAGTTCGCGGCGCCCGCCCGGCAACTGGCCGGCGTGCTCACCGTCGGCCAGCAGGCCAGGGCCGGTGTCGAGCGGATCTTCCAACTGTTGGACCTGAAGCCGGCCATCGCGGACGCCGACGACGCGATCGACCTGCCGACACCGGAGGGCGAGATCACGTTCGACGACGTGCACTTCGGTTACCCGGACGGCGAACCGGTGCTGCGTGGCGTCGACCTGACCGTCGCGGCCGGTGAGCGGGTCGCGTTCGTCGGGCCGAGTGGCAGCGGCAAGTCGACGCTGGCGATGCTGGTGTCCCGCTTCCATGACCCGGATTCCGGTGCCGTGTTGGTGGACGGGCACGACGTGCGCACGGTGACGCTGCACTCGCTGCGCAGCCAGGTGGGTGTCGCGTTCGAGGACAGTTTCCTGTTCTCCGACACGGTTCGGGCGAACATCGCCTACGGCAGGCCGGACGCCACGACTGAACAGGTTGAGGCAGCCGCGAAAGCGGCCCAGGCGCACGGTTTCGTCAGCGAACTGCCGGGCGGCTACGACACGATGGTCGGCGAACGCGGCCTGACCCTGTCCGGCGGTCAGCGGCAGCGGATCGCGCTGGCGCGGGCGATCCTGTCCGACCCGGCGATCCTGATTCTGGACGACGCGACCAGTGCCGTGGACGCGACCATCGAGGAAGCCATCCACGACGCGCTGCGCGGGGTGCTGGCCAACCGCACGACGCTGCTCATCGCGCACCGGCGTTCCACGCTGCATCTGGCCGACCGCGTCGTCATGCTGGACCGGGGCCGGATCGCGGAGATCGGCACGCACGCCGAACTGGTCGAACGCAGCGCCGCCTATCGGACGCTGCTGTCCGGACTGGACGAGGAGATGGCCGTACGGGTCGGCGACCGGATCGAGGCCCTGGCCACGATCGCCGGCAGCACAACGGCATCGGCATGGACCGGCAGCGGTGTTCAGGTGAACCGCGCTGTGGCCAGGACGGTTGGGGCACCGAGCATCGGGCCCGGCCTGGGTGGCAGTGCGGGCGGCAGTTGGCGGCTCAACCTCGCCCCGACACCGGAACTGCTGGCCAGGGTCGCGGCGCTGCGGCCGGTGCGCGACTTCCCGACCGTCGACCTGGCATTGGAGTCTCGACACGAGCGGGTGTTCACGCTGCCCCGGTTGCTGCGGGAGTTCCGCAGGCCGCTGCTGGTCGGGCTCGTGCTGGTGGTGATCGACGCGCTGGCCGGGCTGGCCGGGCCGATCCTGGTCAAGACCGGCATCGACAACGGCGTCGCGACCGGTTCGGCCGTCGTGCTGTTCGGCGCGTCAGCCGTGTTCCTGGTGGTCACGCTGGCCGACCTGGTGGACCAGATCGGTGAGACGTTCGTGACCGGCAGAGCCGCCGAGCGGATCATGCTGTCGCTGCGCGTCCGGATCTGGGCCCAACTGCAACGGCTCTCGCTGGACTACTACGAGCGCGAGATGGCCGGCCGGATCATGACCAGGATGACCACCGACGTCGACCAGTTCGAGTCGCTGATCGAGAACGGGCTGCTGTCCGCGCTGGTCTCATTCGTCACGTTCGTCGGGGTCGGTGTCGCGCTGGTGCTGATCAACCCGGTACTCGGGCTGTGCACGCTCACCGTGGTCATCCCGCTGGCCGTCGCCACGGTGATCTTCCGGAAGAAGGCCGCGCGGCTCTACGACCAGGCGCGGGAGCGGATCGCCATCGTCAACGCCGACTTCCAGGAGAGCCTGTCCGGGGTTCGCGAGTCGCAGGCGTTCACCCACGAGAGCGCGACGAAGGCCAGGTTCCACGGGCTGGGCAGGGACTATCTGGACGCCAGGATGTCGGCGCAGCGGCTGGTCGCGATCTACTTCCCGTTCGTGCAGTTCATCTCGGCGGGCGCGGACGCGATCGTGCTGGGTGTCGGCGCGTGGCTGATCGGCACCGGACATCTCACGTCCGGCGCGCTGATCGCGTTCCTGCTCTACATCGACATGTTCTTCTCGCCGATCCAGCAGTTGTCCCAGGTGTTCGACTCGTGGCAGCAGACCAGGGTGTCGGTCGGGCGGATCGCCGATCTGATGCGGCTGGACACGCTCACGCCACCGGCGTCACACCCCGAGGAGACCGGCAGGCTGCGCGGCGAGCTCACGCTGGCCGACGTGCGGTTCACGTACCCGGCCACGACGGCGGTGCGGCCCCGCGAAGTGCGCGGCCCGAGGGACGCTCGGTTGCCGCAGCGGGACACCCGGCCGACCAAGCCACCGGAGGCGCTGCGCGGGATCGACCTGCGGGTGCAGCCGGGCGAGACGGTGGCGATCGTCGGCGAGACCGGAGCGGGCAAGTCCACCGTGATGAAGCTGCTGGCCCGGTTCTACGACCCGGACGCCGGCAGTGTCCGGATCGACGGGCACGACCTGCGGGCGGTGGACCTGCGTGGGTTCCGGCGGCAGTTGGGCTACGTGCCGCAGGAGGGGTTCCTGTTCACCGGCACCGTGCGGGACAACATCGCCTACGGCCGGCCTTCTGCTGCCGACGCCGAGGTCGAAGCAGCGGCGCGGGCCGTCGGCGCGCACGACTTCGTGGCCGCGCTGCCCGGCGGGTACCTGCACGAACTGGCCGAACGCGGCCGGTCGCTGTCCTCCGGCCAGCGCCAGCTGATCGCGTTGGCCCGCGCCGAACTGGTCGACCCCGCGGTGCTGCTGCTGGACGAGGCGACGTCCAATCTCGACCTGGTGACGGAGGCGAAGGTGGCGGCCGCGATGCGGCACGTGGCACGCAGCCGGACCACGGTGGTCATCGCGCACCGGCTGCAGACGGCAAGGTCGGCGCACCGGATCGTGGTACTCGACCACGGCGGGGTGGCCGAGATCGGCTCACACGACGAGTTGCTGGAGTCGGGCGGGAAGTACGCGTCGATGTGGCAGGCGTTCGAACTGGTGAGCGGTGCCGGTCCGCGCGGCGCGACGGTCGCCTGATCGGGCAAATCGCCGGCATCTACGCTGATCGCATGGCCAGGTACTTCGACGTGCACCCGGACAACCCGCAGCGGCGCTCGATCGCCCAGGTCATCGACATCGTCCGGGCCGACGGCCTGATCGCGTACCCGACGGACTCGTGCTTCGCGCTGGGCAGTCAGCTGGGCAACAAGGACGGCATCGACAGGATCAGGGCCATCCGGCACCTGGACGACCGGCACCACTTCACCCTGGTGTGCGCCGACTTCGCCCAGTTGGGTCAGTTGGTGCTGCTGAACAACGCGGTGTTCCGGGCAGTCAAGGCGTCCACACCGGGCAGCTACACGTTCATCCTGCGAGCCAGCAACGAGGTGCCGAGGCGGTTGCTGCACCCGAAGAAGAAGACCGTCGGCGTGCGCATCCCGGACCACACGGTCACGCAGGCACTGCTGGCCGAACTCGGCGAGCCGCTGCTGTCCAGCACGCTCCTGCTGCCCGGCGAGGAGGAGCCGATGACCCAGGGCTGGGACATCAAGGAACGCCTCGACCACGTGGTGGACGCAGTGGTCGACTCAGGCGACTGCGGCACGGAACCGACCACCGTCATCGACTTCTCCGACGACGAACCGGTCATCGTCCGCCGGGGCGCGGGCGACACGAGCCGCTTCGAGTAGTCCACTCCGGACTCAGGTCAGTAGCTGGACATGTAGTTCGTCCGCGTTCACGTACAGCGCGAGCAGGTGGCCGGACACGTTGAGCACCAGCCCGTAGCGCTTGCCGCTGGTTCCGGTGACAGTCGCGATGTCGGTGACCTGCCTGCCCAACAGGTCGGCGAACGGCTGCTCGGCCGACACGTCGTAGCGGCTCCACTTGCCGGAGGTACGCACGTACTCCTCATTCTCCGGTGACATCGGGCCAGCGAACGGGTCCACCCACGGCGTGTCCTGTGTCCGCAGGGTCTCACCGTCCGGACCGGACTCGCAGAACAGCGTGGCGCCGCTGCTGAAGGTGAGCTCGACCGAACCCTCGTTCGCGGCGGAGACGACCTGGTCCCCCACCCGGTAGCGCAGCCTGCTCACCCGCGACACCGTGTCGCCGACGTAGGACGCAAGGCGCAGTTCTGACATGCCACCCATCTTCGCGCGGCTTCGTGGTTTGGGCTTGGCCGGCCCGCTCCCTCGCGTTCAGTGTTCAACGATGGATCGACGGCCTCAAGGGCGCTGCGCGTCGCCTCCGGCGAGAAACGCCTGGCGGCGTGTCCCCTTGACCCCGTCGTTCCATCGTCAAGTGCCCGCTTCGTGCGAGGGAGCGGGCAGGTCTGCATCGTGCCGATGCCCAGGCATCGGGCTTCGCCCGGCCCAGCCCGTGGGCGACGGCCGCTCAGACTTCTCCGGCACCAAGCCAAAACCATGCGCAACAGCAACCCGACAAAGCACGGCGGGGCACCGAGCTCGTGCCCGGTGCCCCGCCGCTTGGATCAGATCAGACTCAGCCCGCTGTGTAGCTGTACGGGATGCCGGCCAGTTCGGAGCCCTGGCCTGCGAAGTTGTTCCACGTGTCCACGTAGACCGTGCCCCTGACCACCGTGCCGGCCGCTGCGGTCGGCTTGATGGTGAGCGGGATGGTCGCCGTGCCACCGGCCGGGATGAACACCGCGTTCCCGGCGGAACCGTTCAGCGCGGTCAACCAGAAGTCACCTGTCGTCGAGGTGACACCCGAGTCGAACGGCTGCATGTGCGCGCTCAGCGACAACGTCGCCGTGCCCGCCGGTGCGGTGGTCGGGAACGGCCCGACCTCGCCCACGTCGGTGAACCAGGTACCGAACGCCAACTGGGGCGACGTGATCGAGTTGACGCTACCGGTGCCCGAGAACAGGTACGGGCCCGGGTTGCCGTCGCCGAACTCGAGGTAGTCGTCCGCCGGCACCGTCGAGTTGAACGTCTGCGCCAGCGCACTGGTGTGCGGCGGGACGTTGTAGATCGGCGGTGAGGTGTCTGCCTGGTCCTCGGGGAGGTCGATCGTGCTGTCACCGGCGACCGGCGGCAGCGTGACGTCGGTCTGCGCGTTCAGCCTCGGGTCGAGGAAGAAGAACGCGCCTGCCGCGCCGGTGTTCTTGACGGTGACCGATGCCGTCGCCGGGTTGGCGGCGGTGATCGTCCTACCGGCACTGTTCGGCAGGCCGGACGCGGATGCCCGGACCGTGTTGAACCTGACCGTGCCGTGGATCTGCTGGCTGAACTCGGTACCGCTGGACGGACTGGCCAGCAGTGCCATCAGCTGCCACCGGCCGGCGGCCGGCTTGTCCACGGTCATCGTCGACGTGTCCGTCGTGTTGCCGTTGAACGTGTTCCAGGCACTCTCCACGGCGTTCTCGTCACCCGACAGGATCTGGCCGTCCGGGCTGGCCAGCAGGAAGATCACCTGGGTGGCCGGGTCGATCCCGGTGAGGTTGACGGTCATGTCCTTCTTGCCGGCCGGCACGTCCAGGTACCAGGCCTTGTACTGGTTCAGGCCACGGCCGACACCACCGGTGATGGTCGCGGTGAACGAGCCGGCGCCGGTCGGGACCAGCACGCGGCGGGCCAGCGGCACCGAGATGTGGGTGCCGCGGTTGGAGTCGAACTGGATGGACGCGGGAGCGTCACCGGCCTGGTTGGGCATCGGCACGTTCAGGTTGAACGTGGCCGAGCCGCCTGCCGGAATGGTCTTCGTGACCTTGTTGACGCCGGCACCGGCGAACTTGTTGCCGGTGATCTGCACGCTCACGCCACCGCGGAACGTGCCCGGCGCGTCCAGGTCCTCCTGGAAGTGGTCACGACCGTTGTCCCACAGGATCTTCTCGGTCCACCTACCGGCCGCCGGATCGTGGATCCCGACGTGCTGGAAGTCGGTGAAGCCGAAGTCGTAGGACTCCTGGACCAGGTCGCCGTGCGGGTCGAACAGCTCGAACGCGAGCTGACCCGACGTCGCCGTGCCCGGCCATGCCATCTCGGCGGTCATCCATGGCGTGTTCGCCGGCACGTTGAACGTGAACGACGGTGCCGCCTGCAGACTCTCGCCAGGACCGCCCGCTGGGTTGGCCGCAGGCGGGGTGGCGCCGGTGACCTGGACGGTCTTGTTGAACTGGAACGTCTGCGCGCCGACCGTGCGCGAGCTTGCCGTGACGGTCTGCGGGTGGCTGGACTCGTTGGTCACCTTCTCCGACACGTGCTGGGTGCTGCCGGCCGCGCCGGTCAGGTCCACCTGCGTCTTCGACGGGATCAGCGCGTCGCTGCCGCTGTTGTGCGTGTTGCCGACGGCCTGGGCTGCCTTGACCGCCGCGTAGCTGTTCAGCAGACCGGCACCCTGCTGGTCGGACGGCGAGTCGATGTCGGTCGCCGTGCCCAGCAGCAGCTGCTTGACCAGGGCCGGGGTCGGCCTGGCACCGTGGTGACTGTCCGAATAGGCCTGGATCACCAGCGCTGCCGCGCCGGCCACGAACGGCGAAGCCTGGCTCGTCCCGCCGAACGCCTCGCTGTTCTGGGTGCACTCGGGCCATGGTGCGCCCACTGTGCAGTCGGCCATGCCGCTCACCGAGGGGGCGACGATGTCGACGTACTTGTTGTCCAACGTCGGCCCGCCGGAGGACAGCGCCGAGATGTTGTTGCTCACGAAGCCGGGGTAACCCTTGTCCTGGGCGTTGAGCCGGTAGGACGTGGTGCCGGCCGCCGCGATGACGTCGGGCGCGCTGGAGGGCGTGCCGACGGTGCCGGACTGGCCGGAGTCACCACTGGAGGCGACCACGGTGACGCCCGCCGCGATGGCGGCCTCGTCGGCGATGGCGACCGGGTCAGCGGCGCCGTCCGGGAAGTCGAAGCCACCGAACGACTCGTTGATGACGTCCACCTTGTCCACGTTCACCGCGTAGTCGATGCCACGCACGAACGCCGACTCGGGAGCACCGAACTGGCCGAACACCTTGATGCCGACGAGCGACGCACCGGGCGCGAAACCCTTGATGCGGAACGTGCAGCCGGCCGGCAGGCCCGAGTTGGGCAGCGCGGTGGACAGGTCGAACGTGGTGTTGCCCTGCGCGGCGATGGAGCTGGCGTCACCGAACGCCTCGGCGCCACCACTGGCGTCGTTCCTGCCGTCGCCGGAGAAGTCCTGGTAGTCGGCGAACACCGGAGTTCCGTTGGGACGGATGTAGTCCGGGTTGTTGATGTCGATGCCGTCAGCCATGAACGCGACCTTGACGCCCTTGCCGGTGGCGATGGAGTGCGCCTGCGGCACGCTCGGGTTCGGGTTCTCGGTGTTGGTCAGGCTGAGTGCTTCCGGTTCGAGCTGCGGCTTGCCGGGGTCGGACGTGCACTGCGCACGGCCACCCGGCTGGTCGGTCGGCCCCGCGTTCGTGCCGGCGGTGGCCGGCAGCGGGATGATGCGGTCCGGCACGACCTCCGCCACCTGCGGATTGGCCTCCAGCCTGCTGATCTCGCTCTGCGTCGCGGTCGCGGCGACCGCGCTCACCGTGTCGAGTTGCTGGACGTGGGTCGCGCCGTGACTACGGAGGTCGGCCACCACCCCCGCCTGGTCGGCGCTCACCGCCTGCTGTCGTTGCTTCGCCTGTGTCTTCGGCTTCAAGTCGGGATGCTGGGACCGCATCAATACGATGACGGCCTCACTTTTTCCGGTGCCCGCTAAGGGTGCCGCGTTGGCAGGGACGCTGGACAGGGCGGTGGCGAGAACCGCCGCCGTTGCCGTCGCCAAGACCACGCGGAGATGACGTCTGCCGCTCATGCCCGAGAGCATTCGTCAGGTTCGATGACGAAACAATCTACTTTCGGCCATATCTTCACAGCAATTTAACTGATAATGGGGGGTGAACATGTTCAACCGGACAGCGGATTGACAGCTGGATTGACACCCGACCGTGACATCGTTCTTCTCCATCATACCGCGACCGACTCCGTGATGTCCTCAAGGCGGCGTTGATGGGTGTCCGGCGCATACCGGATGAACGCGACGACGGCGACCAGCAACGGAATGGCACCGATCAACGCTGTCCACGCGAGTGACGGCGTCGCCGTGGTGATCAACGCGATCTCGGCGCTGTACGCGGTCACCACCGCCACCACGGAACTGATGCCGGCCAACTGGATCACCAGCAGCACCGACAACAGAGTTCTGTTGTTCACCAACGAAGCGCCGGAGATCGCGAACACCACAGCGGTGAGCGCGGACAGCAGGATGATCGTCCTACGGCTGCTCCAGAAACCGTAGAGCAACGCGATGACCACGGTCAGTGGCAGGCCGAGCAGTGCCGAGTTGCGCAGCACGTAGTCGGAGCTGACCGCGGTCAGCCGAGGTTGCGGCCGACCGGCCTCGGCGGGTTTTCCCGCCGCGATCAGGTAACGCGGCGATTCGGGTATCCACCTGTTCAACCGGATCAGCAGCAATCCGGTCGGCAGGCCGGCCAGCTGGTGATCACGTAGGCACCGGCGATGTCCCCGCCGATCAGCACGATCAGCCGCCTCGGTGCCTGGCCGGAATCGTTTCCGCGATCAGGGTGAACGCGATCGGCTGCATGCCGCCGGCACCGATACCCATCAGGAAACACATCACCAGGTTCCACTGGAAACCGTGCATGGCACCGCAGATGGATCATCGGGGTGGCCGGTTGCATGCCGACCAGCGCGCCTGCCTTGCCGGATCGATACGTGACGCCGTGGCCCGCCCATCGGTCGCTGGGCCCATCCTGTCCAGCGCAAGGCGGGAAGAACCGTCCTCCAAAGTGCGCATCTCAATCGGTCCGACCGGGTCCGGTGGTCAGCGGCGGTTGCGTTTCACCAGCTCGTCGGCACCGAGGCTGTTGATCACCCGGTCGGATGGCACGGAATAGTGCTCTGCTCGGCGGCAGCCGTCGTCCAACCAGTCGAGTTGGCCCGGTGCGTGCGCGTCGGTGTCGATGGCGAACACGCAGCCGAGTGAGACCGCCAGTTCGAGCAGCGGATCGGGTGGGTCACGCCGTTCCGGCCGGCAGTTGATCTCCACGGCGACACCGTTGTCCCGGCACGCCGTGAACACCGCTTCCGCGTCGAACGTGGACTCCGGCCTGCCGCGACCGGTGATCAGCCTGCCGGTGCAGTGGCCGAGGACGTCCACGTGCGGGTTGCGCACGGCGGCCACCATGCGTGGCGTCATCTCGGCGGCCGGCATCCGCAGGTGCGAGTGCACGCTGGCCACGACGACGTCCAGCTGAGCGAGCAGTTCGGGCTCCTGGTCCAGCGAGCCGTCGTCCAGGATGTCCACCTCGATGCCGGACAGCACCCGGAACGGCGCCAGGTCGGCGTTGATCTCCTCAAGCAGCGCCAACTGCTCGCGCAGCCGATCGGCGGACAGGCCCCTGGCCACGGTCAGCCGGGGCGAGTGATCGGTCAGCGCGACCCAGTCGTGGCCGACGGCGCGCGCCGCCTCGGCCATCTCCCGTGGCGGGCTGCCACCGTCTGACCAGTCGGAATGCGTGTGACAGTCACCGCGCAGTGCCGTGCGCATGCCGGCCCTCGGCTGTTCGGGCGCCTCCTCGACCAGTCCGGCCAGGTAGTCCGGTGTCCTACCCTCGGCGGCCTGCGCCACGACCGTCGCCGTGGCCTTGCCGATGCCGGGCAGTTGCTGCAGGGTGCCGGCCCGGATGCGGTCCTCGATCTCGCCGGGTGGCAGTTCGTCCACCACGGCGGCCGCCTTGCGGAACGCGCGGACGCGGTAGGTGGGTGCGCCCGCCCGTTCGAGCCGGAACGCGATCTGTCGCAGTGCCTGTGCCGGATCCACACGTCATGCAATACCCCACCGGCGGCCGCGCCGCACCTGCTCACCCACTCGATCCGGTCGCGGGACCTGCGATCCGGACGCCGGATGGTGACAGCAGGAACCAGATGTTCATCAGGCCCTCGCCGTTGGTCTGACCTGCCTGGGTGTCACCTTCGTAGTAGTACAGCGGGTGACCGGCGTAGGTGACCTGCCGCATGCCGTCGGGGCGGGTGATCATGCCCAGCTTGCTCGGCATCGCGTTGCCGGATGCGGACACGCTGCCGGTGCTGGTCACCGGCGGCCACAGGGTGGCGCACGTGCCGGTGCACATGGATGCGGTGGTGGTGTCGGGTGTGTAGAGGTACAGCGCCTTGCCGGTCTGGTCGGTGAGGAAGGTGCCCATCGCGCCGATCTGCGTCTCGACGGTCACCAGCCCGACCGCCTTGCTGCTGGGTGCCGAACCGGAGGTTGCTCCGCCACTGCTATTGGTCGCTGTACCGCTACAGGCAGCGGCCAGAAGGGCTAACGCGGCCAACGAAAGGCCGAGTCGGATAGCCGTTCGCGCCCGTTGGCCCGAAATCCCACGTCGCATCCTGTTCCCTTTCCTCACCGCGCGCACTCGGTCGCACGAACTGCATACGGGTGAGGTGGCCGAAAAGTTTGTGGGTCATGTCTGGGTCGGGACACCGTCCAGCAGACGCCGGTCGGCGAGCAGGTGCAACACCCGCGCTGCGGCCGTTTCCGCGTCGATGTCCGTGGTGTCCAACAGAAGGTCGGGCGTTACAGGTTGCTGGTAGTCGTCGTCGACACCGGTCAGGCCGTCCAGTTCGCCTGCGAACGCTCGGGCGTACAGGCCCTTCGGGTCACGCCGCGCGCACTCGGCCACCGGGGTCGCGACGTACACCTCAAGAAAGTCGGTGCCCTGCCGCCGGTGGTGCTCCCGAACCGCACTACGAGCCTCCGCCAGTGGCGCGATGACCGGTACCAACGCGAGTATCCGATGGCTGGCCAACAGTTCCGCGATAAATCCGACGCGCCGCACGTGAATGTCCCTGTCCGCTGCCGAGAAACCGAGTTCACTGGAAATCGTGGCGCGCAATTCGTCACCGTCCAGCACCTCGGTCGCCACGCCGTCGCTCAGCATCGTGGCGACGGTGTTGGCGATGGTGGACTTGCCAGCCCCCGGCAGGCCGGTCAGCCACACCGTGGCGCCACGGCGGAGTCGCGGGGTGCCGCACATCGACATTCCTTGGTTCTCCTCGCTTGGTCACCGACAGTGAGCCCACTGTAGGTGGGGTGCCACCACGACCCCGACCACAAGCGCCGTTCGGACGGACTTCTTATCGTTTTCTGAGCTAACTATCAGCCCGATGCCAGGCAATCGGCGAGTCCCGGCGGTTAGGGTCTGCTGCTTATGTCCACGCCCCGCCGCATCTACCTGCACATCGGCCTACCCAAAACGGGCACCACGTTCATGCAGGAGATTCTGTGGCGCAACCGGACAATGGCGGCAGCGCGCGGCCTGCTCTATCCGGGGCGCGATTCGGCTGCCCACCATCGGGCCTCGGTCGACCTGGTGCCCGACCGCTACCAGGGCTGGATCGAGCCGCACACCGCAGGCGCGTGGCAGTGGCTGACCGAGCATGCCGCTATGTGGTCCGGCGATGTGGTGATCTCCAGTGAGCTGCTCGCCCTGGCCGCGCCCGCCCAGGTGGCGTCGGCGCTGGCCTCGCTGGCGTTTGCCGAGGTGCACATCGTCTGCACGGCGAGGGACCTGGTCCGGCAGATCCCGTCGGTGTGGCAGGAGGACGTGAAGAACAAGCGCACCACCGGGTTCACCGAGTTCGTCGGGCAGGTCCGCGATGGGCGGAATGCCCAGCTCAGCGAGATCTTCTGGTCGTACCAGGAACTGCCGAGGGTGCTGCGCACGTGGGCCGCCGACGTGCCACCGGAGCGGGTGCACGTGGTCACCGTGCCGCCGCGTGGCTCGTCCACGGACCTGCTGTGGCAGCGGTTCGTGTCCGTGCTCGGCATCGACGCGACAGGCTTCGACACGGCCGCTCCCCCGCACAACTCGTCGCTGGACCTGGTGCAGACCGAACTGCTGCGCAGGTTGAACACCGTGCTCGGCGACTCCATCGCGTGGCCGGAGTACATCCGGGTGGTGAAGGGGCAACTCGCAGAAGAGGTGCTGCCGGCGCTGGGCGGGCGGACCGCCATCGTGCTGCCGGCCGACGCCGGTGAATGGGCCACCGGCGTGGCACAGCGGTTCGCCACCGAGATCGAAGCGGCGGGCTACGACGTGGTCGGTGACCTGGCCGATCTCGTGCCCGCTCCCGGCGCGGGCGAGACACCCGTCGAGACCGGCGACACCGAGATCGCGGATGCCGCGGTGCGGGCACTCGCCGAACTCATGCGACGGTCGACGCGGCCCGCTGAGGAACTGGTCGAGCGGGGTGTCCGGCGCCGGCTGGTCGACCTGTCCGAACAGCACCGGCACGTGATGGCGATGCGCAGGGCGTACTGGCGGACCAGGGCACGCCTGCACAACGCGGCCCGGCGCCGCTGACGCCCGGCGGAGCACTGTTCCGGCGTACCCTGACCTGTGATGTCAGCCAGCACAGCGGTAGCCCCGTTCGTGCACGCTGCGCTGCTGTACAACGGTGACACCGAGTATCTGGCAACCGTCGTTCCGTTCATCACCGCGGGCCTGGCAGCCGGTGAACCGGTGGCCGCGGCCGTGCCGCCCCGCCAACTCGCACTATTGCGTGCCGAGTTGGGTGTGGCGGCGGACGACGTGCGACTGCTGGACATGACCGACGTAGGCCGCAATCCCGGCCGGATCATCGCCGGTGTGCTGCTGCCTTTCGCCGATGCCCATCCGGACCGGCCGGTGCGGATCGTCGGCGAGCCGGTCTGGCCGGCGCGTTCCGTCGACGAGTACCCGGCCTGCGTCCAGCACGAGGCCCTGATCAACAACGCCTTCGCAGGTCGGTGCGCGACCGTCCTGTGCCCGTACGACGTGGCCGGGCTCGACCCGTCGATGGTCGCGGACGCCGCGACCACACACCCGACCATGGCCGATGCGACCGGTTCGTGGCACAGCGACCGGTTCGCACCGGGCGCCGCCGTCGCATCGGGCAACGTCCCGCTCGCCGTGCCGCCCGACGCGCTGGTGTACGCCGTCGACACGCCGGACATGACCGAACTGCGCCAGGTGGCGACCGACTTCGCTGTCCGGCACGGGCTGACCGGCGAGCGCGTGCAGGACCTGGTTCTCGCACTGACCGAACTGGCCTGCAACAGCATCGAACACGCCCACTGCGGTGCCACCGTGCTGCTCGGCACCTGCGCCACCGGACTCGTGTGCCAGGTGCGCGACCTCGGACACATCACCGATCCGCTGGCCGGCCGACGACCTGCGTCGACCCATCAGTTGCGTGGCAGGGGTTTGTTGCTGGTCAACCAGTTGGCTGACCTGGTGCGTGTGCACACCACCACGGAGGGCACCACGATCGAGATCCGGTTTAGAGTGCCCGCGTGATCGATGCGGTGATCTTCGACATGGACGGCGTCCTCGTCGACTCGGAACCGGTGTGGGAAGAAGTCCGTCGCGCTGTGGTCGCCGAGTACGGCGGCCGGTGGGCACCGGACACGCAGCGGCGGCTGATGGGGATGAGCACCCAGGAGTGGGCGCGCTACCTGAGCGACGACCTCGGCGTCAGCCTGGCCGCCGACGACGTGGCCGACTTGGTCGTCCGCCGGATGGCGGCCGCCTACGCCGACCACCTGCCGCTGCTGCCCGGCGCCGTCGACACGGTCCGGGCGACAGCGCAGCACTGGCCGCTCGGGCTGGCCAGTTCGTCGCCGCCGCTGCTGATCGAGACCGTGCTCACGGCGGCCGGCATCGCGCCCCTGTTCGCGGCGACGATGTCCACCGAAGCCGTCGCCCACGGCAAACCGGCTCCCGACATCTATCTCTCGGTCGCCGGCCTGCTCGGCGTGCCGCCGCAGCGCTGTGCCGCCGTCGAGGACTCCAGCAACGGCCTGCGCTCGGCCACGGCGGCGGGACTGCACGTGGTGGCGGTCCCCCGGCCGCAGTACCCGCCGGACGCCGACGCCCTGGCCGGCGCCGAGACCGTGGTGACCAGCCTGACCGAGCTCACGCCCGCTGTGCTGGCCACCCTCGGCGATTAGAGCTCCTAACACAACGGCGTTCGATCAGGGAGCGGCGGCCAGGTGCGCCAGCTGCAAGGCGGAGGAGCCGCCGGTACCTCTGTTGTACGGGTGGCGACGACAACGCCTGCCCCGGGTCCAGGGTGTCCCAGGGCAACACAGCGTGTGCCTGGGCGTCGCGAGCCGGACAGTTGTTGTGTTAGGAGCTCTCAGTCGGCGTCGGCCCCTTCCAGCAAAGCCGGCGCGTTGACCAGGGCGTTCGGGCGCACGATGCCCAGCACGACCGCGTACACGATGCCGACGGCGAGCAGCACGATGGTCAGCCACGGCAGGGCGTTGTACGGCGCTGCCTGGCCCGGCCGCAGGTCGCCCCAGATCGGGATGGCCAGCACCGCGAGGCCGATGATCGGCACCACGACCCACAGAAACGGGTTCTTCCTGATACCTGCCCTGCGCAGCTTCACCCACTGCACGATCAGCGCGAAGTCGGCGACCACGTACATGATCACCAGACCGAGAATGCCGAACGTGCTCAGGAAGCCCGATGCCGTGCCTGGATCGGTGAACGCCGTGGACACCACGCCGATCACGATGCTCGGCGCGACGAACACGATGGCCGCCACCCACGGCGTGCGGAACCGCCCGCTGATCGCCGTCAAACCCTTGGGCCACAGGCCACCCCGCGCCCCGGCGAACAGCACCCTGGAGGTCTGCGTGTTCGCGGCCACGTAGGAACTGGTCACGCTGGACAGGAACACCCATGTGATGACCGGCGCGAGGAAGCCGATGAACGCCTTCGTCGCGGTGTGGAACGGGTTGCTGTCGGCGGCGAACACGTCGGCGTGGCCCGCGCCGAACGCGGTCACGATCGCGTACGACCCGAACACGTAGATCAGGCCACTGATGATCACCGAGCCGAGCACCGCGATCGGCACGTTCCGCCTCGGGTTGCGGGTCTCCTCGGCCAGTGGGGCCGACGCCTCGAAACCGCCGAACGCGAGCACCGCGAGGCTGAACGACACGAAGATGTCCTTGGCCCCGCTGCCGTGCGGCCAGGTGAACGGTTTGGCGGACAGGCCGTCGTGGCCACCGTGCACCAGGATCGCGATGCCGATGACCAGCAGCAGCACCACCTCGAACAGGTAGAGCACGACGGTGGACCGGATGCCGACCTTCAGGCCGACGATGACCGGCACGGTGACGAGCACGCCGTAGAGGATCGTCACGATCTGGGTGATGCCCCAGATGTGTGGGCTGCCGAGCACGTTGTCCACAATGTACTGACCGACGAAGATGTAGATACCGCCGAACGCGATCATGTAGCCGAGCACGGTGATCACACCGACGGCCGTGGCCACGCGGGAGCCGATGGCGCGGGCGATGTAGGTCACGAACGAGCCGGCGCTGGGGTAGATGCTGGAGAACTGGGCCAGGCTGGAGCCGGTGGCGACCATGCCGACCATGCTGATCAGGAACACCAGAGGGATCGAGGCACCGGCCAGCGACGCCATCACGCCTGCGGTGAAGAACAGGTTGAACGCCGGTGCGATCTGGGCGAGGCCGGGCATCAGCACGCCCAGCAGACCTAACTTGCCGGACGTCTTGCCGTCGCCGAGGAACTGTCCGTCTACTGTGGATTTCACTTCGGTTGTCATGCCGCCATCTCCTGGTGTACGCGCAGGAACTCGATGAACGTGGCGTTGAACGGGTCGGGGTGCTCCCACACGCAGCCGTGCCCACCGGGCGTGGTGCACCACTGCGCGCCGGGAATGCCCTTGCACAGGTCCTGCGACAGCGCGACCGGGATCAGGATGTCCTGCTCCCCCGCGAGCACGAGCGTCGGCACGGCGATGTCCGCCAGGTCGGCCGTTGTGTCGTGCGCCTGGATGACGGCCAGTTGCGCCAGATAGGCGTGCACCGGCATGTCGAGGTAGCGCATCGCGGTCTCGAACTCGGCCAGTTCGGCCTCGCGCCGCTGGAAGAAGTCCAGCGTGAACGCCCACAGCGTCACGTCCCGCATCACGAACGGCACGCCGAGCACAGGCGCCAGATCGGCCCACATGGCGAACATCCGGCTACAGAAGGGGCCTGGCGCGGCATAGGTGCAGGCCAGCGTCAGCGACGTGAGGTCCTCCGGGTGGGCCAGCGCGTACGCCTGCGCGATCATGCCGCCCATCGACACACCCATCAGGTGGAATCGGGTGATGCCCAGGGCCGTGACCAGGCCCTTGGTGTCGTTGGCCAGTTGTGCGCTCGTGTACGGGCCGGCAGGCTTGCTGGTCGAGCCGATGCCCCGGTTGTCGAAGCGCAGCACCCGGTAGCCGGCCGCGAGCAGCGCGGGCACCTGGTAGTCCCAGGTGGTCAGGTCGTCGGCCAGGCCGTTGACCAGCACGACGGTCTCCCGGCCGTCGCCCTCCAGGACGTAGTTGATGTCGATGTCTCCCACGGAAACGGTGGGCATGATGCCTCCGATGCGATGTGGTGAGGCGAACTAGCTCTTGCTGCCGGGCGTCGACGTGACGCGGTCGTGCAGCGTGCGGAGCGTCTTCTCGGTCAGCGAGAAGTGCTCGGCGGCGAGGTGCGCCGCCAGCCCGGGCTCGTGATCCAGGATCGCTTGCGCGAGCAGGGGATGTTGGTGCAGTGCGCGTTCCCGGACCGTCGCGTTGTACGGCTCGGCCTCGAAACCGAGGCTCACGTCGTGCCGGACGCGCAGGCTCAGGTCGACAAGGTGTGGGTTGTGCGCTGCGAACGCGATGGACTGGTGTACTTCCAGATCGGCGAGCCGGGAGGACTCGCGGTCGGTGCCGGCCCGCTCGTAGGCCACCAGGGCGGCCTTGATCCGGCGGCTGTCGTGCTTGGTGCACCGCAGTGCCGCGGTGCGGGCGATCTGCTGTTCGATCAGCGACCGGAAGTCCAACAGGGACTCCAGCCGCGCCCATTCCGGTTGCAACGCGCTGCGCACCATCGCGTCGGACTCCGGCCCCCACTGGTCGGTGACGAACGTGCCGCCCGCCCGGCCGCGCCGGACGATGACGTAGCCGAGCGCGGACAGCCTGCCCAGCGCCTCGCGGACCGTCGTCGGGCTGACTTCCAGGAGTGAGGCCAGTTCCCGCACGTTGGGCAGTTTCTGGCCGGGCACGAACTGGCCGAGCGCGATGGCCATGACGAACCTGTCGGCGATGCGGGAGCCCGCGGTTTCCGAGCCCAGCGGGCGGAGTGCGCCGATCGGCTCGTTCATCTGAAGTACCCGACCAGGAATCGGGTGACCGTGCGCGCGGTCGCCACGATGCTGGCCAGTTCGACGGCCTCGTCGGTGCCGTGGATGTTGCGCGTCCTCGGACCGTAGGCGACGGCGGGCATGTCGAACTGGTTGAGGTAGTAGCGCGCGTCGGTGGTGCTGCCCAGCGTGATCCTGGCCGGTTCGGTGTCGTGTGCGTGCCGGTGCGCTGCGGCCACCTGGCCGGCGAGTGGCGCGTCGGCCGGCAGCGCGTGGCCCTGCACGCGGTAGCCGGACAGCCGGACGGTGGGCGGGTGCTCGGCCAGCCACGGGTCGGCGGCGCACGCCTTGTCGACAACGTCACGCACCCTGGCCAGCGCGTCGTCGGCGGTCCACGAGCGCGGGTGCCCGATCCGCACACCGAGTCCGGCGACGGCTGGCACGCTGGAGGCCCAGTCGCCGGAGTGGAACGTGCCGACGTTGACCGTGTACGGGTGGTCCAGCGCGGCGAACGCCGGATCGGTGTGGTCGGCATTGAGTTGTCGTTCGAAGTCGCGCAGCGCGGTCAGCACGGGTTGGGCCGCCAGCACCGGGTTGACCACCGACGCGGCAACGTAGGCGTGCGCGGCCCTGCCCTCCACCTCGATGTCCACCCAGATGATGCCGACGCCGCCGAGCAGGACGTCCAGATCGGTGGGTTCCAGCAGCAGCGCGGCATCCGCCGTGTAGCCGGCAAGTCCCGCGGCGAGTGTGCCGTTGCCGGTGCACTCCTCCTCGATCGCCGAGACGACGGTGAGCCTGCCGGTCAGCCAGCCGGGGGCGGCGGTGTCCAGTGCGCGCAGGGCCAGCACGCCGGCGGCGAAGCCGGCCTTCATGTCGCCCGATCCCCTGCCGTACAGCCAGCCGTCGGCGCGCACCGGTTGGAACGGTGGGTGGCTCCAGCGCGACGTGTCCTCGGCGGGCACGACGTCGATGTGCCCGTTGACGACCAACGACGGTCCGGTTGCCTCGCCGCGCTGCCCGATCAGGTCGTAGCGGTCGGTGTAGGGGCGCTGCGGCAGGCCGGCCGCCGGGTGGTCGACGATGTCGTCCGGGATGGGCAGCCGGGTGAGCGTGAACCCCAGGTCGGCGAGGGCGTCGGCGAGCACTTCCTGCGCGCCCGCCTCGTTGCCGACCGTGCTGGGCTGGGCGACGAGCCGTTCGAGCAGCGCGAAGGCGTCCTCGGTGCCGTCGGCGACAGCGCGGTCCACGTCGTCCCAGTCCACGTCTTTACCTCTTTTGTGCCAGACATTGGCTCTTTTGTGTGCGCACTCTAAAACACGCGGCGCCCGCTGGGAAGATGTTCGGACATGCGGGATCCGATCACCATCCTGGCCGCCGAGTGGTCGGCGTGACCTAGGGTGGCGGCATGCCACAACGTGTCGACGCGCAGCGGTTGGACTTCGGGATCGGCGTCCTCGGCGGACCGACCACCGTCATCGACATCGGCGGGCTGCGGCTGGTCACGGACCCGACGTTCGACCCGGCTGGCGACCACGCGTACCTGACCAAGCTGAACGACACGTCGGTCCCGGCGGCCGAACTGGGCCCGGTGGACGCCGTGCTGGTCAGCCACGACGTGCACGCCGACAACCTGGACGATGCGGGTAGGGAGTTCGCACTCGCGGCACCGAAGCTGATCACCGGCCCGATCAGCGCTGCCCGACTCGGTTCGTCGGCCACCGGCGTGGCCACCTGGGAGACGGTGTCGATTCCGCGCGGCGACGGTGCCGGCGACCTCACCGTGCGCGCGCTGCCGGCCGTCCACGGCCCGGCCGACGCGGCCCGCGACGAGGACGGCAACGTGCTGTGCGAGGTCACCGGGTTCCTGCTGTCCGGCGACGACCTGCCAACCGTGTATGTCAGCGGCGACAACGCGTCCATCGGCGTGGTGGCCGAGGTGGCCCGCAGATACGGCCCGGTCGACGTGGCGCTGCTGTTCATCGGTGCGGCCCGCGTCCCGGCCAGGGAACGCGGCCGCCCGCTCACGCTGACCAGCCAGCAGGCCGCGGCGGCAGCGGCCGTACTCGGCGCGAGCCAGGTCGTGCCGGCCCACTACGACAGCTGGGCCCACTTCAGCGAGAACGGCGACCGCGTCACCGAGGCCTTCGACGACGCCGGCCTGGCCACCCTGCTGCACATGAGCGCCCCCGGCGAGTGGGACCTGATCGGCCGCTAGTCAGCGGGAGTCACGCCAGCAGACCGCTCCACCTTTCCCGCGGTCCGGAACACCGTACGGATCAGCCGCCGCGAGCCCGGGTGCCTGTGCTGGAGTTGCGTCATCACGCGACGTCGCGACCACCACCGCAGGTCCGGCGCCAGCAGGTGGACGAGCACGACCAACTCGTCAAGCGCGGGCCCTGCTCGTTCGTCGACGTCCCGGAGCGGATACCACAACGCCAGGTCCTGCATCCTTTCCAGCGCGCCATCGCTGTGTTTCGGCGACTCCATGATCCGCCGCAACAGGCATCGGCATTCGAGCGGAAACCGCAGCACCAGATCGGCGAGATCATGGTCCAGGTCGGCATCCCGGGCATCACTGTGCAGTCCGAGCACGTACATCCCGATGTTCAACGCCGTAGCCCGACGGCCGTCCAGCTTCCCCCGGGAGCCGCGTTCAGCGGACCAGTCGACGACGATCGGCAGGAGCGTGTCCAACCGTTCGGGCTTCCTCAGCAGTCCCACGACGGTGCCCACGACGGCGATGGACACCCACGGCCTCGCGTCCTTGGCGATCTCGGCGATGCGGTCCAGGAGTTCGTGTTGGTCGGACCGTTCGTACAGGTGACCGTAAAAGACGATGGCGGCGCACCTGCGACGGTAGGGCTTCTCGGCTGCCCATCGCCGCACCGTCCGATCGACCAGATCGGTGAAGGCCTGCGTGTTCTTGAGCCGGAACAACGTGGCCGCCACCAAGAACCAGGTGGATACGGAACCGTCGTCCACCAGGCGTTGCAGCTCACCCATCCGGTCGTGCGCCGGCACCTGGCTGACCAGCGTGGAGAGGGCCCAGACACAGTTCTCGAAGTGTGCCTGGGACATCTCCGGTTCGCACATCCACTCCAGCAGCAGGTCGTGATCGGCGTGGTAGTGCTGCCAGATCCGACAGAGCACCGCCGCTGCCCAACCCGGTCGGGTGAACTGCACCGTCATCTCTCGCAGGCCCTGGTGCGATGGGTTGTCCCGCAGTTCGGTGTGCGCGCCGACCGTCATCAGAACCTGGTCGTTCGGCTTGTGGAACGCGCGGCGCGGCCGGAACTTCGCGTCCGACGGTAATTCCCGCCGCCTGACCAGGTCGTCCAGTTTGCGCTGCTGCCGGACCACTTCCTCGAAGGGCTCGTTCTCCAGCAGCGCGATGGCGAACATCATGGTGAACTCCATCGAGTGTCACGAGCCGTCGATGCGCTCCGCCACCTCCTTCTCGACGCCCTCGGTGAGCGTCTGCCGCGCCACCTCGGCACTCAGTTCGCCGTTGGTGACCCGAATGGCCAGTGCCGCCGCTTGCAGTGCCACTCCCGGCGACACGCCGGCGGACAGTTTCTCGGCGAACTCGTCGTGCAACACCTGGACCGCGGCGTCGGTGCCGTCCTGTTCCAGGACCGCGGCCTCCGCGATCACCATGGCGTCGGGCGCCGTCAGTCCGACGCCATGGGCGGCCACGTCCCTGGGTACCTGACCGATGTCACCCACCACGATCACCAGCCGGCAGTCCCGGACGCCGGAGACGACCTGCGCGGTGTGCTCGAACTCGCGGGCCTGGAACGGCCGCATGCCCTGATCGGTGAAGTCCCACAGGTAGCCGTCGCCGGCACGCAGTTCGGTGCTCTTCACGCTGCCGAGGCCGCGCGCCCGGTTCAGGTGCACGATGCGGGTGCACGCCTGC
Organism: Pseudonocardiaceae bacterium; assembly: GCA_036502345.1. GTDB lineage: Bacteria > Actinomycetota > Actinomycetes > Mycobacteriales > Pseudonocardiaceae > DATEPR01. The sequence goes on along the minus strand of DASXYT010000230.1, from coordinate 31,418 downwards.
TGTTCGAGCAGCCGCAGACCGGCGAACATCCGGCCGGAGCCCAGCCCGTACAGGATCACGACCTTGGTGTCGGCGAGGATGACCTCCGCCCGGTCGAAGTCACCCGGCGCCACGAACGTCTTGCGCACCCGGTTCAGTTCGGCTTCGTTGACCTGCCTGCCGAACAGTTCCTCGGTCTCGTGCTCGCGCAGGAAGTTGACCGTCTCGACGGCGCCGATCTGCGCACTGTTGGTCATACTGTCGGCCTGGTTGGTCGTCGTTACCGTGCCGGGCTGTTCCTCGGACTGGGCTGGTTTCTCGTCGGACATCGGCTAGCCTCGCCCCCGGCCGAGGTGCACGCCGCCGTACACCACGCCCGCCTGCACACTGTTCTTCGCATTGCCCGTGATGGTGTTGGTGACCTGCACGGTCCGGCCTGCCACCGACTCGACATCCGAGCTGGCTTCCGCCGGGTCGATCTCGCCTGCGAACTCGGCCAGGGTGCGGGCGTCCACACCCGGCACCCGGATCCACGCCCGCTCATGGAACTCCTTGTGCACCAAGGAAAGTTGGACGAACTCCGTCTCCCGGACGAGAGCGGTGTACGCGCCGCCGAAGACACCGCGGAACACCTGGTCGGAGACGACCAGCCCGCTGTGCACGGCCGAGTTGCCGAGGCCGTCGGTGTTCTCGGTGATGCACCGGCCGATCAGCGCCTTGAACACCGGGGCGCCCAGCAACCGGTTGAGGTCGACCCTTGGCGAGTAGTACTCGGGCCCCTCGCCGACCGCGCCCACCTCGACCGCGATCCGCAGCCGGATGTCCGGCTTGGTCCAGCGGTTGCGCTCCGCTGCCAGTTCGTCCAGTCGCTGCGCGAGATCCACGAGTATGCCGAGCCGGTTGTCCGGGAACGTGTACAGCGCTCCGTCGCCGGTTGGCTCGTACTGCACCACTTCCTGCGGCGTGAGGCCCGCGGCGCTCAGCCCGTTCGTCAGCATCGCGCTCAGCTCTCCCCACAGCCGATCGCGGTGGTAACCCGGGTTGCTCGCCGACGCGATAACGTCGACGGCGAGCAGTGCACGAGTATCCGGCATAACACCCATTTATCCTCCCCATGGTCCTATCGGTGGAGTGTGTCAACGCGATCCACCGACCTTCTCCCGGAATTCCGGGAGAGGGACCAACCGTGAGGACTAACCGAGCAAACTGGCCAGGCCAGGCAGATCCGTCAGCACGAAACACATCCGCCGGGTGCGCAGCAGCCCGGCACCGCGCAACGTCCCCAGCACCGCGTCCACGTGCTTCTCGGAAGCCAGCACAGCGCCCGCCAGATCGCGATGGCTCAGTCCACGCACGGCAAGCCCGTCCTCCACCCGTTCGCCGTACTCGTGCGCCCAGTCCAGCAGTTGGGTCACGGTTCTGGCCCGCACGTTCATCGACGCCACAGCGAGTTGGCGGCGGTCGGCGCTGTGCAGCCGCTGCCGCTGTGTCACGTCAGCCAGTGCGCGGACGTCACGGTCGCGGTGCACCAGATCGCGAAAGGCCTGCCCCGGCACATGCGTCGCGATGCCGTCCTGGTGGGCGATCACCGTGGCGCTCCTGCGCCGGAACTCGAGGATGCCGAGCTCGCCCAGCAGCGCACCCCGGCCGTGCAGGCCGATCAGCACGTCGATCCCGCTCGTCGCGGGGAGCACGACCTTCACCAGGCCCGACTCGACCAGCAACACCTCACCGCTGGGCTCCCCCATCGCCATCAGGATGTTGCCGCGATGGAACGGCCGTAGGCGGCCTGCGGCCCGCAGGGTCTGCTGGGCACGGGCGATCGTCTGCAGAAGAGCTTGGTCCGCCACGGGCCCATGCTGCCGAAGTAGCGCTCCGGCTGGGTGGCGTTCACTCGTTCAGGTGAGCCGATCGCCGTTCACAGGCCGAGGAAGGCCGCGATCATCTCCGTCACGAAGGCGTGGTCGTCGGCCTGCGGGAGGCCGGACACGGTGACCGTGCCGACGACGCCGACGTCGCGGATGCGGATCGGGAAGGCGCCGCCGTGCGGGGCGTACCGGATCGGCTCGACGCCGCCGAGTTCGTTCAGCGGATTGCCCGCTGCCGCAAGTCGTCTGCCGACCAGGTAGGACGCCGCCGAGAATCGGTTGACGACGTTCACCTTCCTGTCGATCCACACGTCGTTGTCCGGCGTGGTGCCGGGCAGTGCCGCGTGGAAAAGCTGGTGGCCGTGCCTGCGGATGTCGATCGTCACCGGCAGATCGCGCTCGGTCGCCTCGGTGACCATGGCGCTGCCCAACTGCCATGCGTCCTCGTTGCTGAAGCGCTCGAACACCAGGTGCTCTTCCTGCGCCTCCAACTGCGCTATCAGCGCTCGCAGGTCCACCGACTCGGTCATGCGATCTGCTCCAGTACTGCGTCCATCGTCGCCATGATCGAGATCGTCTCGTCCAGCGGCATCAGCGGGCTCTCCAGTTCTCCGGCCGCCAACAGCCGCGCTACCTCGTCGGCCTGGTGGCGCAGGCCGCGACCCTCGTGATCGGACTCGACCGTGGTCGTCTCGCCGTCCCTGGTGATGAGCGACACCGCCGTCGGCGCGTAGAAGTCGCCCTCCAGTTCGATGCGCGCCTTGGTCCCGACGATCGCGGCTCTGGTCGGGCTCTTCGCTCGCAGCGTGCATGTCAGCAGCGCCTGCGCTCCGCCCTCGTAGCCGAACAGCATCGACGTCTGGGCGTCCACGCCGGTGAACGCGGGATCCCCGATGGCGACGATGCGGTTCGGCGTGCCGAGCACCATGGACGCGAACGACACCGGGTAGATGCCGAGGTCGAGCAGCGCGCCACCGCCGAGTTCCGGTGCGAACAGCCGGAACGCCGGGTCCTCCGCGAACCACTGGCCGTGGTCGGCCGTGACCGTCACGACATCGCCGAGCACGCCGTCGGCCAGCCACTTGCGGATGACGGCGATGTGCGGCAGGAACCGGGTCCACATCGCCTCCATGGCGAACAGCCCGGTCTCCCGTGCCACCCGGACGACATCGCGCGCCTCGTCGGCGTTCATCGTGAACGGCTTCTCCACCAGCACCGGCTTGCCGGCGCGCAGCGCGAGCACGGCGTTGTCGTGGTGCAGCGGATGCGGGGTGGCGACGTAGACCACGTCGACATCGGGGTCGGCGACCAGCGACTCGTAGGAGCCGTGCCGGTTGCCGATGCCGAACTCGTCGGCGAACCGGTCGGCCGACTCCTTGCTCCGTGACCCGACGGCGACGACCTCACCGGAATCGGTTCGTTGGAGGTCGGTGGCGAAGGTGTTCGCGATACCGCCGGTGCCCAGGATTCCCCAACGCGCCACTGCTTCGTCCCTTCGTCGACCGGTTGTCCGTGATCACCATAACGGCGGCCTACCATTCGGTCGTGACGACACCTCTCGCCTGCGACGACCCGCACACGCTGTACTCGGCCACCATCGGCGAGGCGTGGTTCGCGGTGGCCCGCCGGATCCTGGCCGACGGGATCACCAGCCGGTACGACGACCTGCCGATCCGTGAGATGTCCCTCGTCACGCTCGTCGTCGCGCACCCGGATCCGGCCGACGAGATCATCGCGCGGCACGCCGAGCCGGAGCGGCTGGCCTGGATGCACGCCAACTTCACCGACCACGCGCGCGTCGCCGCGCTCGGTGACGCGGACAGCTACGCCACCCGACTGTTCGACTACGAGCACTCCGGCCGCGACCAGGTGCAGTGGGTGATCGACCGGCTGCGCAAGGATCCGGCGTCCCGCTCGGCCACGATCACCACGTTCCAGCCGCACACCGACACCAGCTACATCCCGTGTGTCAGTCTGCTGGACTTCTGGCTGCCCGGCGACGCTGTCGAACTCGTGGTCTACGCGCACAGCATCGACTTCGGCGCCAAGGGCTACGGCAACCTGGTCGAACTGGCCGCCCTGCAACAGCACGTGGCCGACGCGCTCGGCCTGCCGGTCGGACGGCTGGTGATGACGGTCAAGTCGGCGCACGTCTACGAGACCGAACTGGATTACGTGGCCGGGGTGTTCCCATCGCCCTCAGCGAGCACTGCGTAGTCGGCGAACGCGGTGAACGCGGCTTTCGGCTCCCACGGCAGGTCCGTGCCGGCGAGGCGGTCCTCGAACACGGCCACGACGCCGTAGCTGGCCAGATCCAGGTCGGCGCGGGCGCCTTCTTCCCTGCGTGGCAGGTGGTAGCTGGCGAACGTGTTCACGAACGCGGTGTCGACGCCCGCCTCGGTGAAGATGTCCAGCAGTTCCCGCACGTAGGTGGCTTGTTCTGCCTCGTCGCGGACGTAGTCGTCGGTCAGCCGGACCGGGTTGGCGCCGTCCCATTCGATGATCGTGTCGCCCCTGGCACCGAGCGCCCCGGCACCACGGTGGGTCATGCAGCCGAACTCGGTGATCGCGACGGGCTTGTCCTGCGCGACGAAGTTGCGGATCTCGTCGGCGAACCGGTCGGCGGTCTCCGCTGACCGGTAGCCGCCGTCGGTGGCGATGATGTCGAACGGCGTCCAGTCGACCTGCTCGAACGGAATCGACGCGTAGCTGACCCGACCGCCGAACCGCTCCCGGACCAGCGCCACGGCACGGCCGAGGAACTCGTTGATCCGGGCGGGTACCTGCGCCACACCGCCACTGCTCAGCCCGCCGAGCCGCTCGGCCAGGGTGTCGCCGGGCAGGAACCCGATGTTGAACAGGCTCAGTTCCGAGCCGGTGAGAAACACCACGTCGGCGCCGCGCAGCCGCAGCCGCTCGGCCCTTTCCGCGCAGTCGCCGAGCAGCGCCAGCAGTTCGTCGATGGTGAGTCCGCAGGTGAACGGCGAGAACCAGATCTCCAGGCCCGCGTCGGCGGCGTGCCGGGCCGCGAGTTCCAGCCGGTCCGGATCACCACCGGTGATCCGGACGGCGGTGCAGTGCAGGTCGTCGTGGATGATCCGCATCTCGCGCCGCACGACGTCCGGGTCGAACGACTCGCGGGTGCTCACACCATCGTTGATGAAGCCGGTGTCATAAGTGATGCCGTACGCTGTCATGGTACCGACAGTACCCTACAAGGTACTTGAAGTACCGTAGTAAGGAGAAGCATGGCAGAGACCAGACGTCGAGGGGCCGAGCTCGAACAGGCGATCATCCAGGCGGCCGCCGACGAACTGGTCGAGTCCGGCTATCCCGCGCTGACCATGGACAGGGTCGCCAAACGGGCCGGTACCAACAAGAACGCCATCTACCGGCGGTGGCCGAACCGCGCCGCGCTGGGCGTCGCCGCGTACCGGCAACTGGTCGACGCCGAACTGCGGATGCCGGACACCGGTGAACTGCGTGGTGACGTGCTTGCCCTGCTGCACCAGATGAATCGCGACCTGTCATCGCCCAAGGCCGACATCCTCAGGGGCCTGTTGTCCGGCATCGGCGACGAGCCGGAACTGTTGGCACAGCTGCACGAACAGTTCGCCGACGGTGGAGCCGGCATCTGGCTGACCATCCTCGGCCGCGCTGTGGCAAGAGGCGAGGCCCGACCGGAGGCGCTGCGGCCGAGAGTCGCCACTGTAGCGATCACGTTGCTGCGCAACGAATACGTCACCCGAGGGCTCACCTCGGTGGCCGACGACGTCATCGACGAGATCGTGGACGACGTGTACCTGCCGCTGGTGACCTAACCGGCCAACTGGTCGACAGCCGCCCGGAACACGCCGGGCAGTCGCGTGGCGACGGGCACGATCGACCGCGCGAGCACCGGTCGTCGCCGCGCCCACAGCAGGCTCGACGTGATCAGCCGGGACCGCCGGGACACCCGTAGCCACGCCTGGTCGTAGCGGTCCGGCCGGTCGGCGACAAGACACGCGACCAGTTCACTCGCCGCGGCCAGTGACACCGCGATGCCCTCACCGGTCAGCGCGTCGACGTAGCCTGCGGCGTCACCGACCAGCAGCACCCGGCCTGCCGCGCGACCACGCACCCGCTGGCGCAACGGCCCGGCACCACGGACGCCGGAGGCCGGTTGCGCCGCCGCCACCCTGGCCGCCAGTTCGGGGAACGCGGCCAACTGCTGCTCGTACGAACCACGGTCGGACGTGAGGACGGCGACGCCGACGGTGTCGGCCGAGACGGGTGTGACATATGCCTCGGAATTCGCCGCCCACGTCACCTCGACGTAGTCGCTCCACGGTGCCATCGCGTAGTGCCTGCGCTGCCCCCACCGTGGCTGGACGGCGGACGGCGCTGCGAGCCCGATCGACTGCCGGATCGGCGAGTGCAGACCGTCGGCGGCCACCAGATAGCGGGCGGCCAGGTCGTCGGCGCACACATGGTCGTCGTACTGCCGGACCTCGGCGATCCTGCGGTGCAGCACGGGTATGCCGGCCGCGTCGACCGCAGCCCGCAGCGCTTGCTGCAACGCGATCCGTCGCACCCCTCGGCCAGGCCCGTTGGTGAAGTCGGCCAGTGCCCGCGCCTGGTCACGCAGGTACGCGATGCCGCGGATGTCATGGCCCGGCGGGTCGACGCCGAGTGCGGCCAGCGCCCGAACCGCGCCGGGCATCAGGCCCTCGCCGCACGCCTTGTCGATCGGGCCGGGACGCCGCTCGCACACGGCCACGTCCAGTCCGGCGCGGGCGGCGCCAAGGGCGACCGCGAGGCCGGCGGGCCCGGCACCGACGACGAGGACGTCACGCACCAACGGCCACCAGGGCCTGGTTCTCGCTGCGGATCCGCACGGTCAGCAGCACGGCGTTGAGCACGGTGAACACCAGCGCGGTGAGCCACGCGGTGTGCACCAGGGGCAGTGCCGCGCCCTCCACGACGACGGCAACGTAGTTGGGGTGGCTGAAGAACCGGTACGGCCCACCGGTGATCCGGCCCAGGTTCGGCACGACGACAATTCTGGTGTTCCACTGTGGTCCGAGCGTGCGGATGCACCACCAGCGCAGTGCCTGCGAGCCGAGTGCGAGCACCAGCATCGGCCAGCCCAGTGCCGGCACGAACGGGCGGTGGCCGAGCCACACCTCAAGCAGGCAGCCGGCGAGCAGGCCCGTGTGCAGCGCGACCATGAACGGGTAGTGCGAGAAGCCGGTCTCCTTGCCACCCCTGGCCAGGCTCCACGCCAGGTTCCGCTTGGCGACGATCAGTTCAGCCAGCCGTTCCAGGCTGACCAGGCCGATCAGCACCGTGAACAGGACCGCACTCACCATCTCAGCAACACCAACTCACAGCAGACGCCAGGACCCATCGCCATGAGCACCGCCCAGGCGCCGGCCGGTGGCGGCCGTTGGTCGAGCGTATCGCGCAGCACGTGCAGAACGGACGATGACGACAGATTTCCGACATCGCGCAGCGACTGCCAGGTCAGCCCGAGTGCTTCCTCATCGAGGCCGAGCACCGACTGGATCGTCTCGATCACCTTCGGGCCGCCGGGGTGGCAGATCCAGGTGTGCACGTCGTCGATGGTCAGGCCCTGCTCGGTCAGCAGGGCTTTCACGTCGTCGGCCAGGTAGGTCCGGATCAGGTCGGGCACCTCGGCGCCGAGTACGATCCGTAGCCCGGAACTGCCTACGTCCCAACCCATCGAGCGCTCGGTGTCCGGGAACAGGTGGCTGGTGCTACTGATCACCGACGGCATCCCGGTGTAGCCGGCAGACCGGTCGTCGCCGACCATGACGAGGGCTGAGGCGCCGTCGCCGAACAGGCCGGACGCCACCAGGTTGGCCAACGAAGGGTCGTCGCGCTGCACGGTGAGCGAGCACAGTTCGACCGACACGAACACGGCGATATCACCGGGATGGCCGACCAGGTAGTCGTGCACCCGTGCGATGCCGGCCGCGCCTGCCACGCAGCCAAGACCGAGCATCGGGATGCGTTTCACGTCGTGCCGGAAGCCGAGGCGGGAGGCGATCCGTGCCTCCAGGGAGGGAACGGCGATACCGGTCACGGTCGTGGACATGATGAGGTCCACGTCCTGGGCATGCAGGCCTGCCTCGGCCAGCGCGGCGGCCACGGCCTGCGTGCCGAGGTCGACAGCGACATCGAGGAACACGTCGTTGGCGGCGGTGAAGCCGTCCAACTCCGGGTAGCGCTCGATCGGCAGCGCGAGGTGGCGGGTGGCGACCTTGGCGCTGGCGTGCAGCCTGCGGGCCAGCGCGTCCTGGCCGCCGTCCGGCAGGCAGAGGCGCACGAACAGGTCGGTCAGCTCGGACTGCGGATACCGATGGGGTGGCAGCACCCCGTGCACAGCGGCGACAGTGGTCACTAGGTCGACGGTACCCACGCCAGCGTCGGGCAGCGGTGTGTGCGGACTCGATTGCGCGCACGTCCGTGCGCGGTGGGCGATGCCACGTTAGCGTTGTGCCGACTGCGGGTACTCCCGGCGGAGGAGGGTTGCGTGGCGGAGCTCGACGAGTACCGACGCAAGCGGGACGCCGGTCGTACACCCGAACCGGTACCCGATGCCGGCCCGCTACCGCAGGGCGACAACGACGTGTTCGTCGTGCAGGAGCACAACGCCCGGCGGCTGCACTACGACGTGCGGCTGGAGCGGGACGGCGTGCTGGTGTCGTGGGCGGTGCCCAAGGGCCTGCCCAGGGAACCGGGCACGATCCGGCTCGCCGTGCATACCGAAGACCACCCGATGGAGTACGCCGAGTTCGAGGGCGACATCCCGTCCGGCGAGTACGGCGCCGGCAACATGAAGATCTGGGACCGAGGCCGGTACGAGACGGTGAAGTGGCAGCACGACGAGGTCGAGGTGGTGCTGCACGGGTCACGCGTCGACGGAGCGTTCATCTTCTTCCGCAAGTCCAAGGGCGACAGCGGCAAAGACGACTGGATGGTCCGCCGCAAGGGCGAACGGGCCAAGCCGTCCGAGCCGATCGTGGTGCGCGTCGAGGACCGCCACCTGAAGCTGACCAACCTGGAGAAGGTGCTGTACCCGGAGGACGGGTTCACCAAGGGCCAGGTCATCGACTACTACCGCCGGGTCGCGCCGGCCATCCTGCCGCACCTGGCCGATCGGCCGGTGACGTTCCGCAGGTATCCGAATGGTGTGGACGGCAATTCCTTCTTTGAGAAGGACGTGTCCAGGCACGCACCGGACTGGGTCAGGACCGTGCGGCTGGATACCCCGAACAGCACCAAGGAGGGCAGCGAGACAGCGGACTACCCGCTGATCGACGGCCTGCCGGCCCTGATCTGGGCGAGCAACCTCGCGGCGCTCGAGTTGCACGTGCCGCAGTGGACCGTCGGCCCGCGTGGTGGTCGGCGGGTACCGGACCTGGTGGTGTTCGACCTGGATCCAGGAGCGCCGGCGACGGTCGTGGAGTGCGCCCGGGTCGCAGAGCTGATCAACGAGGTACTGGCCGAGGACGGCTTGACCGGCTACCCGAAAACCAGCGGCTCCAAGGGCCTGCAGGTGTACGTGCCGGTGAAGGTGTCAGCACCGGAGCGAACGAGCGAGTACGCGAAGGCGTTGGCGGAACGGCTCGCGAAGGAACATCCTGACCTGGTGGTCGCTGTGATGGCGAAAGCCCGGCGAACCGGCAAGGTCTTCGTGGACTGGGACCAGAACCGCCCAGCGAAGACGACGGTGGCGCCGTACTCGCTGAGGGCGCGGGATCTCCCCACTGTGTCCACACCCGTCACCTGGCGAGAGATCGCTCAGTGCCGCGAGGTGTCGGATCTCGTTTTTGTCGCCGACGAGGTGGCGGAGCGGGTCGAGGAGCACGGCGATCCGTTGGCTGAGATGGCCGACCACGCGGCGCATCTGCCTCGCTGACCCCTGCGGTTACCGGGAGCCGGCCGGCCTCACTGCTTGGCCTTGGCCACGCGAAGCACCTGGCGAGCGATGATCAGCTGCTGGATCTGACTGGTGCCTTCGTACAACCTGAACAACCGCGCATCACGATAGAGCCGCTCCACCGGAACCCCGCGGATATATCCAGCGCCGCCGTGGATCTGCACCGCGCGATCGGCGACCCGGCACACCGCCTCACTCGCGAAGTACTTGGCGCATGAAGGGCCGGTCCGCCGATCCTCACCGGACCGGTATGCCCGAGCCGTCTCCAGCACCAGCGCACGTGCCGCCATCAGGTCGGTCTGCGAGTCGGCCAACATGCCCTGCACCAACTGGAACTCGCCGATCGCCTGCCCGGACTGCTCCCTGGACACCGCCCAACTGGCCGACTCGTCGACCAGTCGCTGCATCAGCCCGACACACAGCGCCGCGATGTGGATCCGGCCGTGCGCCAGGCAGCGCATCGCGGTGGCGAAGCCCAATCCCGGCTGGTCGCCGATCAAGCTGCTCGCCGGCACTCGCACGTCGGCGAAGTGCACGTCCGCCGTCAGCGCGCCGGCCTGTCCCATCTTGCGATCCTTCGGGCCGACCGTGAGCCCTGGCAGATCCCTCTCGACGAGAAACGCCGAGATTCCCTTGTTGGCGCTGACATTCGGGTCGGTCCTGGCGAACACCATGAACACGTCGGCGCTCGGCGCGTTGGTGATGTACCGCTTGCTGCCGGTGATCACCCACTCGTCACCGTCCTGCCGCGCCGACGTGGTGAGCGTGCTGGGATCGGAGCCCGCTTCCGGCTCGGTCAGCGCGAACGACGCCGTCCACTCACCGCTGGCCAGTTTCGGCAGGTACAGCCTCCGCTGCTCCTCGGTGGCACCCTCCAGCAGCACGTGACCGGCGATTCCGTTGTTCGTGCCGAACAGCGAACGGAACGCGGGCGTCGTGTAGCCGAGTTCCATCACCAGCTTCATTTCCTCGACCTCGTCCATGCCGAGGCCGCCGTACTCGACGGGAATCGTGAAGCCGTACAGGCCCATCGCGGCCGCCTGCTCACGCAGCGGGGCGGGGATCTCGTCCCGCTCCTCGATCTCGTCCTCGGCGGCGACCACGCGTTCCCGGACGAACTCGCGCACGGTGGTCAGAATGTCCTGCATGTCCTGCTCGTTCACACGCTCTCCCAAGGGCCGGCACCGAACGGGATTCTAATCCGGCAACTCGGCAAGCCGCCCGCGTAGGTGCTCTGCCTGCGGTCCGCTCATGCCCAGCGCGAGCGCCCGCTGGTACGCGGCCCGGGACTCATCAACGTCCCCGGTGCGGTGCAGCAGTTCACCCCGGGTCGCGTGCCACCACGGGTAGCTGTCCAGGCCGTCGATGTCGTCCACCAGCGCCAACCCCGCCATCGGACCGTCCCGCTCGGCGACGGCCACCGCCCTGTTCAGCCGCACCACCGCGGTGTCCTGCACCCGCAGCAGCACGTCGTACCAGGAGATCACCGCGTCCCAGTTGGTGCCGGCGTACGAGGGCGCCAGCGCATGACAGGCCGCGATCGCCGCCTGCACGACGTAGGGCTCCGGCCGGTCCGGCGTGCGCCGCAGCGCGACACCGACCAGTTCGACACCCTCCTTGATGGCCTCCCGGTCCCAGCGACCCCGGTCCTGGTCGGGCAGCAACACCGGCCGCCCGGTGTCGTCCACCCGCGCGCCACGCCGGGCGTCGTGCAGCAGCACCAGCGCCAGCAGGCCGAGCACGGTCGGCTCGTCGGGCATCAACTCGGCCAGCAGTCGAGCCAGCCGAACCGCCTCGGCGGTCAGCGCGACCCGCACCAGATCGTCGCCGGCACCGGCCGCGTAGCCCTCGTTGAAGATCAGGTACACCGTCGCAGCGACCCCGGCCAGCCGACCGGGCAGGTCCTCGGGCGCCGGCACGCGATACGGAATGCCGGCCTGGGTGATTTTCTGCTTCGCCCTGGTCAGCCGCTTGGCCATGGTCGCCTCGGGCACCATCAGACCTCTGGCCACCTCGGTCGTCGAGAGCCCGCCGAGCGTGCGCAGCGCCAGCGCGACCTGGGCGTCCAGCGCCAGGCACGGGTGGCAGCAGGTGAACACCAGTCGCAGCAGGTCGTCCCGGACCACCTCCGGCGGTTCCGGCTCGGGGTCCGACCACACCGTCATCATGTCCGCCGCGGCTTCCTTGCCCGGCCGTCGCACCTCGCGACGGATGAGGTCCACGGCCCGCCGCTTCGCGGTGACCAGCAGCCAACCGCGCGGGTTGTCCGGCACGCCGTCCCTCGGCCAGGTCTCCAGTGCCCGCAGGATCGCGTCCTGCGCCGCGTCCTCGGCGAGGTCGACGCTGCCGGTGACGCGGACGAGCGTGGCCAGTACGCGAGTCCCCTCCTCGCGTACCAACCGCGCAACCGCGTCACCGGCCCCCATCGATCCCCCGCTGGCAGATCGATGTTGTCAGAACTGGATGACGGGACGCACTTCGACAGCACCGGTCCAGGCCGCCGGGATCTTCGCGGCCTGGGCAACGGCCTCGTCCAGATCGGCGCATTCCAGCAGGTAGAAGCCGGTGATGGCTTCCTTCGTCTCCGCGTACGGGCCGTCTGTGGTGATCACGTCGCCACCCTTGCCGCCGTTGACCCGGACCGTGGTCGCGGTGGCGGTCGGGTAGAGCGCGTTGCCACCCCGGATGACGGCGGCGGCGGCCTCACCGAACTCCTGGTAGCCCTTCATCTCCTGGGAGTACTCGGGCAACGTCCAGTCGACATCGGCGGTGTAGAGGATTGCGACGTACTGCGGCATGGCTCGCTCCTGAGTGGTCGGTCCCGGCGCCGATCGCCAGGATCCACCTTAGGGACGAACGGCCGCGACCGGGATGGACACTCGGGGCCGAACTATTTCCACCGGGATCGGCTCGTCGACGCCTCGGGCCATCCGGTAGAGCGTTTCGAACGTGTCCAGGCTGTCCCGCAGGTCGTGCCGCGCGATCATCGCCCTGCTCTCCTCGCCCATCGCGGCCAGCGCACCGGGTGTGTCGAACAGCGCGGCCAGTCGGCCGGCCAGTGCCGCGATGTCACCGGGCGGGTACAGCCAGCCATTGCGACCCGGCGCCACCAGGTGCGGCAGGGCCACCGCGTCGGCCGCGACCACCGGTCGGCCCGCCGCCATCGCCTCCATCGTGGCCAGGCTCTGCAACTCGGCGACACCGGGCATGCAGAACGCGGCGGACCTGCGGTAGGCATCGACGAGTTCCGTCTCACTGACGAAGCCGAGGAAACGGACCCTGTCGGCGATGCCCAGCCGGTCGGCCAGTTCGGTCAGCGCGGGCCGGCAGGCGCCGTCACCGACGAGTTCGACCCGCAGGTCGGGCAGGAACGCGAGGGCGTGCAGGAGTTCGTGGACCCGCTTCTCCTCGTCCAGCCTGCCGACGAAGAGGATGGTCCGCCCGTCGCCAGGGTCGTCGGTGCCGAACCGCTCCAGGTCCACACCGCACGACACGGGTACGGCCCGGCCGGCGAAGCCCTGTTCGGCCAGCATCCGCACGGCCGTCGGTGTCGGCGCTGTGACCACGGTGGCCGGCCGTAGCACCCTCGCCAGGTCGCGCCACGCCAGTCGGGCGAACGAGGAGCGCAGCCGGTCCGGGATTCGCAGGTACGCGCTCAGGTTCTCGGGCATGAAGTGATTGGTCGCGACCACCGGAACGTCCCGGTCGGCGGCGGCGCGCACCAGGGCCCTGCCCACCGAGAAGTGGGCCTGCACGTGCACGATGTCCGGCGACACCTCGTCGAGTAACTCCGCTGCCGCGCGGCCGGTCCGCCACGGCAGGCTGACCCGGAACGTCGGGTGGCACGGCGTGCGGTGTGCGGCCACCCGGTGCACGGTGATGCCCTCCATGGTCGACACGCCAGCCGGTCCGGTGTCCGACGGGCACAGCACGTGCACCTCGTTGCCCCGGCCAACCAGGCCGGCGGCGAGTTGGTGAGCGAACCTGGCCGCCCCGTTGACGTCCGGCGGGAAGGTGTCCGCGCCGATGATGATCCGAAGTGGACGGTCCATGGCCTGCTTCCTCGTGGGTTTCTCGGTTTCGGTCTTGCGATGAGCGAGTGCGATGACGCCTGCCGCGGCCAGTGCGCCGCCTGCCACCTGGCCGACCACGGCGCCCGGCGTCGTGCCGACGGCCTCGTGGAACAGGAAGACCCCGAACAGCACGCCGATCAGCGGGTCGACAACGGCCTGGCAGCCCAGGACCGTGTCCGGCCTGCCGCTGGCGTAGGCCTGTTGGGCGCACACGGAGCCGATCACGATGACGGTCAGTGCGCAGATCGCGGTGAGCACGGTCTGCGTGACCGGCAGGCTGGTGAAGCCGTCCAGGCGGACGCGCTGCGCGACGACCCTGGTCAGCACCGACACGGTGCCGAACGCCGCGCCTGCCGCCATGGCGAACAGCGGGCAGCGTGCCCAGCCCTTGGTCAGGAGCGCCGCCCCGACCAGCAGCGCGATCGCGGTACCGGTCACCGGCAGCACGTGCCCCGCGGCCATGGGTGGCACGACGGCGGTACTCGCGTGTGGTGCTGCCATCAGCAGGAACAGGCCGACGCCTGCCGCTGTGGCCAGCACGGCGAACACCGTGGTCCGACCGGCCGGGACCTTCGCCGAGCGGGCCGACAGCAGGGCCGTCAGGCCCATCGCCAGCACACCGATCGGCTGCACGATGGACAGCGGTGCCATCGACAGTGACACGACGTGCAGTCCGGCGCCCCCGCACATCGCGAGCATGCCGAGCAGCCAGCGCTTGTTGCGTACCAGCGAGAGCAGTTGGGCCAGCCGTAGCCGACCGCTGTCGGACACGGTGTGCACGGCGTCGTACTGGAGTGTGGCCGCGATGGCGTAGCAGCAGGCGGCCAGCATGGCGAACCCGATCCCGGCGATCATCGGACGGCCCGCCGGGTCGAGCAGGCCAGTGCTGCCAGCAGTGCGATGTCCACGGTGAGCAGGGCTCGTTCCACCAGACCGCGCGGCAGCAGCGTGCCGATCTCGTGCGCGCCGGGCCAGGCGGGCAGTACCAGCGGGACGTGGCTGACCAGGAACAGCACACCGGTCACCACGCTCGCCGCCGTGCCGATCCGCACCAGGCGGTTCGGCAGTTGACGCAACACCATCAGCGCCGCGACGGGCAGGCTGACGAAGAACAGGCCGGCGGCATAGCGATGCAGCACGGTGGCGGGCGACTCGGCGGTGCCCAGCGCGTTGGTGGGAAAGGCGATCGTGGCCACGAGGCCCGCGCAGCCCAACCCGAACGGCCAGCCGAGTTTGGTAGGCAGGCCGATCCGCAGCAGGCCGATCGGCACGGCGGCCGTGGCCAGCGCGACGGCGAGTACGGCGGTGGCGAGCAGCGGTGCCCCGCCGGGCAGGGACACGTAGTCGCTGACGGTGGTGCTGGCCGGATCGAGGTGGCCGGCACCGAGCAGGTGCAGCACCACCATGGCCAGCACGGCAACGCTCAGCGCACCGAACACCACCCGAACGGGGGTCGCCACACCCGGTGTCGCCTTCCCGACACCGGGTGTAGTCGACTCCCCCGACCCAACAGGTCCCCCCGATGGCACGCCGACGGCCAGCACTCTCCCCATCGGCTCCCCCGAGCCGACTCGCGCTGCCGCCAGCGATCCCCCGATTGCCATGCCACTCACTCGATCGAGATGAGCCTCCCCCGGATTGCCCTGTCGCACAACGGACTCCGCCCCCGCACGCGGTCCCCCCGCTGCTTCCCCCACCACGCTGACTCTCCCGTGATCTCCCACACGATGAGCGTCGAGCATGTCGACCTTGGTAACCATGGGGGCAGACCCCGGTTCTGCCCTGGTGCTACCCCTACCCCGGTCCGGGGGTTGATCTCCCGATCGAGAGCCGGTGACCTCAAACACGAAACCGATACTCGAACGCAACTTCGCGTTCACCTGCTGTATTCTTTCGGTCGGCCCGGGTGAGCCAAGTGCTGAGCTGGCCCCGGTTGATCCCCGGAGGACGTCTGATGGGTTGGCCTTCCCAGTGACCGTGACCACCGACCGTTCGCCTCTCGGCACGGTCGTCGCTACTTCTCCTGTCCTGGCGCGGCCTTCGGCTCGCGCCCTGTTCTGGTCCGATCTCGCGCCCAGCGAACGCACGCTGCTGGACGTGTTCGGCGAAACCGCCGCGCGCCACCCGAATGCGCCCGCGATCGACGACGGCGAGCGCGCGCTTACCTACCGGCAGTTGACAGACGAGCTGGACGCCCTGCGCATTCGTTTGCAGGACAACGGAATCGGCCTCAGCGATCGCGTCGGCATCCGAATCTCCTCCGGTACCACGGATCTCTACGTCGCGATCCTCGCCGTCCTGTCCGCGGGCGCTGCCTACGTACCCGTCGACGCCGACGACCCGCAGGAGCGCGCCGACCTCGTGTTCGACGAGGCCGCGGTGTGCGCGGTGCTCGGTGACGGCCACGAGATCACCCACCGCGGCGCGCCGACGGGCAGGCCGACCTCGCCCGGCCCGGACGACGACGCCTGGATCATCTTCACCTCCGGCTCCACCGGCAAGCCCAAGGGCGTCGCCGTCAGCCACCGCTCCGCTGCCGCGTTCGTGGACGCCGAAGCAGGCCTGTTCCTCACCGAGGAGCCGGTCGGCCCCGGTGACCGGGTGCTGGCCGGCCTGTCGGTCGCGTTCGACGCCTCCTGCGAGGAGATGTGGCTGGCCTGGCGACACGGTGCCTGCCTGGTGCCCGCCCCGCGCGCACTCGTGCGTACCGGCGTCGACCTGGGCCCATGGCTTGTCGCGCAGCGGATCACCGTCGTGTCCACCGTGCCGACGCTGGCCGCGCTGTGGCCCGCCGACGCACTGGAGGACGTCCGGCTGTTGATCTTCGGCGGCGAGGCCTGCCCGAAGGAACTCGCCGACCGGCTGGCCGTCGAGGGCCGCGAGGTGTGGAACACCTACGGCCCCACCGAGGCGACCGTGGTGGCCTGCGCCGCCCAGTTGACCGGCCAGGGACCGGTCAGGATCGGCCTGCCGCTGGCCGGCTGGCAGTTGGCCGTCGTCGACGAGAACGGCGCACCCGTGGCGATGGGTGAGACCGGTGAACTCGTCATCGGCGGTGTCGGCCTCGCGCGCTACCTGGACCCGGACAAGGACGCCGTGAAGTTCGCGCCACTGCCCGCGTTGGGCTGGCGGCGCGCCTACCGCAGTGGCGACGTCGTCAAGGCCGAGCCGGACGGGCTGCTGTTCGTCGGTCGCGGCGACGAACAGGTGAAACTCGGTGGCCGCCGGATCGAACTCGGCGAGGTGGACGCGGCACTCCAGGCGCTGCCCGGTGTGGTGGCCGCTGCCGCCGCGGTGCGCACCACGGATGCCGGCAACCAGATCCTGGTCGGCTACCTGGCCGCCGGAAAGAACTTCGACCAGCAGGCCGCGACCACCATGCTGCGGGAGCGGTTGCCCGCCGCACTCGTGCCGCTACTGGCTGTCGTGGACGAACTGCCCACCAGGACGTCCGGCAAGGTGGACAGGGCCGCCCTGCCCTGGCCACTGGCCACAGTGGACTCTGACGCGGAAGCGACGCTGTCCGAGAACGAGCGCTGGCTGGCCGACGGCTGGGCACAGATCCTCGGCACGCCGGTGGCCGACGCGGACGCCGACTTCTTCAACAACGGCGGCGGCAGCCTGACCGCCGCGCAACTGGTGGCCAGGATCAGGACGCGCTTCCCGCGGGTCGCCGTCAACGACATCTACCAACGCCCCACCATCGGCGCGCTGGCGGCGCTGCTCGACCAGTACCAGGACGCGGCGACCACCCGCAGGACCGTGGTGCCCACACCGAAGCGTGCCGGCGTCGTGCAGTCGCTGCTCACCGTGCCGCTGTTGACCATCGTCGGCCTGCGCTGGGCGACCGTGCTGGCCGCGGTCAGCAACGTGCTGGGCGGCCACCCGTGGGCTCCGACGGTGTCCTGGTGGTGGATCGCGGCGGCCTGGCTGGTGCTGTTCAGCCCGCCCGGCCGGATCGCCATCTCCGCGGGTGGCGCCCGGCTGCTGCTGCGCGGTGTGCGGCCGGGCAGCTACCCGCGTGGCGGCTCGACGCACCTGCGGCTGTGGACGGCACTGCAACTCGCCGAGTACAGCGGCGCCGCCAACGTGTCCGGCGCTTCCTGGATGACCCGCTACGCCAAGGCGCTGGGCGCCAAGATCGGCAAGGATGTCGACCTGCACTCCGCGCCGCCGATCACCGGCATGCTGCGGCTGGGCCGTGGTGCCGCCGTGGAGCCCGAGGTCGACCTGTCCGGCTACTGGGTGGACGGCGACGTCGTGTACATCGGCAAGATCCGGATCGGTGCCGGCGCCCGCGTCGGTGCCCGCAGCACGCTGCTGCCCGGCGCGCGGATCGGCAAGGGTGCCGATGTGGCCGCGGGCTCGACGGTGTCCGGCGCGATCCCGGCCGACCAGCGCTGGGCCGGCAGCCCGGCCGCACCGGCCGGCAAGACGACGCTGAAGTGGCCTGCCGGTCGTGCTCGCAGGTCCCGGCTGTGGGCCTGGGTCTACGGCATGACCTCGGTGGTGCTGGGCCTGCTGCCGGCTGTCGCCGCGCTGCCCGCGCTGGTGATCCTGGCGATGGCCGTGTCGGGCGCGCCCGACGTCCCCACCGCGATGACGCACGCGCTGATCGCCGTGCCGCTGGCCACCGTGGCCTACCTGCTGGGCTACGCGATCCTCGTGCTGGTCGCCGTGCGCACGCTGAGCATCGGCATCCGCGAGGGTTACCACCCGGTGCACGGCAGGACCGGCTGGCAGGTGTGGGCCACCGAGCGGCTGATGGACATGGCCAGGATGGGCCTGTTCCCGATCTACGCGAGCCTGTTCACGCCGGTCTGGCTGCGGCTGCTCGGCGCCAAGGTGGGCCGCAGCACCGAGATCTCCACGGTGCTGGCGCTGCCGAAGATGACAACGGTGGCCGACGGCGCGTTCCTGGCCGACGACACGATGGTGGCCGGCTACGAGCTGGGCAGGGGCTGGCTGCACGTGGCCCCGGCACGGATCGGCAAGGCCGCGTTCCTCGGCAACTCGGGCATGACCGGACCAGGCCGGAGTGTGCCCAACCGGGGGCTGGTCGGCGTGCTGTCCTCGACGCCGAGGAAGGCCAAGAAGGGCTCGTCCTGGCTGGGCATGCCGCCGATGCCGCTGCGCAGGGCGATCGGCCAGGCCGACACCAGCAGGACGTTCCAGCCGCCGACCCGGTTGAAGCTGGCCAGGGCCGCTGTCGAGCTGTGCAGGGTGCTGCCGGTGATGTGTGGCGCGGCGCTGGCCGTGCTGGTGGCCGCTGCCCTGTTCACGCTGTGGACGACGCTGGGCGGCTGGGCGGCCGCGTTGCTGTCCGGGGCGGTGCTGCTCGGCGCCGGACTGGTCGCGTGCCTGGTGGCCACGATGATGAAGTGGCTGCTGGTCGGGCGGTTCCGCGCGGTCGAGCACCCGCTGTGGTGTTCCTTCGTGTGGCGCAACGAACTGGCGGACACGTTCGTCGAGGTGCTGGCCGTGCCGTGGCTGATCGGCACGTCGGCCGGCACGCCGCTGCTGACCACGTGGCTGCGCACGATGGGCGCGCACATCGGCAGGGGTGTTTGGCTGGAGACGTACTGGTTGCCCGAATCGGACCTGGTACGGCTGGGTGACGGTGCCACGGTCAACCGGGGCTGTGTTGTACAGACGCATCTGTTCCATGATCGAATCATGAGCATGGACGAGGTCAGGCTGGACGCGGGCGCCACGCTCGGCCCGCACGGGATCGTGTTGCCCGGCGCGAGCATCGGCACGGCCACCACGGTCGGCCCCGGGTCACTGGTGACCAGGGGCGACGAGGTGCCGGCGAACTCCCGGTGGCTGGGCAATCCCATCCTCGACTGGCCGAGCGCCGGCGGGCGCCGGGGGTGACAGGGAAGGCCACGTCCCCCGGCAGCGCGGCGTCGGCACAGGGCGCTGACCGGTCGGGGGACTCCTACCTGCCGCAGCACGGCAACGGGGGTTACCGGGTCCGGCACTACGACCTGGATCTGGACTACCGGATCACGTCCAACCTGCTGTCCGGCCGGGCGATCATCACCGCGGTCACCACGCAGCCGCTGGCCAGGTTCAGCCTGGACCTCAGCGGCCTGCGGGTGCTGCGGATCCTGGTGAACGGCCTGCCGGTGAAGTACACGCACCGCGCGGGAAAGATCCGGATCAGGCTGGTCGACGCGTTGGCGGTGGGCGCCGAGTTCACCGTCGAGGTCAGGTATTCGGGCAATCCGAGGCCGGTGGCCAGTCGGTGGGGCGACATCGGCTGGGACGAGCTGACCGACGGGGTGCTGGTGGCCAGCCAGCCGGTCGGCGCGCCGTCCTGGTACCCGTGCAACGACCACCCCGCCGACAAGGCGACCTATCACGTGTCGCTGACCACGGCGAGCGCCTACTCGGTACTGGTCACCGGAAACCTGGTGTCCCGCCGGTCCGGCGCCGGCACCACGACGTGGGTCTACCACCGGCCGCAGCCGACCGCCAGCTACCTGATGAGTGTCCAAATCGGACGGTACGACCGGATCGTGCTGGCAGCGGGCTCGGTGCCGCAGGTGGCCGAGGTGCCGCCCGGGTTACGCGCCGCCGCCGAGTACGACTTCGCCCGGCAGGGCCAGATCATGCTCGCGCTGCAACGGTTCTTCGGTCCCTACCCGTTCGAGAACTACGTGATTGTGGTGACCGGCGACGACCTGGACGATCCGATCGAGGCCCAGGGCATGTCGATCTTCGGCGCGAACCACGTGGACGGCAGGCGGACCCACGAGCGTCTTGTCGTGCACGAGTTGGCGCACCAGTGGTTCGGCAACAGCCTCACGGTCGCCGACTGGCGGCACATCTGGCTCAACGAGGGGTTCGCGACGTACTCCGAGTGGCTGTGGTCGGAGGCCACCGGCGGCCTGACCGCACACGAGAACGCCGTGCAGTGGCACGCCAGGCTGGCCACCCGGCCCGCTGACCTGCGGGTAGCCGATCCCGGGCCGACCAGGATGTTCGACGAGCGGGTGTACCGGCGGGGTGCGCTCACGCTGCACGCGCTGCGCCGCCGGATGGGCGACGAGCGGTTCTTCGGGCTGTTGCCCGCGTGGACCGCGCAGTACCGGTACGGGACCGTCACCACGGACCTGTTCACCGCACTGGCCGAGCAGCACGCGGGCCAGCCGCTGGACGACCTGTTCACCGCGTGGCTGCTGCGTACCCGGCTGCCGGCACTCGACTAGCCGGGTATTCCACACATAAGGACCGTCGCTGCCGCTATCGCCGTCCCGGCCGCCGCACACGCGAGATCTCCGCGGCCACCTGCCGTGATCGGGGTACCAGCGGGTCGGCGATGATGCGTTGGTGAACGACCTCCGGATGCTGGACGCGACCGCGGTGGCCGCAGCGCTGCCGATGTCCACCGCGATCGCCGCCGTGCGGGACGCACTGCGTACCGGGCTCGATCCGGCCGCTGATCCGGCTCGCGGTGTCGTCCCGCTCGACCACGGCCACCTGTTGGTCATGCCGGCGCAGTGGGGCGAGTACGCGGGCGTGAAGGTGGCCAGCGTGGCGCCGGACAACCCGGCCGTGGGCAGGCCGCGCATCCAGGGCAGCTACCTCCTGCTGGACGGCGCGACGCTGACGCCATTGGCGGTGCTCGACGGCATCGCGCTCACCGCGATCCGCACGGCAGCCGTGTCGGCGGTAGCCGCTGACCTGCTGGCCGAGCCGGATGCCGCCACGCTCCTGGTGTTCGGTTCCGGCCCGCAGGCACACAGCCATGTCGCGGCGCTGCGTGAGATCCGGCCGCTGCGGCAGGTGATCGTGGTCGGCAGGGACACGACACGTGCCGAGGCGTTCGCTGCCGAGATCGACGGCTTGTCGGCGCGCATCGGATCGGTTTCGGACATCAACAAGGCCGACATCGTGGCGTGCTGCACGACGGCCCGCACTCCCCTGTTCGACGGCACGCTGCTGGCCGGCCACGCCACAATCATCGCGGTCGGTTCGCACGAGCCGGACGCTGCCGAGGTGGACGCGACCACGGTGACCGGGTCGACGGTCGTCGTGGAGGCCAGGGCGACCGCACTGCGGGAGGCCGGCGACATCATCCAGGCGGGCATGGACACGCTGATCGAACTGGCCACGCTGGTCCGTGAGCGGCCGCCGATCGACATGACCCGGCCCCGGCTGTTCAAGAGCGTCGGCATGGCGTGGGAGGACCTGGTGCTGGCGGCGAGTGCCTACCGAGCCTGACCGGCCACCAGTCGCAGCAGCGTCCGCACGCCGAACCCGGTGGCGCCGTCGCCGGACGTGTCCCCGGTCCACGCAGGGCCCGCGATGTCGCAGTGCGCCCACGGAATGTCCCTCGGCACGAACTCGCCGAGGAACAGGGCCGCCGTGATGGCCCGCCCGGACGGCCGCAGCGGGTGGTTGCGCACCCCGAACGGCGTCCGGACCTGGTCGATGTACCGGGTCGCCCACGGCGGTCGCCACATCGGTTCGCCTGCGGCTTGTGCCGCTGACAGCACCGCGTCGGCGGCGCCGTCGTCCGGGCTGAGCACGGCTGCCGCAACAATCCCGTCGAGGTGCTGGAGACGAAGTCGCCGATGTTCATCGAGTCCTACGGCTACCGGCCGGACACCGGCGGTGCCGGGCGCTACCGCGGTGGTGTCGGGGTGAGCAGGGCGTACCGGTTCACGGCGCCGTCCACCGGGATCTGCCTGGTGTACAAGACGAAGACGAAACCGTGGTCGATCGACGGCGGTGCGGTCGGGGAGAACAACCGGATCGTGCTGAACCCCGGGACCGACCGCGAGGTCGTGCAGGTCGGCAGCTACAACCGGTTGGCCACCGGTGACGTGTTCGTCAACGACACCGGTGGTGGCGGCGGTTTCGGCAACCCGTTCGACCGCTCCCCCGCCTCCGTCGCGCACGATGTGCGCAACGGATTCGTCTCGGTCGGGTCGGCGGCACATGACTACGGTGTCGCCGTAGATCCGGATACGTTCGATGTCGATGTGACCGCCACCCAGCGACTACGGAGCAGCAGAGCATGAGCATACTCGCGATCATCAACACGGCCGTGTTCGACGGTGAGTCCGACGACCTGGTGGACGGCCCGGTGCTGGTGGCGGACGGGAAGATCACCGAGGTCGGTGGCACGGTCGGCGACGCGGACGTGGTGATCGACGCGCGTGGCGGCACGGTGCTCCCCGGGCTGATCGACGCGCACTTCCACGCCTACGCGGCGGCCATCAACCTGATGGACATCGAGTCGAGGCCGCTGAGCTACGTCGCGCTCAACGGCGCTCGGCGGCTGACTGCCGCGCTGCGCAGGGGTTTCACCACCGTGCGCGACGTGGCAGGCGGCGACGCGGGTTTCGCGCGGGCGATCGAGGAGGGCCTGTTCCCTTCGCCGCGCTACCTCTACACGGGTCCCGCGCTGAGCCAGACCGGCGGACACGGCGACGCGCGGGCCGCCGACAGTGACGTGTGCTGCGGTCACCACCACATGAACGAGGTGGTGGACGGTGTCGACCCACTCCGTAGGGCGGTGCGCGAGCGGTTCCTGCGTGGCGCGCACGCAATCAAGATCATGACCTCCGGCGGTGTGGTGTCGCTGACCGATCCGATCCGGATCCCGCAGTACTCGGCCGAGGAGGTGCTGGCCGTCACCGGCGACGCGGCACGCCGGGGCAGTTACGTCGCCGCGCACGCGTACTCACCGGAGGCGATCCGGCATTCGGTGATCAACGGGGTGCGCAGCATCGAGCACGGCAACCTGCTGGACGCCGAGACAGCGGTACTGATGGCCGATCGCGGCGCCTTCCTGGTGCCGACGCTGGTCACCTACGACGCGATGGAGCGGCGCGGCGCCGAGATCGGCATGGCAGCGGTGTCCAGGGCGAAGAACCGCGAGGTGCTGGACGCGGGCCGCACGGCCGTCGAACTCGCCCGAGCCGCCGGTGTCAAGATCGGCTTCGGCACCGACCTGATGGGCGTGCTGGAGGACGAGCAACTGGCCGGCCTGCGGCTCCAGGTCGAGGTCGAGGGCCCGATCGAGGCGCTGCGGTCGGCGACCTCGGTCAACGCGGACCTGCTCGGCAGGCCCGATCTCGGCCGGGTGCAGCCGGGTGCCGTGGCCGATCTCCTGGTGCTGCACGGTGATCCGTTCCGGCAGCCGGAACTCCTCTGGGGTTCCGCCGAACGGCGTACCGTGATCAAGAATGGGATTCCCGTCTGACCGTCAGCCGTTCCCCCATGGGTAACGTCGAGGGCATGGCAACCAATCGGTTGGTCGTTGTCGGTGCGTCGATCGCGGGCATGCGTGCCGCCGAGACAGCGCGGAAGGCGGGTTTCACCGGTGATGTCGTCGTCATCGGCGACGAACCGCACATGCCCTACAACCGACCACCGCTGTCCAAGGAAGCACTCAGCGGCAAGATGGACCCGGATCGGCTGCCGTTCCGGGTGCCGAAAATGGCGCAGGACGTCCACTGGCGGCTCAGCACCACGGTCAAGGGCGCCGATCTGACCGCCAGGACCGTCACCCTCACCAACGGCACCACACTGGACTGGTCAGGGCTGGTGATCGCCAGCGGCCTGCGGCCACGCGTGCTGCCGCTGCCGGGGCCACAGGACGGCCGGCACGTCATGCGCACGATGGACGACATGAAGGTCCTCCGTGCCGAACTGGGGCCAGGCGTCCGACTGGTGATCGTCGGCGCGGGCTTCGTCGGCTGTGAGGTGGCCGCCACCGCGCGGACCCTTGGCGCCGAGGTCGACGTCGTGGCACCGGAGTTGGTGCCGGTCGAGCGGCCGCTGCGGGCGACCATCGGGAACGTCCTGCGGGAGCGGCACGAGGCCGAGGGCGTGCGTTTCCACCTCGGCACCGTGCCCGTCGAATACCTCGGCACCGACCGGGTGGAGGCAGTGCGCTTGCGGGACGACACCACGCTGCCGGCCGACCTGGTGGTCGAGGCGGTCGGCTGCACGCCGAACACGGACTGGTTGTCCGGCAACGATCTTGACCTGACCGACGGCGTGCTGTGCGACAACCTGCTACGGGTGGCGGGGCGGCCGGACGTGGTCGCGTGCGGCGATGTGGCGAGGTTCCCCAACCCGCTGTTCGACGACGTGCCGCGCAGGGTCGAGCACTGGATGATGGCCAACGACACGGCACGTAAAGCGGGCGCCGTGCTGGGCGCCCACCTGGCAGGCGAGGCCACCGACGAGACCCCGTTCGCGCCGGTGCCCGCGTTCTGGAGCGACCAGTACGACCTGCGGCTCCAGTCGTTCGGCGCCGTCGAACTCGGCGGCGACGACGTTCGGGTGCTGGAGCAGGACCCGGCAGGCGGGATCGTCGTCGGCTACCACCGGGCAGGTGACCTGGTCGGCGTCGCGCTGATCGACCTGCCGGCCAGGTACGGGCACTACCGTGCGCTGATCAGCTCGCGGAACACGTGATCGCGGGTGCGGTCACCGTTGTCGGGCTGGCACCGAGGAAGCCGAACGAAGTGGCCGCACCAGGTGCCAGGCTGCCGTTGTAGCTGAGGTTGGTCGCCACGACCGAGGGGCCGGTCTGGGTGAGCGCCGCACTCCAGAACTGGCTGACGCTCTGGCCGCTGCCCAGCGCGAACGAGACGTGCCACGCGCTCACCGGGGCTGTACCGGAGTTGGTCACCGTCACGGTTGCCTGGAAGCCGCCGGGCCACTGGTTGACGATCGTGTAGGCGGCGGTGCAGCCGCCGGACGCGGCAACCGTGGTGGTGGTCGGCGATGCGGTCGTGGTCGTGCCCGGCGGCGGCGGTGGCGGTGTGCCGCCGAGGGCCGCGGCGAGCGTCGGGTACCACCGGTCGGACATCTTCTGGTTGCCGGAGTCGTTGGGGTGCACGCCATCCACGGTGTCCGTCGCGTCGTCGAACCCGGTCCACTGGTCGACGACGGTGATCGGCGACTGTGCCGTGGACAGCCCGGTCGCCCACGCCGGGATGGCGGCGTCCAGGTTCACCACGCCCTGCGCGCACGTCGTGCAGCCTGCCGGGTTCATCGGGATGATCTGGGCCACGATGATCTTCATGTTCGGGTTGTCGGCCCGCATCTGGCCGACCAGCGTGGTGTAGGACGCCAGTACCTGCGTCGGCGACTGTCCATTCCAGACATCGTTGGTGCCGAGGTGCATCAGCACGATGTTCGGGTTGGTCGCGGTGAGCCAGCCGGGCAGTTGGTTCTGGCTGACGATCCCGCTGGCCAGCGCGCCGCCGTGGCCCTCGTTGTCACCGTCGTACGGCACCCCGCAACCCTGCGGCGGCTGCGTCCCGACGAAGTCGATGTTGGTGAACCCGTTGCTCTGCAACCTGTTCCACAGGATCGCCCGCCAGCAGCCCGGCGATCCGGTGATGGAGTCGCCGAGCGGCATGATCCGGACCGGCACCGCGACGGCGGCCGTCGCGGCAGGCGCAGGGCGGCCGGCGAGCAACAGCGCGGGCACGAGCGCGACGAGGAGTGCGACCAGCAATACGTGCCGAACGGTTCGGTGCACCGTGACCTCCTGGAATCCGGATGGCCACGGCAGCGTCCGGGCGGGCCGCACACCGGGTCAACCAGGCCGTCCCTGCCGGTGGTGTTGTTGCGGGCCAGCGGGCGGTCAGGCACGGTAGTTACATCGGCGCAACCATCGGTGTCCGATGCGCCTCCCCTTCCCGCCGCCGAGCCGGCGGGGTAGGTTACTAAGCGCTCAGTCACCTCGACACCGCTGTCCCGAGGAGTGCGTATGCGGGTTTTCTCCGATCTGGCCGAATTCGTGGCCGCCAAGGGCGAGCAACTCGGCTACGGCGACTGGCACGAGGTCACCCAGGAGCAGGTGAACCAGTTCGCCGACGCGACCGGTGACCACCAGTGGATCCACGTCGACGTGGTGAAGGCAGCAGCCGGGCCGTTCGGCGGCACCATCGCGCACGGCTACCTGACGTTGTCCATGATCCCGGCGCTCGGCCAGAGCATCTACCGCGTCGACGGCCTGAAGATGGGCATCAACTACGGCGTGAACAAGGTGCGCTTCCCCAACCCGGTCCCGGTCGGCTCGCGGGTGCGCGCCGGTGCCGAACTCGTGGACATCAGCGAGGCGGCGCAGGGCACCCAGGCGGTGCTGAAGTTCACCGTGGAGATCGAGAACCAGCCCAAACCGGCCTGCGTGGCCGAAGTGGTCGTACTGCTCGCCGCCTGATCCACAGCGAGGAAACCGAATGACTGAACCGCTGGACGCCACTGACCTGCGGGAACGGGTGCGTGAGCTACTGGCCGCGCACGATCCCGCCACCACCGACCGCCTCGAGTTCCTGCGTGCCCGGTTCGACGCCGGGCTGGCCTGGGTGCACTTCCCGGTCGGCCTCGGCGGCCTCGGCGCGTCGCGCACGCTGCAGACCGTCGTCGAGGTCGACCTGGCAGCCGCAGGCGCGCCGAACAACGACCCGCGCCGGATCGGCATCGGCCTCGGCATGGCCGCGCCGACCATCCTCCGGTTCGGCTCCGAGGAACTGAAGACCCGCTTCCTGCGTCCACTGTGGACCGGCGAGGAGGTGTGGTGCCAGCTGTTCAGCGAGCCCGGCGCCGGCTCCGACCTGGCCGCCGTCGGCACACGGGCGGTCCGCGACGGCGACGACTGGGTGGTCAACGGCCAGAAGGTGTGGACGTCCAGCGCACACACCGCACGGTGGGGCATCCTGCTCACCCGCACCGACCCCGACGTGCCCAAGCACAGCGGTATGAGCTACTTCGTGCTCGACATGACCGCGCCCGGTGTCGAGGTCCGGCCGCTGCGCCAGATCACCGGCGAGGCCGAGTTCAACGAGGTCTTCATGACCGACGCCCGGATCCCGGACACGCACCGGCTCGGCGAGGTCGGCCAGGGCTGGCAGGTCGCACAGACCACGCTGATGAACGAGCGGGTCGCCATCGGCGGCCAGGCCTCGCCACGGGAGAGCGGCATGGTCGGCATCGTCGCGAACGACTGGCGTGAGCACCCGGAACTACGCACCCACGAAATGCACGACCGGCTGTTGAAGCTGTGGGTGGAGGCCGAGGCGACCCGGCTGGCCGGCACCAGGCTGCGCCAACAGATGGCAGCCGGCAATCCCGGGCCCGAGGGCTCCGCGATGAAGCTGTCCTTCGCCAAGCTGTCCCAGGCGCTGTCCGGTCTGGACGTGGAACTGCTCGGTGAGCAGGGCCTGCGCTACGACGACTGGACGATGCGCCGACCCGAGATGGTCGACTTCACCGGTCGCGAGGCCGGCTACCGCTACCTGCGCGCCAAGGGCAACTCGATCGAGGGCGGCACGTCGGAGATCCTGCGCAACATCATCTCCGAGCGCGTGCTCGGTCTGCCATCCGAGCCCAGGGTGGACAAGGACGTGCCGTGGAAGGACATGCCGCGATGACCGCACCCACGAACCTGCTCTACTCGGACGTCGAGGAAGCGCTGCGGTCCAGCGTGGCCGACCTGCTGGCCAAGCGGTCCGGCCCGGCCGCGGTGCTCGCCGCGCTGGACTCAGGCAACTCGCACGACGCCGAACTGTGGCGCACGCTGGTCGAACAACTCGACGTCGCCAGCCTGCTGATCCCCGAGGAACTGGGCGGTGTCGGCGGTTCCGCCAGGGAGTCCGCCGTGATCGCCGAGGAGCTGGGCAGGGCCGTCACGCCGGTGCCGTTCCTGGGCAGCGCGGTGCTGGCCACCAGTGCCCTGCTCGCCTGCGACACGGCGACCGAGCCGGTCGCCAAGCTGCTGGCCGCGCTGGCGTCGGGCACCGCGACGGCCGCGCTGGGCGTGCCGCTGTCCACGATGCCCGGCGCTGCGTTCCCGACTGCCCTGACGGTGGCCGACGGGCGGCTGACCGGGTCAGTGACCAGCGTGGTGGACGCGGCGGCGGCCGACGTGCTCGTGGTGCCGGCTGTCGGGCCGGACGGCCCCGGGCTGTACTCGGTCGCGGTGGGCGACGGGGTCACCGTGACCCGGTTGATCGCGCTGGACAGGACCCGGAGCATCGCCGACGTCACGTTCGCCGACGCGCCGGCAGAACTGCTGGCCGGACCGGACGTCGCACCGGCAGCGCTGGAGACGGCGTTGGTCACGGGTGCCGGCATCCTGGCGTCCGAGCAACTCGGCGTCGCCGAGTGGTGCCTGGACACGACCGTGCGCTACGTCAAGGAGCGGTACCAGTTCGGCAGGGCGGTCGGCTCGTTCCAGGCGCTCAAGCACCGGATGGCCGACCTGTGGCTGGAACTGGTCACCGCGCGGGCAGCCGCCCGGTATGCGGCGGACTGCCTGGCCACCGGTCGGGACGACGTCGCCATCGCGGTGGCGATCGCGCAGGCGCACTGCTCGCAGGTGGCTGTACACGCCGCCGAGGAGGCCGTCCAGCTACATGGCGGGATCGGCATGACCTGGGAGCACCCGACGCATCTGTTCCTCAAGCGCGCGAAGAGCGACGAGATCGCGTTGGGCACACCGGGCCGGCACCGTGCCCGGCTGGCCGGCCTGGTCGACCTGCCCGGCCCGGTGGCATGACCGGTGCGGAAGCGGCCCCGGCAGGTCTGTGGACCGACGTCCAACCGGACGCCGCCCGCAGGCTGATGCTGTCGGGGGTGCGGTCCTTCGCCGAGCGGGGCTACCACGCCACGACGACGCGGGACATCGCCAACGGGGCCGGTATGAGCCCTGCGGCGCTGTATGTGCACTTCCCGTCCAAGGTGGCGCTGCTGTTCGCGATCAGCCGCAGCGGGCACGAGCTGACCCTCGACCTGATGACGGACGCGATCGCGCGAGGCGCCGACCCGGTGGCCAGGATGCGCAATCTGGTGGCCGCGTTCGTGGCGTGGCACGCGGAGAAGCACACCGTGGCCAGGGTGGTGCAGTACGAGCTGAACTCGCTGCCCGAGCCCGAGTACACGGCGCTGGTCGAGCTGCGCAGGAAGATCGAACAGCAGGTCAGGGACGTGATCACGGACGGCGTGCGGGCCGGCGTGTTCGACGTGCCCGACGTGCGCACCGCAGCGCTGGCCGTACTGTCGCTGGGCATCGACGTGGCCCGCTGGTACACCGACCACTCCGCCATGACCCCCACCGAGCTCGGCGATCACTACGCGGGCTTGATCCTGCGGATGCTGGGCGCTT
This sequence comes from Pseudonocardiaceae bacterium, assembly GCA_036502345.1. GTDB lineage: Bacteria > Actinomycetota > Actinomycetes > Mycobacteriales > Pseudonocardiaceae > DATEPR01. The sequence continues at coordinate 1,403 of DASXYT010000230.1, read as the reverse complement.
CTCAGGTGTGAATTGTTGACGGATTTAACGCGTCGGTAATCACCGTGAATACGGGTATCCGGGTATAGCTTCGATCGAAGTAAGCGCTTCCCGGACGAAGGAGAACGACGCGATATGTTGAGCCGCAGGGCATTTCTCGGCGGTGTCGCCACCGTCGCCGTCGGCGGACCGATCCTGGCCGGCACGCTCGGTACCAGGGCTTTCGGCGCGTCAGCACGTCCTGCCGTGACGGCAGGCGCACTGCCGATGACGGTCGTCAACCACACGAATCGCTATGCCAACAGCCAACTCTGGTGTTATGTCGTCGGCACGAACCTGACGACCGGACAACAGTCGTTCGTCGGGCAGGACGGTTCCCTACAGGCGGTCTCGCTGTCTGACAACGGCGCTGATGGGTTCGCCGACCTGTCCATTCCACTGGCCGCGGACGGCGACACCCAACTGAGCATCCCGGCCAACATGTCCGGCCGGATCTACTTCGCGGCCGCGGACAAGCTGAAGTTCAAGGTGGTCAGCGACGGCGCCGGCAACCCGGCCCTCCAGTTCCCGGCGGGCTGGGTGAGCACCGACCCCAGCTTCGCCGTGCTACACGACTGGATCGAGTTCACCAACAACGGTGGCGGCATGTTCTGCAACACCACGATGGTGGACCAGTTCAGCGTGCCGCTGGCGATCTCCCTGACCGGCGGCGCCGGCACCCAGACCACCGGCACGCTGGTGGACGGCGGTCGGGCCGCGATCTTCGCCGCGATCGCCGGCAACCCCGACTACGCGGGCCTCGTGCTGGGCGGTGACCTGCGGGTGATCGCGCCCGGGCACGGCATCGACGCGGGCGTGTTCTCGCCGACGTACTACGACTCGTACATCAACTCGGTCTGGAGCCAGTACACCGGCGGCCCGCTGAGCATCAGCACCAACGCCGGCACGTTCACCGGCCAGGTGTCCGGCAACACGCTGGTGTTCGGCGGCGGTGTGGCGCCGTTCGCCAAGCCGACGACGCAGAACATCTTCTACTGCAACGGAGCCCTGGCAGCGCCCAACGACGGCATCACCGGCCCCGTGGCGGCCGTGCTCGGCGCGGGCTTCAACCGGTCGACGCTGCTCACCGACGCCAACCAGCCGGACACCGACGCCGGCACGTTCTACGGCGGCTCGGTGACCAACCACTACGCCCAGGCCATGCACGCCAACTCGGCGGACGGCCGGGCGTACGGCTTCCCGTTCGACGACGTGTCCAACTTCGCCGCCGCCGTGCAGGACGGGGCGCCCACGTCGATGACGGTGACGCTGACCCCGTTCTAGAGCACCAGTTCCTTGACCGGGGCGGACCACAGTTCCGGGTCTTCCCAGTCGATGCCGGGCACGTCGACGTACAGCTCGATCTCGTTCCCGTCCGGATCCGA
>DASXYT010000229.1:0-3267 GCA_036502345.1 Pseudonocardiaceae bacterium | reverse complement strand
CAGCTGCGGGCCGAGCCGAAGCCCGGCGAGTCGGTCGGGCAGCCCTGGAACGACGCAACGGTTGACGCGGCAGGCGGCGGTGAGCGATGAGCAGGAAACGATCTGTGCTCTTCCGGGTGGTCACCTTCGGTGTCGTCCTGCTTGTCGGGGTCGCCGTGGCCAGTGTGGCGGCGAACTCGGGCAACAACACCGACGTCACGGTGATGGCCGACTTCAAGGACGCGTTCCCGATGCAGGTGGGGAACGAGGTGAAGATCGCCGGAGTCGCGGTCGGCACGATCAGCGACATCCGGCTCGACAACGGCCTCGCCCAGGTGGTGATGGACGTCAAGTCGGAGGTGCTGCCCCTGCACACCGACGCGAAGGCGACCATCACCACCCAGGACCTGCTCGGTGAGCGCTACATCGCGCTCGACCGGGGTTCGGCGGCGGCTCCGCAACTGGGCCAACCCGCGGTGATCCCCGCCCCGCAGACCAACCGGGACGTGGACCTGCAGGAGGTGCTCAACTCCGTCGACACCCCGACCAGCGTCGCGCTCGCCGGACTGATCAGCACGACCGGGCAGGGCCTGCACGGCAACGGCGCGAAGACCGCCTCGGCGATCTCGGCGCTGCAGCCGGCGCTGCACCAGACCGACCAGCTGGTGGGCATCCTCAACCAGCAGAACGCGCTGCTGAACCGGCTGGTGGACAACGCGGCGCCGGTGGCCGCCGCGGTGGCTGCCGACAAGGGCACCCGGCTGGACAGCCTGGTGGGCTCGACCACCCAGACGCTGTCCGTGGTCGCCGCCCGCCAGCAGGCGCTGCGGGACACCCTCCAGCAGCTCCCCGACTCGATCGCCAGCGCCCGCCGGACCCTGGCCCAGGTCGCCGGCGTCTCCGACCCGGCGGCGAACACCCTGGCCTCGATCCGGCCGACAACCGACAACCTGAAGGACATCAGCGGCGAGCTCGAGCGGTTCTCCGACGCCGCTGACCCCGCGCTCGCGTCGCTGCCACCGGTGCTGGACAAGGCCCAGCGGCTGCTCGACGAGGCCAGGCCGGTCGCGGAGAACCTCGGCCAACACGGCGGGGACCTGGTCGGCGTCGCCGACGGTGCGCACGGGCTGGTCATCAACGCCGTCGACCTGCGGTTCTCCAACCTGATGGAGCTGCTCAAGGGGTGGACGCTGGCGACCACCGACTACGACTCGATCAGTCACTACTTCAAGGCGGCATTGGTCTACACACCCAAAGCCGCGGGGCAGGTCGGGGCCGGACCGGTCCCGAACGCGCCGAGGATGCCGGTGCCGTCGATGCCGCTGCCGGTGGGACCACCACAGCCGCGTTACGACCAACTGGGCAAGCCGCTCACCCCGCCGAACTCGACGGAGCGTCCTGGTGATCCCGACGGCCAGTCGGCCGGCAAGCCCAAGGACGGAGCCACCGGGCTGACCCCGGGGCAGGAGGACAACATGATGACCCAACTGCTCGGGGGCACTGACCGATGAACAGGATGCTTCCGCAGGGCGGCCCCGACCCGGGCGGCACAACCCCGGAGCAGCGGACGCTCTACCGCTCGTTCGTCGCCGGCGTGGTGGTGTTTGGCATCCTCGCGGTGCTGTTCTACCTGACGTTCAAGTCGCAGACCGGCCTCCCGTTCACGCCGAAGACGCTGGTGAAAGCGTCTTTCGGCAACGTGCACTCGCTGCGGGTGAACGACGACGTGCGGGAGAACAGCCGGCGGATCGGCCGGGTCAGTGAGCAGTCGATCGCCGGCAACGAGGCACTGATCACCCTGGAGATCGACGGCAGACAGCCGGTGTACGGCAACGCCACCGCCCAGCTCTGGGACGTCTCGGCACTGGCCACCAAGTTCGTCGAGTTCAACCCGGGCACCCCGGACGCCGGGCCGCTGGGTGACCGGGTCATCCCGGCGAAGTCGAACACCGACTCATCCGACCTCAATCAGGTGCTCAACATCTTCGACCCGGTGACTAGGGACGCCACCCAGACGACGCTGCGCCAGCTCGGCGGCGGGTTCGTCGGGCACGGCCAGGACTTCCAGGATGCGCTGGCCACCGCGCCGGACCTGCTGAAGAACCTGGGCACCGTGTCGGTCGACCTGGCCTCGCCGAAGTTCGACATGCCCGACGTGCTGCGCAGTGGCGACGCACTGTCGGTCAGCCTGCACGGGCGGGAGGCGGAGATCGCCGCGCTCGAGCAGCAGGCCGACCAGACCATGCAGGCACTCTCTGTCGACGGCGGCACGCCGCTGAGCGACACGCTCGACAAGGCACCGGGCACCCTGAGGGCCCTGCGGCCGGCGCTGGACGCGATCAACGGCCCGCTGTCCGACACCCGGGTCACGATGACCGACCTCGAGCCCGGCGCGGAGAGCCTCGGCGACGCGACGCCCGACGCGCGGGGTTTCCTGCGCGACAGCGTCCCGGTGGCCGGGCAGGTGCCGGACGTCGCGGACCAGGCCAAGCCGCAGGTCGAGGACCTGACCGACATGGTCTCCGACGCCCGCCCGGTGGTGCCCAGGGTGACCGACGCCATCGCTTACCTGGAGACCCCGCTCCAGGTACTCAAGCCCTACGCCCCGGAGTTGGCACAGATGATCGTGCGCCTGAACAGCTTCGTCAGCGAAGGTCCCGAACCGAACAAGCGCTACGCGCGACTGAACATCAACGTGGACGCGGCCACCGTGACCGGCGGTCTGGTCGGCTCGGGCGACAACTACCGCCAGGGCGTCTACGCGAAACCGGGCGAGACCGCGAAGCACCGGATGACCGGCGTGGCGCCCGACGCCATCGTGGTCGGCGGAGGTGATCACAAGTGAAGCTCATCCCGGGCAAGAAGAGCGACGACGAGGCGGGTTCCCGCTGGGAGGGCGCGCCCAAGCTGCTCGGCGCCGTCATGATCCTGCTGCTGGTGCTGGCCGGCATCGGTGCGTTCACGAAGCAGCGGATCGCCTCGCTGCTCACCCCCGGCGACATGATCACCGCCTCGTTCTCCCGGCAGTACCGGCTCGAGCCGTACAAGAGCGTGGTCAAGATCTCCGAGGTCAAGGTGGGCGAGGTGACCGACATCGACACCGACTCGACCGGACTGACCAAGGTGACCATGCGGTTGGACCACGGTGCCGAGGAGAAGCTGGGCGGCGAACCCACGGCCGCCGTGCGCCCGACCCTGGTCGTCGGCGGCATCTACTACATCGAGCTCACCCCGGCCGGCCGCGGCGCACCCTTCTCCGGCGACATCCCGGTGCAGCGGACCACCGTC
>DASXYT010000228.1:0-40857 GCA_036502345.1 Pseudonocardiaceae bacterium | reverse complement strand
ACGACCTGGGATGGCTACGCCAGGTCACTATCCGGCGATACCGCATCCTTTGCCGAGGCCGTGGCGTTTGCGAACTGTATCTCTTATGATCACGAGGTTCCGACCGTAGTACGGCCATTTTCGCCCGGAAAGTCCCCACCTTACGACTCAGTGGGCTTTCCCAGAGCGTGGATCGACCCAGTGCGGCCCTATGCCGACGCACTTGTCGCGGCAGCAGAGGCCGCAGTCGACGTGCGGTTCACCGATGCCCTGGATTTCCGGTATCCAGGCAATGTATCGCTGACGGAGTTTTCCCGCCGCTTTGCCGGCCGAGCAGAGCCATTGGCGATGTACGGGATGGCCCTGCGCCAGGTGGACCTCTTGGCAGAGTACTTCTTTCTCTATCGAATTTGCGAGTGGGCTGACGAAAAGAACGGAGTGTCGTTCATCAACGACAACGTCGATGCCATCGCTACTCACGAATTTGGCGAGCTGCGGATAGATCACCTCGCCATGGCGCCCGAACGATCAGCACTTAACGTGTTCGAGGCATACCGGAAGCGGGCGATCGGGCGTTTGGAGGTGCTGCGCACCTCTGGTAAGGAAGACATTGGCAAGTACCTCTACGGTTACCGCAATGGCTTGGCGCACGGGAACTCAGATCTGTTGGTCCAAGACTTCGGCGTCAACGTGGATGCCGTCGCCGCCGAGCTTCCCCTGCTGCGTCTCGTGTGCCGGCTGGCTATTGGAGGCTGAGGTACGGTGCCGTGAGACGTTGTCCGTGTCGCAAACCGAGCCCAGTGTTGCATCAAATCAATAGTGTAGGGTCTCGCCGCTGATGACATGTCGATCTTCGATGCCTGGGAGTTTCCGGTTGTCTCACGACGATGCCACTCGGGATCGATCTCAATCCAATGTCATTTCCTAGTACGGCAGCGCCACTTTGATGATCTTCGCAGGTGAGAGGCTCTGCGGTACCCGGCTGATCATGGAAGCAGCCGCCCCATGATCATCGAGTTGTGACGCAAGAGATCAACAAGGCGGCTGCGGCCGCCATCATAGAGGGCACGCGAGCGGCAGCGAATCTGGCCGACCTGCACGACCGGTTGAAGCCCTGCTTCGCCCGGATACAACCGTTTCGACAGGCCCGGAAGTACCTGTCCGGGCTGATCAGCGACCTGCCACGGAAGAACGGATGGACCCTCGCCGAGCACGCTGGTGACCTGTCCCCGAACAAGACACAGCGGCTGCTCAACCACGCGGTCTGGGACCAGGACGCGGTCATGGGCATCGTGCGTGGTTTCGTGGCGCAGCAGTTGGGTGGCCAGTCGTTGCGGGTGGCGGCGTTGGACGAGTCCGGGCAGCCCAAGCAGGGCGTCGCGACGGCGGGAGTGAAACGCCAGTACATGGGGTGCGCGGGCCGGATCGCCAACGGCGTGAACACCGTGTACTGCTCCTATGCCACCCCGGGTGGCCACGCGCTGGTCGGCGCCCGGATCTGGGTACCCGAAGACCAGCTCACCGACATCGATCGTCGCGCCGCGCTGGGTATCCCGGCTGATGTCGTGTTCAAGACGAAACCTCAACTGGCGCAGGACATCGTTGCCGACATGGTCGCCGATCAGACGATGCCGCCCTGGGTTGCGGGAGATGAGGTGTATGGCCGCTCCAGCAAGCTACGGACTTTCCTGCAGGACAACGAGATTGGTTACGTGCTGCGGGTCGGGTGCGCCTTCACCGCGCAGATGCCCTCCGGTGCTCGGCCGCGGGCGGATGCCGTCGTGGCCCGCGATCTGGCCAAGCCCCGCCACCAGCGGCGATGGCAGGTGTGCTCGGTGACCGGGTCCAAGGGTGAACGGGCCTATGCGTGGGCATGGGTGGCCACGGCCAGCGATCGCCACTTCCTGTTGATCCGTAAGCACTTGTCCACCGGGGAGTTGGCTTACCACTACTGTTATCTACCGCCCGGACGGCCGGTCACGCTGATGACTCTGGTGCGGGTGGCGTGTTTACGGTGGCCGGTTGAGGAGGGGTTCGAGTTCGGGAAAGACCACTTCGGACTGGATCATTCCCAGGTTCGCCTCTACACAGCGCTGCTGCGGCACATCGTGCTGACCTTGGCGGCGTTGGCCGTGTGCGCGGTGACCGCCGCCGACGCCAGAACCCGAACCGGTGGCCCGGTCCTGCCTGCGGCACCCGATGACCTACCGCCCGATGATCCCGGTCTGGTCGCCCTGACCGTTGCCGAGATCAAACGACTGTTCTGCCTGGCCACCCGGTCTCTGCAACCCGAAACCCTTTCCCTGCACTGGGTGTGGTGGCGCCGACGTCACCAGGCCCGCGCCCGATGGTTTCATCACCGCGCCCGGCTACGCCGTCAACCAGCACAAACATGACCAGATCAACAAGTGAGGCTGCCGTACTAGTGAGGACGTTCGCGGCACCCAGATGATCATGAGGGCAGCCGCCTCACGATCATCGTGTTGTGAGGCATGACCATCCTGAGGCGGCTGCGGCTGCCATCGTTTCACCAGCAGGCGATGCGGATGGTAGCCGGATTCGTGGTCGGGCCGTTGGCTGATCAACCGCTGGTGGTCGCGGCGTTGGACGAGTCCGGACAGGAGAAAGACCGGCGAGGCCACTGTCGGCGTGCAGCGCCAGTACATGGGCTGCGCCGGCCGGATCGCCAACGGTGTCAACACCGCCTACTGCTGCTACGCCACCCCCGGTGGGCACGCCATGGTCGGTGCCCGGATCTATGTCCCGGCCGATCAACTGGCCGACCCGGACCGCCGGGCCGCGTGCGGCGTCGGCGCCGAGGTCAGCTTCCGCACCAAACCCCAACTGGCCCTGGACATCTGCCGCGACATGGTCGATGACGCCACCATGCCGCCCTGGGTCGCTGGTGATGAGGTCTACGGCCGCTCGGGAGCGTTACGCACGTTCTTGGAGGACAATCAGATCGGCTACGTGATGCGGGTCGGCCGTGCTTTCCACGTGGCCCTCATGCCCGGCCTCGGCAGCGCCCGCGCCGAGCAGATGGTGACCCGCTATGTCGGCACCGACGCCTGGCAGGTCTGCTCGGTGACCGGGTCCAAGGGTGAACGCGCCTACGCCTGGGCCTGGATCGCGACCACGAGCCCACACCACTTTCTGTTGATCCGTAAACACCTGCGCACCGGTGAGTTGGCCTACCACTACTGCCATCTACCGGCCGGTCGCAGCGCCACGCTGATGACTCTCGTGCGTGTCGCCTGCTTGCGTTGGCCGGTGGAGGAAAGATTGTGCGCCACGAGGCGCTCTGCTGTATTCCCGGCTCAGCCGGGAGGAACTTGGAGGGAGGTTTCTGGGTCTGATGGCTTACCCGGCGCCGAAAGGTTAAGGGGACAAGAGCATGCCAGGAAACCAGCGACCGGGCTCAGGCGTCCGGGACGGTGCGCTGGGGGACCCGCGTGATATGGCGAAAGCTGGATTGCCTGAAGCTCAATCTCCAGTGATGGAACTTCGCATCCTCCGGAACGACGCATGCAACCGGAGCCCGTGCCCGCCCCAGCGATGAAACCCAGCCGGGGCAACCTCCAGGGCACGGGACGATGCCCAGCGAGGGCATCGAAGGAGATGAATGGGCCGCCTACGTCACGCTATTCCGTATGGCAGAGACGAACGTGGGATCGCCTACGGGGCGCGAGCCCTATGGCGACGGAGGCTTCGTAGTAGTCGTGGGAGTCACGCCCCACCAAGGAGGACGGGAAAGCCGTCCGCAGGGCGAAGGGAGCCAGGTGATCGGGCATACAAGGACCGAGAGGTATGCGAAATGCAGAACGCCGAAACGGTGCTGGGTGTCCTCCGTGAACGAGGCAGGCAGGGCCTGCCGTGTGAACAACTGTATCGACAACTGTTCAACCCGCAGATGTATCTATTGGCCTACGGGCGCATCTACTCCAACAAGGGGGCGATGACACCCGGGGTCACACAGGAAACCGTGGACGGCATGTCACTGGGCAAGATCGAACGCATCATTGATGCGATGCGCCACGAACGCTACCGATTCAAGCCCGCCCGGCGGATCTACATCCCGAAAAAGAACGGAAAACCGCGTCCGCTGGGGTTGCCGACCTGGCCGGACAAGCTCGTCGGGGAAGTGGTGCGCCTGCTGTTGGAGGCGTACTACGAACCGACGTTCTCCGACCGGTCACACGGATTCCGGCCAGGACGGGGTTGCCATACCGCGTTGCGGGAGGTCGCCCACACCTGGACCGGGACGACCTGGTTCATCGAAGGAGACATCGCCGACTGCTTCGGGAGTCTTGACCATCAGGTTATGCTCTCGATCCTGGCGGAGAAGATCCACGACAACCGGTTCCTGGGGCTGTTGCGGAACATGCTGCAAGCCGGATACCTGGAGGACTGGATCTGGAACGCGACACGCAGCGGTGCACCGCAAGGTGGTTGCGCGTCGCCAGTCCTCTCGAACATTTATCTGCACCGGCTGGACACCTTCGTCGAAACGGTTCTCATCCCGGAATACACCCGAGGGGGACGCAGGGCACGTAACCCCGCCTACCTGAAGGAGGCCGCCGCACTCGCGCGAGCACGTAGAGCCGGGAACCGCGCTGAAGCCCGGAAGGTCCGCGATCGAATGCGGACACTACCGAGCGTGGATCCTCATGATCCCGATTTCCGGCGGCTGCGATACGTGCGCTACTGCGATGACCACCTGCTCGGGTTCACCGGACCCAAGGCCGAAGCCGAGGAAATCAAACAGCGCCTGGGACAGTTCCTGCGCGAGGACCTCAAGCTGGAACTGTCCCGTGACAAGACGCTGATCACCCATGCTCGCTCCGACCGAGCGAGCTTCCTGGGCTACGAGATCAGCGTTCAGCACGATGACAGACAACGCACCGCCAGTGGCCAGCGCGCCGTGAACGGCGCGGTCAGTCTGCACGTGCCGACCTCGGTGATCAAGGCCAAAAGCGCCCCTTACCTGAAGCGCGGCAACCCCGCGGGACGGTCCCAAGTGATCAACTACGACGACTACGACATCGTCAGGATCTACGGGGCCGAATACCGGGGCCTCGTCCAGTATTACCTGCTCGCCGGTGACGTCCGACGATTACACCGGCTGCGTTGGGTCATGCTGACCTCGATGCTGAAGACCCTGGCGTCCAAGCACCGCACCACGGTGACGAAGGTCGCGGCCAAACATCAGGCGAAGATCATGACGCCGCACGGGCCGCGAATCTGCTTCGAAGCCGTGGTCGAACGCGGGAAGGGCAGCAGACCACTGGTCGCACGGTTCGGTGGTATTCCACTCACACGACAGAAAACAGCGGTCATCAACGACCAACTACCCGCACGCATCACCTACCCCAGCAGAGAGCTGATCGGCCGGCTCTCCGCGACACGGTGCGAACTCTGCGAGCGGGTCGGCGAGGTGCAGGTTCACCACGTCCATGCGCTCGCCGAGCTTGATGCGAGCGATCCAACCCCGTGGGCGAAGGCCATGATCAGACGGCGACGCAAGACCCTGGTGGTCTGCGCCGACTGCCATGGCCACATTCACGGGGCACGATCGGCCAGCACGTTCACGGCGTGATCACTGGAGAGCCGAGATGCCTGGAAAGCGGGCACGTCCGGTTCGGCGGGAGGCCGCGCGGAAAAGGACCCCGGATCACGGGGCACCTCGCTGCGCGGCCCACCCATCCGAGTTCGGCAAAGACTACTTTGGACTCGACCATTCCCAGGTTCGGCTCTACACCGCTTTGTCGCGGCATATTGTGCTCGCGATCGCCGCGCTGGCCGTCTGCGCGGTCACCGCTGCTCAAGCGAAAGCCGCCGCACCCGCGGCGGTCCTGCCCATCACAGCCGACGAGCAGCCACCGGCCGATCCCGGGTTGATCGCCCTGACTGTCGCCGAAGTCAAACGCCTGTTCATGCTGGTCACCCGCCAGCAGCGGCCCCAGGCGTATCACCTGCACTGGGTCTGGTGGCGACGCCGCCACCAGGCTCGGGCCCGCTGGTTCCACCACCGTGCCCGACTCCGCCGACAGATCCCCACGGCATGAGACGATCAAGGTGCGGCTGCCCTACTAGAGCCAACTCATTCGGCGATCGCCGCCGCGTCGGCCTCGACGGTGACGTCGACGGGCACGAACACCGCTTGCCCCGCCGCGCGCAGCTGCTCCGCCACGACCGCGCGGACATCCGCTCTGTGCGCCTGATCACCACTGCGATGCCAGCGCTGACCAGGTCCAGCCTCCGGCGAGGTGGGTCAGGCTGCGTGGACTCGGTGGGCGAAGGCGGGTAGGCCGGGCATGATGGCCTGTTTCGGGCAGGCCATGAGATCGCCGACCAGACGGCGGACGGCGTTGCGGGTGCGGACCTCGCCGGGGGCGGCGCGCTCGGCGGCCAGCAGGGTGCGGTAGGCGCGGTCGGGCTTGTCGAACCGTGCCCAGGCTTGCGCGGTGTCGACCAGCAGTCGGGCGCGGCGTTCGGTGGTGGGGATCGCCGCCAGCGGAAGGCTTTGGGCGTGTGCGAGAGCGGTGCCGGCGTCGCCGAGCACGTACGCTGCGGACACCTTGTGGCTGATCACGTTCGCGGTCAGCGCCGGGTCCGCATCCAGCCGGGTGGCGGTGGTGGCCGCCTCGGCGAGCAGATCGTTCGCGCGGTCCCGGTCGCCGGCACGGGCCGCGGCATAGCCGGCGGACGGGTGCAGCAGCCCGTACATGGCCAGGTGCTCCGGCGCTGGCTGGGGATCGGTGACGTGCAGGTGGGACGCGGCTGCGAGGGTCAGGTTCTGGGCGCGGTCGTGGTGGCCGGCGCGGCGGACGGGCGCGGCCGAAGAGCAGATCCCGCTCTACCAGGAGGCGCGGTGCCGGGGCATCCCGACCATCGCCGTGGACATGCGCCCGGATCGTCCCGCGCTTGCCTGTTCCAGACCGGTGGTGCGGATCGTGTCGAGCAGCGGTGTCGCGCCCGCGTGCGAGACGATCCCGGCATCGGCGGTGTCGAGGTTCAACGCTGGGCAGGACCCGGTAGTCTTGTTCACCAGAAAGGTGCTCCTGAACTGGTTGGGACATGACCCTAGACAAGTCACATCCTTCCAGCTCGGAGCACCTTTCTCCTTGATCGACACCTGTTAAGCAGAAACGTCATGAAAGCGGCGGGTTAGACTTCCGTGTTGCTGGTCAACAGGGGCATCGTCCACGTTTTTCGGAGGGTGTGTGATCGACACGGTTGCGCCGACCTCGGTAGCACTGCCAGGCGCCGGGCCTCCTCGGTTCCGCATCCTCGGCCCGGTGGAGGTCGACGGACCGGCCGGTGTGGTCCGTATCCCGCCGGGACGCCAGCAGGTGGTGTTGGCATCGCTGCTGGTGGAGGCCAATCAGGTGGTCAGTACCGAGCACCTGATCGACACCCTGTGGGAGGACCAGCCACCGGATACGTCGCGCACCCAGGTGCAGATCTGCATGTCGCGGCTGCGTAAGACGTTGTCCGATGCGGGCGTGGACGTCCCGATCATCACCCGGTCGCCGGGGTATCTGATGCGTGTCGACGTCTCGTTGCTGGACGTGCACAGTTTCGCGGACAAGGTTGCCGAAGCACGGGCGCTGATCAGGGAGGGGAGCCACGCCGAGGCCGCGGCGTTGCTGCGCTCCGCCGTGGCGCTGTGGCGTGGCCCGTCGTTGAGCGGGATCCCGCACCGCACGTTGCGCACTCGCGCGCTGCGGCTCGACGAGGACCGGCTCAGTGCCACCGAGACGTACCTCGACCTGGAGCTGGACCTCGGCCGGCACCGCGATCTGGTCGGCGAGATGAACCGCCTGGTGCAGGAGAACCCGCTGCGGGAACGGTTCCGCGCCCAGTTGATGCTCGCGTTGTACCGCTCGGGCCGGCAGGCCGAAGCCCTGGAGGCCTACCGGGCGCTGCGGGCGATGTTGGTCAACGAGCTCGGCCTGGAGCCGAGCGAGGAACTTCGATCACTCGAGGCCGCCATTCTGTCCGGTGATGTCCCGCACCAGGGCAACTCGTCGGCGGACGGTGACGGCGGTGGGCCGCTCCTCGCGGCGGAACCTGCTGTCGTGCAACGGTTCGAACGCCCTCGGCAGTTACCGGCCGACACCGCCGACTTCATCGGCGACGAGTCGCTGCTGCGCAGCGCGGAGGCCGTGCTCACCGGCGACGGCGATCGACACCGGGCGGTCGGCGTCGTGGTGATCTCCGGTCGACCGGGCATCGGCAAGAGCACGGTGGCCACGCACATCGGGCATCGTGTCGCCGAGAGCCACTTCCCGGACGGCCAGCTCTACTGCGACCTGCGCGGGACCCGGGGGGATCCGGACGTCGCCACCGAGGTACTCGGCCGGTTCCTGCTCGCCCTGGGTATCCCGGGGCCGATGCTGCCGGCCGGTCTGGACGGGCGCGTCGAGATGTACCGGACCCTGCTGGCTGACCGGCAGGTGCTGGTCGTCCTGGACGACGCGATCACCGAGAGCCAGGTGCTGGCGTTGTTGCCCGGCAGCGGTACGTGCGCGGTGATCATCACGACACGGTCGCGGCTGACCGCCGTGCCCGGCGCCCGGCAGATCGAGCTGGACGTCCTGGACACCGAGCAGTCGCTGTACCTGCTCGGCCAGGTGGTCGGGGTGGAGCGCGTCGGTCGGGAACCGGAGGCGGCGCACACGCTCGTTCGCCGGGTCGGCGGGCTGCCGCTGGCGTTGCGCATCGTGGCGGCTCGGCTGGCCGCCCGCCCGCACTGGCCACTGGTGTCGATGGTCCACCGGCTGGCCAACGAGCGGCATCGCCTGGACGAGCTGACCTACGGCGACATGACCATCCGCGCCAGCCTGTCACTGACCTACGACGGTCTCGACCGGCAATCCCGACGGCTGTTCGCTTTGCTCAGCCTGTCCGAGGGGCCGACCCTGCCTGCCTGGGTGGCCGGCGCGGTGCTCGACGACCACGGGCCGTACCCGTCGGATCTGCTGGAACCGTTGGTGGACATGCAGATGCTCGACGTGGCGGCGGTGACGAGCGGTGGCGAGTTCCGCTACCGCTACCACGACATCATCCGACTGTTCGCGCGAGAGCAGCTCACGCAACGGGTCGGGCCGGAGGATCGGGCCGCGGCCGCCAGTCGGTTGGCCGGTGGCTGGTTGGCGCTGGCCGGGCAAGCGCACCGCCGGGTCTACGGTGGTGACTTCATGGTGCTGCACGGCACCGCGCCGCGCTGGACGTTGCCCTCGGACCACCTGGACGAGGTCCTTGGCCAACCGCTGGACTGGATGGACAGCGAGCAGGCCAACCTCACTGCGGCGATCAGCCAGGCCGGGGCTGCCGGGCTCGACGAAGCGTGCTGGGATCTCGCGGTCACCATGGTCGCCCTGTTCGAGACGCGCGGTTACCTCGACGACTGGGAGAAGACCCACAAGATCGCTCTGGCCGTGACCCGGGCGGCGGACAACGTGCGCGGTACGGCGGCGCTGCTCGGCTCCCTGGGGACGTTGCAGATCAACCGGGGACAGCCCGTCCGTTCGAGGACCACCCTGACCCAGGCGGAGGAGCTGTTCCAGGAACTGGGGGACAAGCACGGCCTTGCGCTGTGCCGCCGCGATCTCGCTCTGCTCGACCGGCAGGCGGGTGACGACGACGGCGCGCTGGCCCGGTACGAGTCGGCGTTGCAGGGTTTCACCGGGGTGGACGACGTCGTGGGCCGCGCCAGCGTGCTGACCCAGAGTGCCCTCATCCTGATCCGCCAGGGACGGGCCGCGATGGCACGGCAGCAACTTGCCGAGGCGATGGAGATCTATCGGGCCGTGGGTTACACCGGCGGCGTCGCGCACACGCTACGTCGGATGGGACAGGTCCAGTCGCTGTCCGGGGATCACGACGACGCGGTCCTGACCATGACCGAGGCGCTGGGCATCGTACGGCTGCGTCGCGACGTGATCGGGGAGGGCCATCTGCTCCACAACCTGGGCCAGGTGTGGGCAGCGGCCGGCCGGTATGACCAGGCGCGGGCATCGTTCGTTCAGGCGCTGACGGTGCGGGAGGGGATCATGGACCACGCCGGTGTCGCGGTGGTCCGCCGCGAGTTGGCCGGGACGCTGGTCCGGCTCGGCGAGCCGGACAAGGCGGCGGCCCTGCTGGAGCAGGCGGTCGCGGTCTTCGTCGAGCGTGGGATGACCCAGGAACAGGCCGCCGCGGAGCGCGAACTGGCCACCATCAGGACGGGCGGCGCGGCCGGCTGACACTGACCGACCCGCCGGTCGGTCAGTCCCACGGGTCGCTGTTGACGGTGACGACGATGCGTGCGACGGGCTTGGCGTTCATGACGAGCTCCCGAGGTGTGTGCGTTCTTCCTGACTGCTGGAGCAAAAGCTAGAAGCGGCCGGCATCGCGGGCTTATTTCGATACTTATCTTGTCGCTATCACGCCGGCCTGCGATTGGCGTCAGCCAGTTGGGCGCGTGATGCCCGCGCGATAGGCGGTTCCAGAGAATTGTGCCCAGACGAACCGTGGCCGAACCCATGAGGAGTGACCATGACGCTGGACGGCATCGGAGAGAGCTGTGGTGTGATCGGAGTCTGGGCACCGGACCTGCCCATCGGCCATCTCATCTACAGTGGACTGATCGCGTTGCAGCACCGGGGCCAGGAGTCGGCGGGCATCGCCGTCGCGGACGGCACCGACATCGCCCTGCACCGGGGCATGGGTCTGGTGCAGCAGGTGTTCGGCGCCGCCGACCTGGCCACCATGCGCGGCCAGGCGGGGATCGGGCATGTCCGGTACTCCACCAGCGGCGAGTCGACCATCGACAACGCTCAGCCCTGCCCTGGCGTGACCGCATCCGGCGAGCCGTTCGCGTTGGCGCACAACGGGAACATCACCCGGGTCGGCTCACCGTGCGGTGGTGGTGACCGTGCGGACACCTTCGTGTTGGTCCGTGAGCTCGGTCGGTACCGAGGCCGGGTGGAGGCCGCCATGCTCCGGGCGCTGCCGCAGGTGGAGGGAGCCTACAGCCTCGCCGTGGTGGACGGCGGCACCCTCTACGCGGTCCGCGACCCGCACGGCTTCCGGCCGCTGTGCCTCGGCCGGCTGTCCGGCCGAGGGTGGGTGGTGGCCTCCGAGTCCGCGGCGCTGGACGTCATCGGTGCCTCGTTCGTTCGGGACGTCGCTCCTGGCGAACTGGTCGCGATGGACCACAACGGGATGCGGTCCACGACGTTCGCGCTCGCCTCCTCGGCTGCCTGCTCCTTCGAGCACGTGTACTTCTCCCGCCCGGACTCGCTGGCGGGGTCGAGGCGGATGCAGAGCATCCGGCGGGACTTCGGCGTCGCCCTGGCCGAGGAGTGCCCGGCCGAGGCCGACGTGGTGATCCCCGTCCCGGACAGCGCCCGGCACGCCGCGCTGGGCTACGCCCAGGCCAGTGGCATCCCCTACGACGAAGGTCTGGCCCGCAACAACTACGTCGGCAGGACCTTCATCCAGCCGGACCAGGCAGCCCGCAGCATCGCGGTCCGGCTCAAGCTCAACCCGGTCCCGGAGGTGGTCCGTGGCCGCAGTGTGGTCGTGGTCGACGACTCGATGGTCCGGGCCACCACGGCCACCCAGGTCGTCACCATGCTGCGGGCCGCGGGTGCTGTCCGGGTGCACCTGCGGATCGCCTCACCACCCGTGCGCTGGCCCTGCTTCTACGGCGTGGACATGAAGACCGGCACCGAGCTCATCGCCGAGGGCGACACCTCCGTCGCGCAGATCGCCGCGGCGGTGGGTGCCGACTCGGTCGGGTACCTGTCGGTCGAGGCGATGCGTGACGCCATCGGCGACACCAGCTCCTGCACCGCGTGCTTCACCGGGCACTACCCGGTCAGCCTCGGCATCCCGGCCATCGGCAGGCGGTCGGACCACTCGGTGCTGGCGGGGAACTGATCCGCTGCCATCCTGGGCTGCCGGGGTGGAACGCACGCGCGTCCGCCCCGGCAGCACGGGAGTCATCCGGTGACGGGCTCCGGGATGCGTGGCATTTCGTCCAGCACGTGCCCGCACAGTGCGAGGGCCTCGGAAGCGGTGCTGGCGACCTGGACCAGACGACGGTCCCGGGCCGAGGTGAATCCCTCCCCGTGACTGCGATCGAGCAGCGCGGCCAGGGGCTGGTAGTAGTCGTCCACGTCGAGCAGGACCATCGGTTTGGTGTGCAGACCGAGCTTCGCCCAGGTGATGGTCTCGAAGAGCTCGTCGAGCGTGCCGAGGCCGCCGGGGAGCGTGATGAAGGCATCGGCGAGCTGGTACATCAGCGCCTTGCGCTCGTGCATGGTGTCCACGACGTGGAGTTCGTCGATGTCCGCCTTCACCGGGTCGAGCAGGGTGAGGTGGTGGGGGATCACCCCGGTCACGTGTCCGCCCGCCGCCAGAGCCGCGTCGGCCACCGCACCCATCACGCCCGCGGCGCTCCCGCCGTAGACCAGGCCGAGGCCCCGCCTGCCCAACTCGGTGCCCAGCCTGGCGGCGTGGGCCAGGTACGCGCTGCCGCGGCCGGGGCTGGCGCCACAGAACACGGCGATCCGCTCGGGACCCTTCATGGCTGTCTCCTTCTCTCCGTTCACGGCTGGGCCACCTTGAGCACGGTGCGGAGCAGGGTGTCGGCACCTGCGACCAGGTGGATGTCGTCGGTGTGCTCGGTGGGGGCGTGGCTGATACCGTCGCGGCTCGGCACGAAGATCATCCCGACCGGGGCGATCGCCGCCACGATCTGCGCGTCGTGCCCTGCCCCGCTCTCGATGGCCATGTGTCGCAGACCCAGCTCGTTCGCCGCGTCCGTGATCGCCGCGCGCAGCGCGGCGTCGGTGGCGACCGGCTGGGTGACGGGCGTGAGCCGCACGGTGATCGCGGTGTCGGTCGCGGTGGCCAGTTGGGCCAACTCGGTACAGATCACGCGCTCGGCAGCGCGCAGCCGGGCTGCCTGGCCGTCCCGGATCTCGGCGGTCAGCCGCACGAGCCCCGGGATCACGTTGGTGACGTTGGGTTCGGCGGCGATCTGCCCGACGGTGGCCACCCGGCACAGGTCGCGGACCCGGGCCAACTGCTCGATCGCGAGCACCACCCTTGCCGCCACGGTGAGCCCGTCGCGGCGCATCCGCATCGGGGTCGTCCCGGCATGGTTCTGGCCGCCGGTGACGGTGATGTCCAGCACGGTCCGACCGGTGATCGCCTGCACGACGCCGATGGGGACGCCGGCTGCCTCCAGCACCGGTCCCTGCTCGATGTGCAGCTCCAGGTAACCCGCGACCGACCCGGCGGGCCACGCGGCCTCGTCGACGCGGTCCAGGTCACCACCCGCCGCGCGCAGCGCGTCGGGCAGCGTGACGCCGTTGGCCCGCATTCGCCTGGCCTGCTCGGTGTCCACCTGTCCTGCCAAGCCGAGCGAACCGAAGAACGGGTAGGGGAACAAGGCGCCTTCCTCGTTGGTGAACGCCACCGCGATCGGCTCGTAGGCGAGCTCGACGTCGTGCCGGTTCAGTACGCTGAGCACCTCGCAGGCGGCCGCGACGCCGTACGCACCGTCTAGCCTGCCGCCGTCGGCCACCGTGTCGATGTGCGAGCCCATCAGCAGCGCCGGTCGGTCGGTGCGAGCCCGGCGGCCACGCCGGACGATGAGGTTGCCCGCCTTGTCGGTGGCGCTCACCAGGCCGTCCATGCGGCACTGCTCGGCCAGCAGCGTGCGGACGGCGGTTTCCTCGGGGGTGAGCCCGAGCCGGGTGATGCCTCGGCCCGGCCGGGCGCCGACACGGGACATCTCGGCCAGCCTGCGCAGCATCCGGGCGCTGTCGACACGTGGTTCGCAGTCCGACCGCGGCCACATGGCGGGACGCACTGATTGTTCGGTGGGAATGCTCATGGGCCCTCGACCTGTCTCGTGTGCCGGGCCGGCCCCACAACGGCCGGGTGTGCCATCACGCAACCGTCCGGCGCTATCGGTTCCGCATTCGGTTCCCCTCCGCCGGCGCACGGGGATAGCCGGCGGATAGCCGCGTGCAAATGCGCTGGTCGACGCTGATCCCAGCAGTGCGGCGGACCAGCGTCGGACGAGTGGGAGAGGCGGCGGACATGCAGCCCGAGACGGGGACGGCCTACCAGGTCGTGGTGAACCACGAGGAGCAGTACTCGATCTGGCCGACTGGCCGGGAACTGCCGCCGGGGTGGCGGCCACAGGGTGCGGCCGGCACGCGCGAGGAGTGCCTCGCGCGGATCGACGAGGTGTGGACCGACATGCGTCCGCTCAGTCTGCGCCAGCGGATCGGGGGCTGAGCCATGACGGCGTTCGGCGACGTTGTCGAGGCCTATCGGATCCCGACGGTGGTCCGGTTGACCGACAATCTCTACGCACTGTCCTACCGGCTGATGAAGATGGTCCCTGCCCGGCACATCATGCGGCGGGCAGCCGACGAAGGTCTGCTCGAGCCGGACACCACGGTCGTGGAGACCACGTCCGGCACGTTCGGCCTCGCGCTGGCGATGGAGTGCGCCATCACCGGGCGGCCGCTGGTGCTGGTCAGCGATCCGGTGATCGACGCGCCACTGCGGCGCAGGCTGGAGGACCTCGGCGCGACCGTGGACATCGTGTCGCAACGGGCACCCGGTGGCGGATACCAGACGACGCGACTGGCCAGGGTCGCCGAGCTGATGGCGGAGCTGCCGTCGACGTACTGCCCGCAGCAGTACTCCAACCCGGCGAACCCGGCGTCCTACGCGCTGGTCGCGGACCTGCTCGCCGAGCAGGTGGGCCAGGTCGACTGCCTGGTCGGCCCGGTCGGGTCGGGCGGATCGATGTGCGGCACGGCGAGCGCGCTGCGAGAGGTGTTCCCGGACCTGACCACGATCGGCGTGGACACGCACCGCAGCGTGCTGTTCGGCCAGCCCGACGGCCACCGGACGCTCAGGGGCCTTGGCAACAGCCTCGTTCCGGCGAACCTGGACCACCGCCAGTTCGACGAGGTGCACTGGATCGGCGCGGCCGACGCATACGCGGCCACCCGGGCCCTGCACCGCAGGCACGCACTGTTCATGGGCCCGACCAGCGGCGCTGCCCACCTGGCGGCGACGTGGTGGGCGGCGCGCAACCCGGACGCCCTGACCGTCGTGGTCCTGCCCGACGAGGGGTACCGCTACCTGGACACCGTCTACGACGACCGGTGGCTGGCGAGCAACGGCTGGTCGGGCGGTGGCGTCACCACTGCGCCGATCGCGGTCGAGACCCCGGCGCAGGCCACGGAGGGCTGGTGTCGGACCCGGTGGGGACGGCGGTCGCTTGCCGACGTGTCCGGTGCGATGACCGGGGCGGCTGCGTGATGGCCGCGCCCGTGGTCACCGGTCCCGCGACCCCCGTCCAGGACACGGCCGGTGTCGGTCTCGCGGCCGCGTCGGCACGCGCCCGGTCGGTGAGGTCGACCGTCGACACCGGTCGGGTCTCGACGGGGTTGGGCGCACGGGCCGCCGGCATCGTGTTCGGCGCGACCGCGGACGCCGGGATCGATGCCGAGCTGCCCTGGGTGAGCACGGTCGACCAAGCCCACCTGCTCATGCTCACGGCGCGCGGGTTGATCGAGTCGACCGCTGCGGCGGCCCTACTCGACGAGATCGACTGGTTGCGCCGCAACGACTTCGACGCCCTGCGCGGTCGGCCTGCGGTGCGCGGGGCGTATCTGCTCTACGAGGAGCACCTGATCGGCGCGCTCGGGCCCGAGGTCGGCGGAGTGCTGCACACCGGGCGATCGCGCAACGACCTGAAGGCCACTGTGCACCAGTTGCGGGCCCGCGAGGCGACCGAGGTGTTGCTCGGCGACCTGCTGCGGTTGCAGGCCGTGCTCCTGGCGTCCGCGCGCCGGTACCGGCACGTGGTGATGCCGGCGTACAGCCAGTACCAGCCCGCGGTGCCGGTCAGCTACGGCTGGTACCTGCTCGGCATCGCCGAGGCTCTCGACCAGGACGTCACGGGCGTCTGGCAGGCCGCCCAGTCGCTGCGCCGGTGTCCGCTGGGTGCGGCAGCGGGCGCTGGCACCGACATCCGGGTCGATCCCGCGCACACCGCACGGTTGCTCGGGTTCGACGAGTCGCTCACGCACGCGGGGTACGCCGTGGCGTCCCGCGACGGCCTTGTCCGGCTGGTGTCGGCTGGTGTCCTGGCCGGGATCACGCTGTCCCGGCTCGCCGCCGACCTGCAGCTGTGGAGCACACCCGAGTTCGGGCTGGTCGAGTTCCCGGACAGCCTTGTCGGCACCAGTTCCGCGATGCCGCAGAAGCGGAACCCGTTCCTCCTTGAGCACGTCAAGGGCGGGGCAGGAGCCCTGATCGGCGCATGGACGGCAATGGTGAGCACGATGCGGGCGGTGCCGTTCGGCAACTCCGTCGAGGTCACCACAGAAGCCGTCGCACCGGTGTGGCCAGCGTTGTGCCAGTTGACCGACATGCTCGGCCTGATGCTGTCGGTGGTCACCGGGGTGCGGCCCCGGCCGGCGACGATGCTGGCGGACGCCGAGAGCAACGGCACGGTGGCGACCGCGTTGGCCAACCGCCTCGTCGTCGCCGGCGTGCCGTTTCGGACCGCGCACCACGCGGTCGGCAGGCTGATCACCGACCTGGCGGGCACCGGATCAGCCCCGGGAGCCGCGCTGGTGACCGCGTCGGCGGCGCGGCACCTTGGCCGCATCCTCGCCGCCGAGGGGCACGCCGTCGACCTCGGCTCGACGGTGGCGGACCTGGACCCGGTGACGGTGTGCGCCGCGACCGACTTCGGCGGCGGACCCGGACCCGGCTCGTTCGACCGGGCGCACGAGCGACTCGTGGCCCGTTGGCAGGGCCGGGTACGGGCAGGCCTGGACTGGTCCGGGGGTGTGCGGGTGGCGGCTGCCCGCCGCCAGGCCGAGGCCTGTGCCCTGATCACCCGGGCCGGCCGATGAGCGCCCCTGTGCTGGTGCTGGTGGAGAGCAACACCACCGGCACCGGCCGGGACTTCGCCCTGGCGGCCCGGGCGCTCGGACTGCGCCCGGTACTGCTGACGAAGGGTGAACGGCACTATCCGTACGCGGCCGAGCTCGACCTCGACATCCGGCTGACCGACACCACGTCGCCGGTCGCCGTTCGGGAGACGTGCGTTGCGCTGCCCGGCCTGTGTGGGATCACCAGCAGCAGTGAGTACTTCGTCGGCACCGCCGCACAGGTCGCCCGCGAGCTCGGGCTGCCCGGTGTGGATCCGGCCGGGATAGCCCTGTGCCGCGACAAGCTGGCCGCCAGGTACCACCTACGCGGCCGGGGAGCACCGGACTTCGCCGGGTGCACGACACCCAGGGCTGTCGCGGCGGCCGCCCGGCGGTTCGGGCGGGTGGTGGTCAAACCCAGCCACGGTTCTGGCTCGGTCGGCGTGCGTGCCTGCGCCGACCCGGTGCAGGCCGAGTGGTGGGGCCGGCGGCTGTTCGCCGACGGCGTCCCGATGGTGCTGGTCGAGCGGGAGATCACCGGCCCGGAGTTCTCGGTCGAGGTGGTGGCCGGGCAGATCGTCGGGGTGACGGCCAAGCATCTCGGGCCGTCACCGTACTTCGTCGAACACGGCCACGACTTCCCGGCACCGGTGCGCCCGTCGGTCACCGGAGCCCTGTCGACGGCGGCGCTGGACGCGCTGCGCGCCTGTGGCCTACCTGACGGCACCGCGCACCTGGAGTACCGGTGGGCGGACGACCGGCCGTGGCTGATCGAGATCAACCCCCGGTTGGCCGGTGGCCTGATCCCGCGCCTGGTGCGGCACGCCCTCGGCCGTGATCTGGTCACCGAGGTGGTCGCGCTGGCCGCCGGCACGACCACCGTGCCGGTCGGCGACCAGCGAGCACACGCCAGCATCCGCTTCGTGGTGCCGGCCGCCGGCCGGGTCACGAGCGTCTCCGGGGCGGACGACGCCCGCCGCATGCCAGGGGTGGTCGAGGCCGACTGCGCGGTGGCACCGGGTCAGCACATCGTGCCGGACAACAGTTTCACCGATCGTCGCGGCCACGTGATGGCTGTCGGCCCGACGGCGGCAGCCACCATCAACCGAGCCGAGGCCGCACACGCATGCATCCGGATCACGGTCGCCCCCGACCCGGTCCCAGCCGTCCGATGAGGAGAGGAACAGCCATGCCCGGCCCGATCGTGGAGTTGCGCAGCGACACGTTCACCACCCCGACCCAGGCGATGCTGGACGCGATGGTCCGTGCGCCCCTGGGCGACGACGTGTACGCCGAGGATCCGACCGTGCGCGCCCTTGAGGAGCACTCGGCGCACCTGCTCGGCAAAGAGGCAGGCTGCCTGATGCCCAGCGGAACGATGTCGAACCTCGCCGCGATGATGGCCCACGCTCCGAGGGGGACCAAGGTGCTGGCCGGGCGGCAGTCGGACATCTACGCCTACGAAGCACACGGGGTGTCGGTGCTGGGCGGCCTCGCGCTCGAACCCGTCGAGACCGACGCCCACGGCCGACTGAGGATGGCGAGCCTGACAGCCGCCCTGCCCGAGGACGCCGACGACCCCCAGTTCGCCGTGCCCGCGGTGGTGTGCGTTGAGAACACGGCCAATCGGTCCGGCGGTGTCGCGTTGACGGCGGCCGAACTGGCCGAGGTGGCGGATTTCGCCGCAGGGCAGGGGATACGGTTCCACATCGACGGCGCTCGGATCTTCAACGCCGCTGTCGCACTGGGGGTGGCGCCGGCAGACCTGGTGCGCCGGGGTGACTCGGTCCAGTTCTGCCTGTCCAAGGGACTGTCGGCGCCGATCGGTTCGGTGGTCGTCGGTTCGGCATCGTTCGTCCAGGACGTCCGGCGCATCCGCAAGATGCTCGGCGGCGGGATGCGCCAGGCCGGAGTGATCGCCGCAGCCGGCCTGGTCGCCCTGCACGACATGGTCGACCGTCTCGCCGAGGACCACGCCACCGCGCAGATGCTCGCCGACCACCTGGCCGACATCCCCGGCGTCGAGGTCGACCCGATCCGGCTGCGCACCAACATGGTCCGCTTCCGCGTCACCCGACCAGGGCTGTCCCATCCGGCCCTGATCGAGCTCGCCGCCCAGGAAGGTGTCCACGTGGCCGAACTGGGCCGAGGCACCCTCCGGGCCGTCACCCACCGCAACGTGAGTAAGGCGGACGTGCTGCGTGCGGTGTCCGTGATCGCCGGGATCGTCCGGGAACACCGCGCCGTCCTGGTCTGAGAACAGGCTCGACGCGAGTCCGGCCGGTGGTCCTTGGTGGACCACCGGCCGGAGTGCTGTCATGTCCGGGCAGGAGCGGGTACTGGTCCGGCCGGCACCGGCGTGGGTATCGGTTCGGCCGTCACAGGGGCGGCCGTGGAACGGTTCGCTCCGGAACGAAGGGTGAGCATGGCGCCGATCGTGAGGATCACCGCGCCCAGCACGAACAGCACCCGGTACCCCAGCAGGTTGATCAGCCCGGTGCTGATCGCGACGGAGATCGCCATCGGAACCGAGACGACCAGATCGGTCGCGGAGAACACCCTGCCCTGCAGGCGTTTCGGCGTGCTGACCTGGACGCAGGTCATCAGGCCAACGCCGGCGAGCGGGATGCACACCCCGGCGACCGCCATGGCGGCCAGCACCACCGGCAGCGACGGCACCGCCAGCATCAGCAGACTCACCGCGTACCCGACCAGCCCGTAGCGGACGAGTCGCATCTCGCCGAACCGGCGGTTCAGCCTGCCCGCGAACGGGCCGACCAGCACCGCGGCGGCTCCCTGTACGGCACCGGTGACGCCGACGAAGGCCGGTCCCAGGCCAAGGCCGTCACCCACGGCCGAGAAGATCCCGGACTCGGTGTAGCCGAACGCCAGCGTGGCCACCCCGAAGCCGACCACCAGCCAACGCAGCATGCGGTGATCCAGCACGAACCCGATGCCCTCGGTGATCTCCGCGCGCAGCGAGCGCCCGCTGGGTTGCGGCCGCCGCTCGTGGATGCCCATCCGCAGCAGGAACACCACCGCGCCCAGGAACGTCAGCATGTCCAGGACGATCACCGCCGGAGCGCCCAGCCAGACGAACAGACCGGAGCCGATGAGCGGCGCGGCGATCCGCAGCGCCTCCCTGGTGGACCGCAGCAGGCCGTTCACCTCGGCCAGCCGATCGGCGGGCAGGATGTCGGCCACCAGTGCGGACTGCGCCGAGCCGATGATCTTGTTCACCCCGCCGTACGCCACCATCACCACGTACACCAGCCAGACTCCGCTCGCGCTGTGGACCAGCAGCAGCGGCAGCACCACCGCCGCGCCGACCAGGTTGGCCACCACGAGCACCCGGGACCGGCGGACCCGGTCCACCACGGCACCGAGCACCGGCGCGGCCAGCGCGGCCGCGGAGAAGAAGAACATCACGAGGCCGGCCTGCGCGGAGCTGCCGGTCAGCGTCTTCACCCAGATCGCCAGTGCCAGCCACAACGCCGAGTCCCCGAGCGAGGACAGGGACTGGCCCACCAGGCAGAGCCGGACCACGCGGTCGCGCAGTACGCTCGCCACTGCCGAAGTCCTAGTCGTCATGAGTGATCTCCATGTCCGTGCTGCCCATCTCGGCGTGCACCTCGCGCAGGAACTCGCGTCCCGCGTCACCGTTGGTCATGATCGCCATCCCGGTCTCGGTCTCCCAGTCGAAGGTGGTCAGGCACTTGTAGCCAGGGGTCTCACCGCCGTGCCCGATCCGGGTCCGGCCCCCGAGCCGGAACACGAACACACCAAGGCCGTACCCGGTCGCCATGCCCGGGGTGCGGATCTGCTCACCCAGCGATGCCGGTAGCAGTGCCGATCGCCCGTGCATGCAGCGGTGCAGTTCCAGGGTGATCCGGGCGACGTCGGTCGCCGTCGTCCACAGCCCGGCCGCGGCGTGTTCCGGTAGTCCGCGCCAGCCACCCGGGCAGGGCACGCCGGACGGCCCGTGGCCGATCGCCACGTCCGCTCGGCCGGCCACGAACTCGACGCCGTAACCGCTGTCGCGCAACCGGAGCGGCTCGAACACGAGATCACGCGCGGCTGTGGCGAACGGCGTTCCCGTCACGTCTCCGACCAGTTGTTGCAGCACCGTGTAGTGGCTGCCGGAGTAGCGATACCGGTCGCCGGGTGTCAGTTCGCTGCGGATCGCCGGTGTGTTCGCGCCGCCCGACCCGGTCAGGATCTGGTGCAGTGAGGGAACTTCCTCTCCGGGTGCGTAACCCGAGTAGTTGTGGAACGTCAGGCCGCCGGTGTGGTTGAGCAGTTGCCGGACGGTCACCGGCGCGCCGATCCGCCAGTCGCGCAGGTAGGTGTCGGCAGGTTCGTCCAGCGCGACCAGGCCCGCCGCCGCCAACCGGAGCACGGTGAGCGCGGTGACCTGCTTGCTCGCCGAGCCGGCCTGGAACACCGTGGCCGGTGTGGTTTCTCCGCCGTGGGCGAAGCGACGCACCGGTTCGCCGGCCACGATGACGGCCGTGCTCAGGCTCGGCAGCGCACGCCGAGCGGCGGGCACCATCAGGACCGGCGCGTTCGGGAACACCCGCGCCGCCACGGGATCGGTCGGTGCGGCCGGCGCTGTGGACAACACACGGAGCTCACGGAGCATCGCGTCGGCGAGGCTTCGGACGGTGGTCTCGTCGTGCCGGGCTGTGGCGTACTTCCACGTCACGTGCAGGAGATCGCCGTTGATTGCGGCGTCGACCTCCAGCAGATACGGCCGGATGCCCTCCGGTGAGCGCGCCACACCGGTGGAATCGTCGAGCGGACGCAGCAATCCCCGTCCACCGGCACTGCTGCGCCCGTGGTAGTTGAGCACCAGCTCGGCTGCCTGCCCCCCGCCCGACAGCCCGTGACCGATGCCGTTGTGCGGTACCCCGTGCATCTGCTCGGCCACGGTGGCCACGTCCACGGCCGGGTCACCGTCGACCGTGATCAGAACTGGGTGGATCGCGGTGAACCAACCAACGGTCCGGGACAGGTCGACATCGGCGAACAGCGGCTCGCGGCCGTGGTGCTCCACATCGACGACCACCGTGCGCTGCCCCGTCCAGTCGGCGAGCGTGCGGCTCACCGCGGTCAGCAGCAGGTCCTCGACCTTGTGCGACGTGCTCGTCACCAGGTCTGCGGACACGGACATGGTGATCTCCTCGGTCGAACCCTCGGTGTGTGGACCGTCGGTGTGGTCGACCGGTAGTTCCGCTGCTGCCGAGAAGTCGAGCTCACGCCAGTACGTGGCCTCACCGGCGAACTCGTCACCGGTCGCGTGCGCCGCGAGCCGGGCCGCCCAGTGCTGCACCGAGGTGGTCTTGGCCGGCAGCACGACCGGTTCGGCGGCGCGCAGTTGCCGATAGGCGGTGGCCAGGTCGTCGAGCAGGATGCCCCAGGACACCGTGTCCACCGCCAGGTGGTGCACGGCCAGCAACAGTCGATCCTGTTCGGCGCCGTGGCAGAGCACGGCCCGCAGCAACGGTCCTTCGGCCAGGCGGAACCCGCGATGGGCCTCGTTCGCCGCCACGGCCCACCCGTCGGCGCCGACCACTCGCACCAACGGCCTGTCGTCCACGTCTGCGATGTCCTGCCGCCAGGTCGATCCGTCCCGCGTGAGCCGCAGCCGCAGCGCGTCGTGATGGCGGACGAGTTCGGTGAGCGCTCGTTCGACCAGGTCCGCGTCCAGATGTTCGAGCGCTGCGACGACCATGCCCTGGTTGTAGTGGTCGTGTGGCCAGGCCAGGTCGGTGAACCAGCGGGCGACCGGCGTGAGCGCGACCGGGCCGGTGACCACGCCCTGGTCGGCATGTACGTCGACGGCGGTCGAGATCTCCAGGTCGTCCACTGCCAGGCCGGCGATCGTCGGGTGGTCCAGCAGCCGGCGCGAGCTGATCGGGATGCCGGCCTGCCGGGCTCGGGACACGATTCGGATCGCCAGCACCGAATCTCCGCCGAGGTGGAACAGGTTGTCGTGCACACCGACCTTCGGCACGCCGAGCACGTCCGCCCAGATGTCGGCCAGGGTCTGTTCCCGACCGGTGCGCGGTGGCTCGTACCCGGTGTCCCGGGATGGTGGGCTCACGTCCCGCGTGCTGGTGGTCCGCGAGGACGGCGTGCCGGGCGCGAGGCAGGACATGACCTCGGCCGCGGTCGGCTCCTCGTCGGCGACCAGCGCGCCCAGCAGCGTGAGGCAGTCGTCGACCAGCCTGCGCGCGGTCTCGGGCCGGTAGCGGTCGCGCTCGTAGTTCAGTTGAAGTTGCAGGCCATCGCGCAGGATCGCGTCCAGCACCAGCGGATAGCCGGTGTCGAGGGCCTCGGTGGACGGGATCGCGGCGACCCCTGCGGGCAGATCCTGCGCGCCGTAGCGCTCGTTGTGGAACACCACGATGCTGTCGAACAGGCGCCGCGCGTTGTCGTTGAAGGACGCCTGTTTGCGGACGTCGGTCATCGCGCAGTGCTCGTACTCACGCATGTCCACGAGCTGTTCGTGCACGCCGCGCAGCCAGCCGCCGACCGGCGACGAGGTGTCCAGCCGGACACGGACGGGGAGCGTGTTCATCACCATGCCGACCACGTCGTGCACCTGGGGGGCGGATCGGCCGGCGACGGTCGACCCGAACATGACGTCCGCGCTGCCGCTGTGGTGGCCGAGCAGCATCGCCCAGGCCGCGTGCACCAGGGCGCCCGCGGTGACCCGGTGCCGCCGGGTCGCGCGGTACAGCCGCTCGACCAGGTCGGCGGGGGCGTCCGTGACGACGGTCCCGCTGCCGATGTGCGGCCCGGCGTCCGGGCTCTCGCCACCCGGCAGTGGGGTGGGTTCGGTGCTTCCGGCGAGCAGCGCGGCCCAGTGCTGGGTGTCCTGTTCGCGGTCCCTGCCCGCCAGCCATGCCAGGTGGTCGCGCCCGGACGTCGGCACGGGTAGGTCCGGTGCCGTCCCGGTGTCCCTCAATGCCCGGTAGATCGCGTGGACCTCCCGGAACACGGCCGTCAGGCTCCATCCGTCCAGCACGATGTGGTGCGTGCGCCACAACAGTTCCGTGCTGTCGTCGCCGGTGCGCACCAGAGTGATCTGTATCGGTGGTGCGGCCGACAGGTCGAATCCCGTCCGTTGCGCGGTGGTCATCAGCTCGCGCAGCCTGGCGGCCCGTTCGGCTGCCGGGAGGTGGCGCCAGTCGATCACCGACAGCGGCACGTGCGTGGTCCGCAGGACCACCTGGTGCGGTTCGGCCAGCCCCTGCCAGACGAACGCGGTGCGCAGTGCCGGATGGCGCTGTGCGGTCAGCCGCCACGCACGTTCCCAGCACCGGACGTCCGGTGCCTCGGCCAGGTGGAAGCCGAACACCTGCACGTAGGCGCTCTCCTCGCCGATCGAGTGCACCAGGATGCCGGTCTGCAAGGGAGCCAACGGGTAAGCGTCGACCACGGCATCGGCCCCGAACCGGGCGTGCAGGACCTGGAGTGCGTCGGCGCTCGGTCGGGTCGACCCTGCGGCGGCCGGCGTCACGTCAGGGACATCGGTGACCGCCGCCAGCCGGGCGATGGTCGGATTGGTGAACACGTCCCTCGGCCGCAGCCGCAGCCCAGCGTCGCGGGCACGTGCCACGATCTGCATCGCCAGGATCGAGTCGCCGCCCCGGTCGAGGAAGTCGTCGTGCGGGCCGATGTCCGGCACGCCGAGCACATCCGCCCAGATCTGCGTCAGGATCCGCTCCGCGGCCGTCGACCGTTCCGTTGGCCGGGCAGGTGCGGGCGTCCGGCCCGCGGGTAGGGCGATCGGGCGGGCTGCCGACGTGAGCAGGTCGTTGACCGACGCTCCGGCGGCGAGCCGGGCCAACAGGTCGCGGTACTCGGCCAGCAGGGCGGCGCTGTCGGGTGCACCGACCCGGTCAGGGTCGGCGAACAGCGAGACCTCCACCGCGGCACGGTCGGCGATGTCGAGCACCAGCGGGTGCCCCGACCGGCCGTGGTCATGCCCGACCGCGGTCAGGCTGACACCGGGCAGCTCCAGTCGGCCGACGGGAACGTTGTCGAACACCACGACGCTGTCGAACAGCGGCCGCTCGGCGGGGACACCGCTGTGCCGCCGCACCTCGGACAGCGCACTGTGCTCGTAAGGCGCGAGCGCCCACCGTTGCGTGCGCAGCCTGCGCAGCCAGTCACCGGTGGTCTCGTCGTCCTGGAAGCGGATGCGGGTCGGCACGGTGTTCATGAGCATGCCGACCACTCGGTCGAGGTCGGGCACGTCCGGGGACCGCCCGGCGACGACCGTGCCGACCACCACGTCCCGCTGCCCGCTGCCCCTGGACAGCAGCAGTCCCCACGCGCCCTGCATGAGCGTGCCGAGTGTGCTGTGGTGGCGCCTGGCCAGCGCCCGCAGTTCCTCACTGTCCTCGACGGACAGTGTGATCCGGTCCTCGCGGGGGGCGCGACGTTCGCTGTGTTCGAGCGCGGGGCCCACAGCGGGGATCGTCGTCGGCTCGCTGAAGCCGGCCAGTGTGTCCTGCCAGAAAGCGGCTTCCGCAGCTCGGTCCCGGCCGGCCAACCAGCCGAGATGGCGCAGCGGATCGGCAGGTTCTGGCAGGTCGGGAGCCGTGTCGGTCGCGAACGCCCGGTAGAGCTCGAACAGCTCGCTCAGCACTATCGGCATGCTCCAGCCATCGAGCAGTGCGTGGTGGAACAGCCACACCACATGGTGCTGCTGGTCGGTGCTCCTGATCAGGTGCACCCGGACCGGTGGCTGGTTCTCCGCGAAGCCGCGGGACCGCTCGGCGGTCAGCAGACCGGCCAGCCGTTGGGCGGGCTGCTCCGGATGCGGGTCGCGCCAGTCGTGCCGCTCGACGGCGAGGATCGCCTCGGCGTGCACCACCTGCACCGGGTAGGGCAGGTCGCGCCAGTGCAGCGAGGACCGCAGTGCGGCGTGTCGTCCTGCCACCGTGCGCCATGCCTTGGCCAGGGCGTCCTGATCCAGTGCGCCCTCGAACGTGAACACGAACTGCTCCAGGTAGTCCCCGGAGGTCGGATCGGCCACGCTGTGCAACAGCATCCCGGCCTGCAACGCCGACAGCCGGTGCACGTCGCCCAGTGCCATGAGCGGCTGGGTACCCGGCAGCGCGGACGTCCCGTCGTCGAACGGGTCCGCGTCGACGGTCGGCACGGCGGTCGCCGCCCGGGCCAGCTCGACGACGGTCTGATGGCGGAACAGCGATCCGACCGACACCGCGAGACCTGCCCGGCGCGCCTTCGCCGCGACCCGGATGGCGAGGACCGAGTCGCCGCCTGCCTCGAAGAAGTTCTCCCGCATGCGGACCTCCCGGCCCAGCACCTCACGCCAGATCGCGACCAGGGTGCGTTCAGCGGGTGTGCGGGGTTGCTCACCCGTGTCCGGGGCGACCACGTTCGCTCCCGGCGCGGGCAGCGCCGTGCGGTCGACCTTGCCCGCGCTGGTCAGCGGCATGTCGTCCAGGAACACGAACACCGACGGCACCATGTAGTCGGGCAGGACGTCAGCCATGAAGGCCCGCAACTCGGCGGGCCCGGGCAGGTTCGACCGGTCGGCCGCGACCAGGTAGCCCACCAGGCGCTTGTGACCACCGCTGTCCGTGACCGCCGCGGCGACCGCGTCCACGACGCCCGGGTGCAGGCCCAGCCGGGCCTCGACCTCGCCCAGCTCGATCCGGTAGCCACGCACCTTCACCTGGAAGTCGTTGCGCCCCAGGAAGTCCAACTGGCCGTCCGGCCGTTGCCGGGCGAGATCACCGGTGCGGTACAGCCGGTCGCCGGACCCGCCGAACGGGTTGGGCACGAACTTCTCCGCGGTGAGCGCGGCCCGGTGCAGGTAGCCGCGGGCCACGCCGATGCCGCCGATGTACAGCTCGCCGACCACGCCGACGGGCATGGGGTTCAGCGCGCCGTCCAGCACGTACATCCGGATGTTGTCGATGGGCACGCCGATGGGCACCGACCGGGCGGCGTCGAAGTCGGTGCCGATGGTGTGCACCGAGCATCCGACCACGGTCTCGGTCGGGCCGTACTCGTTGATGATCCGGGCGCCGGGGGCTATGCGTTGCCACCCGGCGACCGTTTCCGGACGGACCTCGTCCGCGCCGACCACGAAGGTCCGGACCGACCGCACGGCGCCCGGTTCGAGCATGCCGCGCAACACGTCCAGGTGGCCGGGTGTGATCTTGAGCAGACTGAAGTCGTGCGGCCCGGCGAGCACTTCGGCCAACGTCTCCAGGCTGCGGTCGGGCGGGAGCAGCGTGACGCACTTGCCGCCGATGAGCGGCAGCCAGAAGTTCGGCACCGACAGGTCGAACGCGATCGAGCCGAGCATCGGCGCGCCCCGGTCGCCGTCCAGTCCGTAGCCGGTCACCGCCCAGTGCAGGTAGTTCACCGCTCCCGCGTGCGGCACCAGCACACCCTTGGGGCGGCCGGTCGAGCCGGACGTGTAGATCACGTAGAGCAGGTTCTCCGCCCGCGACACCGGTGCCGGCCGGCTGACGGGCTGCCGCGAGATCGCAGGCCGGTCGGCGTCCACCAGTACGACCTGCCCGGCGAAGGCATCCGGCACCGCGTCGCATAGCCCCGCGGTGGTCACCACGATCGGCGCGGCGGTGTCGGTGAGGATCCACTCCAGTCGCTGGCTGGGCAGCGCGGCGTCCAACGGCACATACGCCGCACCGGACTTCAGGATGCCCAGCAGCGCGACGAACATCTCCGGCGAGTGGCCGACGCAGACAGCCACCATGGACTCGCTGCCCGCGCCCATCGCCCGCAGGTGGTGCGCCAGCTGGTTGGCCCGCTCGTCCAGTTCGCGGTAGGAAATCGTGCTGCCGTCCGTACACCGGATCGCCACGTTGTCCGGCGTGCGGTCGACAGACCGCTCCACCAGACCGTGGACCGTGCCGTCCGGGAACGCCGAGTCGGTGTCGTTCCACTCCCGCATCGCGCGGTCACGTTCGACCGCGGTCAGGATGTCCAGTTCCGCGAGCGGGCGGTCCGGCTGCGCGACGGCGCGACCGACCAGCTCGACCAGGTGACCCAGCAACCGCTGCGCGGTGTCCTCGTCGTACAGGTCCGTCGCGTAGGTGAGCACCAGGTCGATGTGCGTGTCCCGGTTGATCGCGAACAGCGTCAGGTCGACCTTGGCGTGACCGTCGTCCATGGGGACAGGCTCGACCTCGACCCCGGTGAACCGCCAGGCCGTCGTGCCGGCTTCGAATGCCTGGAACAGCACCTGGAACACCGGGTTGTGCTCGGCGCTGCGCTCCACCCGCTGGTCCGCGACCACCTTGTCGAAGGGCACGTCGGAGTTCGCCAGCGCGCCGAGCACCGTGCCATGGGCGCGCCGCACCGAGTCGGCAACGGACGGGTGCCCGGTCAGGTCCACCGGGATGGCGACGGTGTTCGCGAACAGGCCGAGCAGCGGCTCGGTCTGCGGCACCGGGCGGCCGGCCACCAACGAGCCGACCGCGAACCGCGGCTGACCGGTGTAGCGGTGCAGCAGCCCGGAGAACAGCGCCAGGACCGTGCTGAACATGGTCGTGCCCGCCGCTGCCGCGAGTCGATGGACGCCGGCGCTGGTCTCGGCCGACAGCCGGGCGCGGACTGTGGCTCCGCGGTGGCTGGTGACCCCGCGCACCCGGTCGGTGGGCAGCTCCAACACCGGGGCCACCCCGTCCAGGGCCCTCCGCCAGTGGTCCAGCTGGCCGAGGCCCAACGCTCCGGCGACACGCTCTGCCTGCCAGTGGGCGTAGTCCGAGTAGCGGATGTCCGGTGTGGACAGTGTAGGTACGCTGCCCGTGGCGAAGGCGGCGTAGAAAGTGCTGATCTCACTCGCCAGAATGCCGCCGGACCACTCGTCGACCAGCAGGTGGTGCGCCCGCACGGCCAACAGGTGCTCGTCGTCGAACACGGGGACGAGCAGCGCTCCGAACAGCGGTCCCGCTGCCAGGTCGAACGGCTGGTGGGTGAGCTCGGCTGCCAGCGCCACCGCATCCGCCCGGCCGCGCGGCCGCTCGACGCGCAGCAGTTCGGCCGGCACGTCACCGACCACCTGCGACGGGCCGTCGTCACCGGCTGGGTAGGTGCTACGCAGCACTTCGTGCCTGCTCACGACAGCACTCAGCGCAGCGGCCAGTGCTGCCCGGTCCAGGGCGCCGCGCAGCCACATCGTCCACTGCACGCCGTACACGGAGTTGTCCGTCGCATCCCGGTGGCCGTCGGTCAGCAGTTCGTTGGCCAACCACATGCCGTGCTGCACGGGGGACAGCACGGTCGGCCCGTTCCCGGCTCGCCGAGGGATCTCCGCCCCGTCGGGCTCGGGCACCGCATGGCCGCGCAGCCGCTGTTCGAGCAGCCGCAGCTTGGCGGCGCTCAACCGGTCGGCCTGTCCCGACCGCACTGCTTCGGTGGTCATTGGTTTCCCCTTGTCGGATCGGTTCGGTCAGGACGTGAGCAGGCGTTCGGCGTCGCTGTCGCTGAGTTCGTCGATGGCGGCGAGCACCAGGTCCGTGATCTCGTCGGCCACAGCGGCCACGGTGCGCCGTTCGAACAGCAGCACAGGAGAGAGCGCCACCCCGAACGCGCGAGACATCCGATTGGTGACGCGGATCGCGAGCAGCGAGTGCCCGCCCAGCAGGAAGAAGTCGTCCAGCGCGCCGACCCGAGGAACCGCCAGCGCCTCGGCCCACTGCTCGGCGACGGCGACCTCGGTACTCGTGCGCGGCGCCACGAACTCGGTCGCCCGTAGCTCAGCGGGGTTCGGCGCCGGCAAGGCACGCCGGTCGAGCTTGCCGCTGGGCAGCAGCGGCAGCTCGGGCAGCACCACGAGCATCGAGGGCACGGCGTAGCCGGTGAGCCGGTCGGCGGCGAACGCCCGTAGGTCGGACGTGTCCAGGCCAGTGTGGGCCTCGCCAAGGACGACGTACCCGACGACGACCGGTCCGGTGGCGGCCTGGCGCACGACGGCCACGGCATCGGCGACGTCGACGTGTTCGCGGAGCACGGCCTCGATCTCGCCCAGCTCGATGCGTACACCGCGGATCTTCACCTGGTGGTCGGCCCGGCCGATGAACTCGGCCGACCCGTCATGGCGCAACCGGCCGAGGTCGCCGGTGCGGTAGAGCCGTTCGCCCGGCCGCTCGACGTGCGGGACGAACGACTCGGCGGTGCGCACCGGGTCGTGCAGATAGCCGCGGGCCAGACCGACGCCGCCCAGGAACAGTTCGCCAGGCACACCGACCGGGACCGGCCGCAGCTCCGCGTCCAGGACGTACACCTCGTTGTTGTCGATCGGGACACCGAGGGACACAGGTCCCTCGCCCGCGTCCGGCCCGATGTCGGCCGGGCCGCACTCATGGCAGGTCGAGTCGATCGACACCTCAGTGGCGCCCCACGTGTTGTCCAGGCTGATCAGCCGACCTGCGGCGGCCGTCACAGCCGCGAACCGCCGCACCAGCGCAGGCCGCAACGCCTCGCCGCTGGACAGGACGCTGCGCAGCGACGGCCACGCGGCCAGATCGTCCGGTGTGAGTACGTCGACGAAGAACTCCAACATGCTCGGCACGAACTGGACGTGCACCGCGTCGTGCCGGATGCCGCCGTCGATGATCGCCCGGGGGTCCCTGTGCAGGCCGGGACCGAGCAGGGCCACGGTCCCGCCGGTCACCAGTGGCCAGAACACCTCGACCGCGGCGTCATCGAAGGTCAGCGTCGTCTTGTGCAGCACGGTTTCGCCGCGCCGCAGGCCGTGCCGTCGTTGCATCCACAGCATCCGGTTCACCCAGCCCTCGTGCGTGCTGGCCACCCGCTTGGGCTCACCGGTCGACCCGGACGTGCAGTACACCGAGCACAGGTGCAGCGGGTCCACGTCGGGCAGCGGCACCTGTGGTCCTGGATCGACCAGGTCCGCGACGGCGACCGGCGGAGCACCGCGCTCCGGTGACCCGGCTGCCACCAGGCAGAGCCGGGCCCGCGCGCCGCTGAGCAGCTTCGCGACCCGGGCCGGCGGCGTGTCGGTCTCCAGCGGCAGGAACGCCGCCCCCGCCTTGAGCACACCGAGCAACGCGGGTACGAGGTCGGCGCAGCGGTCGAGTTGGACGCCGACCACGTCGTCGACCAGCACACCCCGCTCCACCAGGGCACGCGCGATGGCTTCGGACCTGGCACCCAGTTCCCGATAGGTCGTCCGGCTGCCGTCCGCGGCGACGACGGCGATCGCGTCCGGTGTGGCCGCGACCTGGTCGGTGACCAGGTCGTGCAAGCTACGGGCAGGGAAGGCCACCGGCTCGGGCACGGTGACCGCGTGCAGTCGGACCAGCTCGTCGGGCGAGTCCATGGCGACCTCGTCGATGCGCTGGTCGGGCCGCTCGGCCAGGTTCGCCAGCAGGGTGTGCAACTGGCTCGCCCACCGCCGCACGGTGTCCGGCCGGTACAGCGCCGCATCGGCGGTCACATGGCACCGCAGGCCGCCGTCCGGTCGAGGCACGAACTCGATCTCCGTGTCGTAGCGAGACGTCCGCTGTGCCACCGGCACGCGGGTGACGGTCAGACCGTCGAACTGGGGGAGTTGCCTGGCACCTGGCTGGATGTCGACCAGCACACCGAACAACGGCGTCCGCGCGAGATCCCGCTCGGGTGCGAACTCGTCGACGAGGACGTCGAACGGGACGTGCCGGTGGGCCTGTGCCTGGATCATCCGCTCACGCGAGCGACGGACCAGGTCGGTGAACACCGGATTGCCGGTCAGGTCGTTGCGCAGCACCAACATCGTCAGGAACGGCCCGATCAGTCCTTTCCGGACCGACTGGGTACGCTCCGCGAGCGAGGTCCCGGTGATCACGTCGCCGCGTCCCGACGCACGGTGGCAGAACACGTGGCTCGCGGCCAGTAGCACCGAGAACAACGTGGCCCGATGCTGCCGGGCGACCCGGTTGAGAGCTTCGATCGTCGCCGGGGGCAGGAGGAACGAGTCGGTGACCCCCTGCCCGGTCCGCCTGGTCGGCCGGGGCCGGTCCAGCGGCAACTCGAATGGTGTGACGTCGGCGAGTTCCTGCCGCCAGAACTCCAGGTCACGCGCTCGCCCGTCGCCGGATGCCAGGCGTGCCTCGTCGGCCAGCGCCACCGCGCGGTACTGGGACGCGATCGCGGGCAGCGGCGAACCGGAGCCGTTGTAGCCGGCGACCAGTTCGTTCTCGAACACGGTGATCGACCAGCCGTCGAATGCGATGTGGTGAACGCTCACGCACAAGACGTGGTCGTCGGCGGCGACCCGGAACAGCCGCGCCCGGATCGGCAGGCCACCGGCCAGGTCGAACCCGGCAAGCAACTCGGCGTCGACGATCGCCGCCAGATCGGCCTCCGGCGGCACGTCGGTGACGGCGAGGTCGAACGTCTCGACCGGGCGGACCAGCGCCATCGGCTCGCTGTCGGCGCCCTGGGTGACGACCGACGTCCGCAGGACCTCGTGCCGGCGGACGATCACGGTCAGCGCCGACCGCAACGCGGACACATCCAGGCTGCCGGCCAACCGCAGCACCAGTGGCACCAGCATCTCCTGGCCGGTGGCGTCGAACTGGTCGGTCAACCACAGTCGCTGCTGGCTACGCGGAAGTGCGCTCGCCGCTGGCCCGCTCATGGCTGTCCCTTCGTGTCGAAGGCCGCGAACCGCAGTTCGCTGGTGTACCGGCGGCCCTGGCCGTCGCGCAGCCACAGCCCGTTGTGCTGGGGGAGCATCTCGGCGACGGTGAGCACCGAGGACTCGGTGGCTGCCCGCCGGACGACCCGGGCCAGCAGGTTCACGAAGATCGGACTGGCGAAGTCGATGTACACCGGTTTGGCGCCCGGGCTCGGGGTGACGAACACCTGGTCGGGCAGGCCCGTCTCGTGTTGCCAGCGCCGGGCCAGCACGAACCGCCGAGCCTCGTCCTTGTTCTTGGCGAACGGGATGTCACCGCTGGGGATGCGCCACTTCTCCCGGCACAGGACCACCTTGTCCACGGTGATCCTGGGTGTGTGCGGTCGGTCGTCGAACAGTTTGAACCGGTCGATCACCGCGTCCATCAGGATCTCGCTGAACGGGTCGAGCACGTCGAACTCCTCGCCCCCCGGCAGCCGCAGCACCAGCGAACCGGCACGGGGCAGCACGGTCACCTGGTCCGCCGTCACCAGGCCGGGCCGGTCCGGTGCGACGGTCTGGTGTGTGGTCTGCACGAGGAAGTCCGATGCCCGCACGAAACCCGGATGGGTACGGATGGACAACCGGGGCAGGCTGCCCTTGGGCAGCACCGGCAGCAGCCGGGGGGCAGGGAACTCCACATCGGTCTGCGCGAGCAGGGCCGGCAGGTCCGGGTGCTGACTGACCAGGCAGTTGCTGCGTTGCGCGTTGATCGCCATGTGCGCCTCGCCGAGCACCAGCTCGAACTCGCCCCGGTCGATGGCCGCGGTGTCGCGCGCTGCCACCATCAGGTCGGGGCTGAAATGCCGCGCGGCCGACCATCCCGGGGCGTCCGCCGGGAACGCGGCACGCACCTCGGGCAACAACTCGGCGTAGCCGCGGCGCACCCGTCGCTGCCCGTCGGGCAACTGGAAGATCGACGACCACTTGCGCCAGAACTCCTGCTGCGTGGCCGACACGGTGCGCGTGATCGCGGAGCGCAGCGGCATCAGCGCCTTGGTCCAGAACGCCGCGAAGTCGACCGTGGACCCGTCTGCCGCGAGTGAGCGGTACACGTCGTCGAGGGTCGGCCGGATACCGGCGGCCACCTCGGCGCAGAACCATCGCGCGCTGTCCGCGAGCAGCCGTGCGGGCACGGCGGCGGCCAGCACGCTCGTACCGAGCACCAGGTCGGCGTCCCGCTGCGAGTCGGCGTACAGGAGGGTGCGACCGCCGTAGGCCTGGCCCGCGTTGCGGGTGGACGGACCCGACGTCAGCTCGGTGAACGTGCTGTCCAGGCGTAGCAGCGCGCCGGTGACCTCGTCGGCAGAAGCGTCGGTCCTGGCCTGTAGCTCGGCAAGTCCACCGTCCAGCCGGTCGAGCAGGTCCAGCGCGGGCAGCCGCAACGCGTCGTCGGACACACCGGCCACGAACGCCCGCAACTCCCGCATCGGCCACTTCGACACCGGCACGTTCAGCTTCCAGGACACCCAGCGCCGTTTGGCGAACATCTCCAGGACCACGCCGACCTCCGCCACGGTGGGCTGGTCGGCGAGCATGCCGGGCATGTCGCGGACCCGGGTGCGGCCGTCGCACAGCCGCAGCACCGCGGCCTCCCCGGCACTCAGTGGGATCGGCTTGCCGATCGGTGGCGTCACCACGTCGCCGGCCAGTCGGACGAGCGCGTTGCGCCGGGGCCGCAGCCACTCGCGCATGCCAGGCAGGGACTGGACCACGTCGGCGAGCCTGTCGACAGCCCACGGCTCGAAGTAGACCTCCATGCTGCGGGTCAACCCGGGACCTGGCCGCAGCCGGGTGTCCTCTGCGCCGTCGAACCTGGTCCACAGCACCGGTCCGAAGAAGCCGATCGAGTCGTTCTTGACGCAGTAGCGTTGCCAGTACGACGCGATCAGCTCCTCGCGGGCCCGGTGTTTGGCCAGTCGCGGCTCGGTGTCGGCCTGCCAGCGCAGCAGCGGAGCCAGAGCGCCGTCGATCAGCCGGTGGTTCTGCCAGGCCACGGCCCGGCGGAACTGGTCGTCGGCCGCGATGCGTTGCAGTTCGCGTCCGGTGCTGCGGGCCGCGTCGTCGTATGCGCACTTGAAGCCAACCCACCGCTGGTCGTCCGTGGCCGCGTCACCGAGCCGATCCGCCTGGTCGAGTAGTTCGGGGGTACGCAGCCGCAGCACGCCGTCGGCCGGGAAGCCCGCGCCGCGCGTGATCACGTTCGGCGACCAGCGCCAGTCACCGCCGAGGTCCAGGTGGTCGGTTCCAGTCGGCACAGCAGCCCGCTCGGGCAGCACCGCGGTCATTGTGTGTTCTCCTCGAGTTGGTCCACCATGGCGAACCGGAGTTCGGACGTGTAGCGCTCGCCGTCACTGTCCATCAGCCAGAGCTGGTCGAGGTCGGGCAGCAGCTCGCTGAACCCGATCGGCTGATCCTGGTCCGCGCCGCGCAGAATCTTGGCCAGCGTGTTCACCAGCACGGGGCTGTCGAAATCGACGTACACCGGCTTGTCCGTGCCACCGGGTTTGACGAACACGCGGGGCGGCAGGCCCATGCTGCGGCGCCATGCCCTGGCAGCCACGAACCTGCGGGCCTCGTCCTTCTCGGTCGCGAACCGCAACCCGGCCGGCGCGAACCGCCAACTCTCCCGGTGCACGACCACGCGGTCGATCACCACCCTGGGTGAGTGATCGCGTGCTGTGAACAGGCTGTGCGCGTTGAGCACGATGTCCACCAGGATCTCGGAGAAGATGTCCAGCAGGTCGAAACGCTCGCCGCCGGGCAGTACGGCGACCAGTGCGGAGTCCACTTCGGACACACTGATCCCGGCGCTGGGCAGCAGTCCCGGTCGGTCGGCGAGCACCGTGTGGTGGTGCAGCTCGACGAGCAGGTCGGTGTCCCTGGTCATCAAGGACAGATTGCGGACCGACCGGCGGACAGGCCCGCTGCGGGGCGGTGCCGGCAGCAGTCGAGGTTGTGGGAAGTCGACGTCGACATGCCGCAGCAGGCTGTCCGGGTTCGGGTGCTGGGTGACGAAACAGCTACTGCGCTGGCTGTTGAGCGCCAGGTGGATCTCGCCGACCACGAGCCGGAAGTCACCGCGGTGCACGGCCGCCAGGTCAGGTGCCGCGATCATCAGGTCCGGGCTGAGATAGCGGGCGGCGCCCCAACCCACTCCCGGCGTGTCGAACGCAGTCCTCACCAGGGGCAGCAGTTCGGCGTAGGAGCGGCTGACCTCGGCGGCTCCCGGCTCGGGGCGGAGGATGGACTCCCACCTGGCGACGTAGTCAGCCTGTGCCTCGTCCATCGCCTTGCTGACCTGCTGGCGCAGTGGACCCAGCGCGGCGGCCCAGAACCTCGCCAGGCCGACGGGCTCGCCGGTCGCGCTGAGCTGCCGATACACCGCCGACAACGCCACGCGCGCGGCCTGGGCGGCCTGCCAGCAGAGCCAGCGACAGCCACGGGCCAGTAGATCGATCGGTTCGGTCGCGGCCATCACGTCCTGACCGAACACGGCGTCGAGGTCACGCGCACAGTCCTGGTACATCAGCGTCCGGCCGCCGTACGCCTGGCCGCCGTGGCGGTGGCCGGCCGCGCCGGTGATGTCGTGGAACACCCGATCGGCCGCCGCCAGTGCCTCGGTGAGGCCGGCGACGTCCGACGCCTCCGCCACGGCGTCCCGACACGCCTCCATCTCGTCCAGGGGCCGCAGGCACGCGGCCCGCAGCACGTCGTCGTCGATTCGCTCCAGGACCGATCGGAGGTCGCGTTCCGGGAACGGCGACTCCGGCAGGTCGATCCGCCAGGTGATCCACCTGCGGCGTTCCAGGTCGGCCAGGATGTCGAGGGTCTCCGCGCCGCCGATGTCGCAGGCCCGGGTCATCCCCTCGCAGGCCCGCAGCACGTTTTCCTGCGCCGGCGACACGGCGATCGCCGCGCCGACGGGCAGCTCGACGCCGCCGCCGGTCAATCGCAGGTAGGGCATCCGCCGGGGAGCCAGCCACCGCCGAAGACCAGGCTGTGCCTTGATCACCTCGACGAGCCGGTCGACCGCCCACCGCTCGAAATAGACCGTGGCACGGCGCACCAGCCCGTCACCGACGACGACCTCGGTGTGCGGCCGGTCGTCCTGCCAGGCCCACGCGACCGGGCCGAAGAACCCGATCGTGTCGTTCTTCAGGCAGTAGCGCTGCCAGTAGGCGGCGATGAGCTCCTCTCGCTGGCGATTCTTGGCATTGCGCGTCTCGCCGGCCGGTCGGCGCACGAACGGCTCGATCGCACGTGGCAACACGTCGTGGTTCTGCCAGGCCACCGCGCGCTGGAACGACGATGCCGCCGCGATCTGCCGCAGCCGCTCGACCATCGCCGCCGTGGCGGCGGCGTACTGTTCGCCGAATTCCTTCCAGGCCGCGCGGTCGTCCTTGCGGTCGATTCCGACGCCGGTCATCCCGTCGGCGAGGCGGCCGAGATCGCGATCGGCGAGCGCCAGGACGCCGGAGGCGGGAAACCCGGCCCCGCGCAGGACCAGTTCCGGCCACCACCGGAAGTGATCCCTGTCCGTCCGCGTGTCAGGCACACGGGGGTGGGCGAAGGTGGTCATGCCGGTCACCCGAGGTCCGCGACGGCGCCGGCGCAGCTCTCCGGCGTGGGGAACATGAAGATGAGCACGGAGTCCAGGTCGCGCCCGACCGCCTGCCCGATCAGCTCGATCGCGTCGATCGCGAGCAGGGAGTCACCGCCGGCCTCGAAGAAGTCGGCGTCCTCGCCGAGGTCCTGGTTTTTCAGCACGTTCCTGAAGATCCCGAGGATCGTCGCCTCGATGGTTTCGACGGTCATTTCGACACACCTTCCCGTGTTCGACTCCGATGAACGCAAAGCTAGAAATGTTGACTATTCGCCCGCTATCTCGGCGGCAACCACCTCGGTTTAACGCCGTGATAGCGCCGAGAAAATCTGGGCGTGCACAGTGGCCATACGACCGGAGAATCAACTTCCAGAAGAACAGTTGGTGGTGGGCCATGATTTTCGGGGTTCTCGGCCCGCTGCGGGCGGTCGGCCTGTCGTTCGCGCCCCGCCAGCGGACGGTGCTGGCCGTGCTGTTGTTGGAGGCCAACCACGCCGTCGCGATGGACCGACTGGTGGACGCCGTGTGGGACACCGAACCACCGCCGACGGCGCGGGAGCAGATCCAGATGGCGGTGTCGGTGATCCGCCGGGCGCTGCGTGCTACCGGGCTCGCGGTGACCGTGGTCCGGCAGGCGCCGGGATACCTGCTCCGGTGCGCCGAGCAGGACCTGGACCTGCTGGTGTTCGACCGACTGGTCGCCCAGGCCCGCCGTGCGCTGGCCGCCGAGGACTTCACCGGTGCCGACGACGCGTTCCGTGAAGCGCTCGCACTGTGGCGTGGCACGCCGATGGAGGGCACCACCGGTCGAGTGGTCGACGCGGCCCGCACGATCCTGACCCAACGATGGCTGTCGGCGGTGGAGGAGCACGTCGACCTTCGGATCCGCAGCGGCCGACATTCCGGTCTGGTCGACGAGCTGACCGCCTTGGTCGCCGGGAATCCGTTCCGGGAGAAGCTGCGCGCGCGACTGATGACCGCGCTGCACCATTGTGGGCGCAGGGCCGACGCCCTGGAGGTCTACCGGGCCGGTCGTGTGCTGCTGGCCGACGAACTGGGCCTGGACCCCGGGCCGGATCTGGTCCGCGCTGAGCGCGCGATCCTGAGCACACCGTCACCGGGGCCGCGCGCTCGCGCGGCGCTCCGCGCGGTCCCCGTCCACCGGCCGGTGCCCCGGTTGCTGCCGCCGACCAGCCGAGATTTCACGGGTAGGGCGGACACCGTGGCCCGCATCCGAGATCTGCTGCTGCCCAACGGGCAGGCGGGCGCCAGGATCGTGGCGGTCGGCGGCCGGGCCTGGAGTGGCAAGACCATGGTCGCCGTGCACGCGGCACATGCCCTGCGGGAGTCCTATCCCGACGGTCAGCTGTTCGTGCGGCTCGGCGGCAGCGCGGCCCAGCCGCACGAAGCGGGAGATGTGCTCATCCGGTTCCTCCAGGCGCTGGGTGTGGGGACGGTGCCCACCGGGTTGGACGAGCGTGCTGAGGTCTACCGCGATCTGACCGCCGACCGCCGGCTGCTGGTCGTCCTGGACGATGCGGCCGACGAACACCAGGTGAGCCCGTTGCTGCCGGGCGGCTCCGACTGCGGCATGATCGTGACCAGCAGACGCACGCTGGCCGGGCTGGCCGGCGTGGCGCACGTCGGCATGGAGCCCCTGACCATCCGGCAGAGCACCGAGTTGCTGACGTCGATGATCGGTGCCGAACGGGTCGCCGCGCAGCCGCACGCGATCGGCAAGCTGGCGGAGATGTGCCAGGGCGACCCCATCGTGTTGCGACTGGCAGGAGCCCAGTTGGCATCCCGGCCGCACTGGCCGGTCGCGACCCAGGTCGACCGGCTGACCGGCCGGGACGAGGGCTGGCGTGACCTCGGCCGGGACCTTGGGCAGGCGATGACCGAGTCGTACGTCCGGCTGACCTCCGAGGCGCGCTGCCTGCTGCGCCGGATCGGGCTGTTCGGGCCCGGCGGTGTACGGATCTCCTGTCGGTTGTGCGGTCCGTTGTTGGACGCGGACCCCGACCAGGCCGACGACACGCTGGCCGAGTTGGCCGATGCCGGCTTGGTCGACGTGCGGTCCGACGCCGTCTGTCGCGTGAGCGGCCTGGTGGTCGCGTTCGCCCGGCAGCGGCTCACCGAGGAGGAGAGCCTGCAGGACAGGTTGGCCGCGACGCGACGGATCGTGACCGCAGGACAGGGCTCACCGGGGCAGGGGAGCGTCGTGGTGGCGCTGCCCACTGCCCGGGCGGTCGCCGCCCGTGACTACGACCTGCGCCCCGCTTATGCGGACCGGTGACCAGGCCCGTGGACGACCGCCGACCGGCGCCGCCGGCCGGCGTGGCATGACCCGACATCGAGAGCAAAGGGTGGTGAGTGGCCGTGGTCGAGGGGACCGTGAAGGTGACTGCCGCGACATGGATGGGCGCGACGCGGACGGGAACGATCGAGACACGGCGCGGCACCGGGGTGTCCTGTGGCACCTTCGGCGAGTTGCTGCAAGGCGCGATGGCGCAACCGGAGGAGGACTTCCTCGTGACCTTGCCGATCGGCCGCCGATCCACAGCACAGGTCACGCTCTTCCCGGATGTCGCCGAGCTGTTCGTCGACCCGGTGCACAAACAGAAGTCAGCGCTGGTCGCCCATTTGGCGCTGCGGTGGTGCGGCGCCCGGTTCGGCGGCACCCTGGAGATCACCAGTGACCTTCCCGAGGGCAAGGGCATGGCCAGTTCCACGGCGGACCTGGTGGCCACCGTCCGCGCGGTGGGCGCCGCGCTCGGCCGACCGGTCAGCCCTCGGGAGATCGAGCTGCTGCTCCGCGACATCGAGCCGACCGACGGCGTCATGTACGACGGGATAGTCGCCTTCCATCACCGGAAGGTCACACTGGGCCGAGTCCTGGGGCCGGCCCCCGCGCTGACCATCGTCGGCGTGGACGAGGGCGGCCAGATCGACACGGTCGATTTCAACGTCAGCCGCGCCGCGAT
Organism: Pseudonocardiaceae bacterium; assembly: GCA_036502345.1. Taxonomy (GTDB): domain Bacteria; phylum Actinomycetota; class Actinomycetes; order Mycobacteriales; family Pseudonocardiaceae; genus DATEPR01. Next base: position 615 of record DASXYT010000228.1, on the reverse strand, counting down.
CACCCCAGCCGAACGTCGGGAGTACGAGACCCTGCTCGACGACCTGAGCAGGGCGCTACCCCGCGGCGACCTCCACACAGTCGGCCGGGTGGCCACCCGCAGCGCCCAGCTCAACCAACGCCGCTGCGAGAAGCGCCTGATCGACACCATGATCGGTATCAGCAGCGAGACTCAGGCCCTCGGTGTCGTGGTGGCCCACAGCGGCACGATGGTGGGCATCCTGGTCTCCCGCGACGACCCCTGCCACGACGCCAGAGTCGCGGACGTCCGCGCAGCGTGCGAGAGCCTCGGCGTCCCTGTATCCATCGACCGCACCCCCTGTGCGTCGCCACCAACGTGCTGATTCCGGTGTTGTCCGGCCTCAACCGCGACCGGATGCAGGCTCCCGGCAGGAACGGGACAAGGGGATGACCGGCGCCACGATCTGGGATGCCGATGAGGAGGTCGTCCGGCCATGAATGACCACACCCAAGGCAACAGGGAGACTGCGGACGTATCCCGTGAAAGTGTGTCCGAGGACGATCTTGCTCACTATCCCTACGCCTACGGCTGCGCGACTGAACAGCCTGGTGTGGGAACGTCCGAGACCTTTCGCACCAGTAGCCTTTCTTGAGT
>DASXYT010000227.1:0-19807 GCA_036502345.1 Pseudonocardiaceae bacterium | reverse complement strand
CCAAACCCGCGTTCGACGGCATCATCCAGGCGATGTCGGGCCTGCTGCACCTGACCGGCGAGCCGGACGGTGCCCCTTCGCTGGCCGGCGTGTTCGTGCCGGACCACGTCACCGGCCTGTACGCGGCGCTGGCCGTGCTGTTCGGGCTCCGCGAACGGGACAGGACGGGCCACGGCGGCGCGACCGACCTGGCGATGCTGGACTCGATGCTGACGTTCCTCGGCGCGACACTGTCCGAGGTGGCCGACCACGGGATCAGCCCGCAGCGCACCGGCGGCAAGGTCCGCAGGTCCTATGCGGGCACCTACGCCACCAGCGACGGCTACGTCTACCTGGCGCCGATGACGGCCCGCATGTGGGCCGGGCTGACCGACGTGATCGGCGCGCCCCAACTGGCCGAGTACTACCCGCTGAGCACCGGTGTGGACAGCCGCATGGCGCACCGCGACGAGCTGGACAAGATCATCGAGAGCTGGACCGGTGCCCACCCGGCCAGCGCTGTCGTGGAGTTGATGGCGACGGTCGGCGTGCCGGCGAGCCCGATCATGAGCCTGGAACAGATCCTCGCCGACCCGAACGTCGCGCACCGCAAGATGGTGCGCAGGCTGCCGGTGCACGGCGGCTACGACGTGCACGTCGTAGCGTCGCCGCTGCCCGTCGACGAGGGCACCTACCGGGTGCCGCCGCCGAGTGCCGGTGAGCACACCGACGAGTTGCTCGCCGAACTCGGCCTGCTCGACCCGGCGCAGGGGAGGACCGCATGACGACCTCACTGTCGACGGTCGGAGTCGGAGTGGTGACCCGTGTTCCGGTCATCGCGCCGGACATCGTGGCCGCGATGACCGCCGCCGTGGACCGGTTCCGGCCTGCCGGGAATGCGCGCCTGCTGGCCGTCGCAGGGACCGACATCGCGGACGGCGAGGTGACCGAACTGGACGGCATCGTCACCCGCCGCCGGGTCGAGTCCGACTCGGCGCGCATCCACCAGGATGTCCGGGCCACGGCGGCGGACGGCTCCGTCGTCTACACCATCCGCCTCCAGTGGTCGGTCGCCGACACCGATCCCGGCCATGTCGGGATCGCCGACGTCGGCTCGGTCGAGTGGGGCAAGCAACTGGCAGCACGGCTGAGCAAGGACGACGGGTTCGTCTCGTCGGTGTCTACATTCGACGGCACGATCGGCATCGTCAGCGGCGACGAGCAGGTCCGGTTCCGGATCTATCGCGGCCAGATCGTGGAGACCGCCCGCAAGTCGCTGGACGGACCGACGTTCGACATCACGGCCGACGAGCGGACCTGGGTGGAACTGCTGCTCGGTGAGTACGACGACTACGTGCGCCTCGCGGCCCGCGGCCGGTTCCGCATCCTGGGCAGCGGGTTCCAGTACCTGCGGATGACCAGGACGGTCCGGCTGATGGTGACCGCGGCCCGCGCGATGGCGGCCGAACACATGGCGGGGGAGCACGATGCGGACCAGCGCTGACTACCTGGACATCGACGGCAGGTTCGGCTTCGTCGAGCAGGCAGGCGACGGTGACGACGTCATCTTCTGCGTGCACACGGCGGGCCAGCACGGCTTCCAGTACCGGGCGGCCCGCGACGAGTTGGCGGCGCTGGGCTACCGGGTCGTCGTCGTGGACATGCCCGGCCACGGCCGGTCGGATCCGGCCGAGCACGGCCCTATCTCCGATCTCGGCTGGTACGCCGACTGGTGTCTCACCGTCATCGACCGGCTCGGGCTGGACCGGCCCTACCTGCTCGGCTGCTCGATCGGCGGGAAGATCGTGCTGGACATGGCGGCCAAGGCGTCCCGGCGACTGTCCGGCGTCGTCGCCATGGCCGCCTACGGCCAGCGTGGCGGCCGAGGTCGGTCGGCCCGGCCGTGGGGACTGGAAGACTCGGCGTCGCCGAGCAACCGGGACCGCTCCTACTACGGCTACTCGGCGCTGACCGGCCGTTCGGTGCCCGCCGAGACGACAGAACGCCTCGCCCTGATGCACTGCAGGGAGGACTGGCACGTCACCGTGTCCGACCAGACCGGTTGGTCGCGGCACGACATCTGGGACGGCCTGCCCGGCATCGAGTGTCCCGTTCGGCTGGTGGTGGGCGAGGACGACTTCGGCGTGCCGGCGACCCGCGTCGAGCAGACGGCGGCCCGGATTCCCGGTGCGCAGTGGGAGGTCCTGCCGGGCATCGGGCACTTCCCGATGCAGGAACTGCCGGACTTCGGCCAGTACGCGGACAAGTGGTTCCGGGCGATGGCCGGATGACTGCGGTCATCGCCGGGGCCTACGAGCATCCACTCCGGGAGATTCCGGACCGCTCGGTGGCGCAGATCCACGCCGAGGTCGCGCTCGGCGCGCTCGCCGACGCGGGGCTGACGCTGTCCGATGTGGATGGCTACTTCTGCGACTCGACCGCACCCGGCGGACTGCTCGGCATGGCCGACCACCTCGGCATCCACCCAAGGTACCTGGACTCCACCGAGACCGGAGGTTCCTCCTACCTTGGCCACGTCGGCCACGCCGCCGATGCGATCGCCGCTGGTCGATGCAGGGTCGCCCTGTGCACGATGGCCGGCCGCCCACGCAGCCTCGGGCGGTCGAACCGGACGGCCCCGTCGCCGTTCGGGCCGTTCGAGGACAACTGGGGCGTCACCGCGACGGTGCAGAACTACGCGCTGGTCGCGATGCGGCACATGGCCGTGTACGGCACGACGGCCGAACAGTTGGCGCAGGTCAAGGTTGCCGCGTCACTGCACGCCCAACACAACCCGAACGCGTTCCTGCCCGAGCCGGTCACTGTCGACGATGTGCTGTCGTCGCCGATGATCAGCGACCCGCTGCACCGGTTGGACTGCTGTGTCACCACCGACGGCGGCGGCGCTGTCGTCGTGGTGGCTCCGGACGTGGCCCGCGCGATCGGCCGGGACGACGTACGCGTCCTCGGGTACGCGCAGGCCCTGTCCCGGGCAGGTGACCTCACGACGACGGCCGCCGCGATCACCGGGCCATCGGCGCTGGCCGAGGCGGGCGTGACGATCGCGGACATCGACTACGCCTCGATCTACGACTCCTTCACCATCACGGTGATCGTCACGCTGGAGGACCTCGGGTTCTGCGCCAAGGGAGACGGCGGCCGGTTCGTCGCCGACGGGGCACTGGTCGCGCCGCACGGCAGGCTGCCGATCAACACCGACGGCGGCGGCCTGTGCAACAACCACCCGTCCGGCAGGGGCGGCATGACGGAGATCATCGAGGCGGTCCGGCAGTTGCGCGGCAAAGCGCATCCTGCCGTCCAGGTGCCGGACTGCGAGATCGCGCTGGTGCACGGCACCGGTGGGCGGTTGGGCACCAGGGCCGGCAGCGTGACGTTGGTGCTGGGCCGATGACGGGCACTCTGCCGGTGCCGGAGCCGGTCGTCGATCCGGAACTGCTGCCGTTCTGGGAGGGCACGGCACGCGGTGAGCTGATGTTGCGGCGGTGCTACGCCTGCGGCACGGTCGCCTGGCCGCCACGGACGTTCTGCCCTGACTGTTCGGCACTCGATCCGGAGTGGTTCGCCGCTACGGGTACCGGCGAGATCTACTCGTACACGATCGTGCGCAAGGCGCAAGGCGCGTGGCGGGACGTGGTGCCCTACGTCATCGCCTACGTTCGGCTGGCCGAGGGACCCGTGGTGCTGACGAACATTGTGGACTGCGACCCGGCGAGGGTCCACATCGGTCTTCCTGTGCACGTCGTGTTCGCTCGCAGCGCCAACGGGTACGCGCTTTATCGATTCGCGCCCGACAGCGAGTGACCGGTCGGGATCGGTCGGGGATGTTTCCAGTACGTGTCTTGACCGTATACCAGCGTGCCGGATACGGTATCTGGCATTCCGCAGACCGGTTAGGAAGGTCGCTGCAATGTCCAATTCCCCGGCGAGACTCTCTCGTGCGCGACGCTTTGTCCGGCTGCTGATCCCGGTAGCAGCCATCAGCCTGGCAGCTGTGGCCTGTTCGTCCGGCGGTAGCGGCAGTTCCGGCGACTCGGCCGACAGCCCAGGCCTCACCACCATCAACCTCAGCAACACCGCCATCGTCGGCGACGAAGTACCACTCGTCTACGCGAACGCCACGAACCTCTGGAAGAGGTTCGGGCTCAAGGTCAACATGATCAACGTGACCTCGTCGGCCCAGTTCTCCGGGCTCGGCGCAGGTCAGGCCGATATCGCCCTCGGCGGTGCGGCGAGCATCGAGGCAGCCCAGAAGGGCGCGCCGGAGGCCATCATCGGCAGCATCGGCCACGTCAGGATGGACTTCCTCGTGCAGGGGAACATCCACAGCGTGAACGACCTGCGCGGCGCCACTCTCGGCGCTTCCTCACCCGGTTCGCTGCTCGGTGCCGGCCAACAGCTCTACCTCAAGGAACACGGCCTGAACTTCCCGGGCGACTACAAGATCGTCTACACGTCGGGCAGCTTCGCGGCCAACATCACCGCTCTGATCAACAACAAGACGGCAGGCTCGTTCGCCGCCCATCCGTTCATCGACACCGCCGAGAAGGGCAACCCGTCGCTGCACGCGTTGGACCGGATCGACAAGACCAACCTCGGCATCCTGACCGCCAACGTGGCGACCGTGAACACGCAGTGGGCGGCCAGCCACAAGGACGCCGTCGTCAACTTCTTCAAGGCGTGGCAGGCCGCGTCCGACGAGGTCAAGACGCACCAGTCGCAGACGGCCGGCTACCTCGCCGACGCTGCCAAGGTCAGCCTGCCGATCGCGCAGGCATGGCTGAAGGACCAGGCCGCACTGGACGGATTCGCGCCGTTCAGCCAGGCCGACTTCGCCACCACCGTCCGGGCACTGTCGATCAGCGCTCCCACGGTGTCCACAGCCGACTTCTCCAACATCGTGGACAACACGTTCGCGAACGCGGCAAAGGGTGCGTGAGTTCCGATGAGTACGTCGACCACCGCGGCCCCGCCGCAGGGCTCCCCGACCCGTGGTGCGCCACGGGCCGGGCGGGCCGGGGTCGTCCTGCGGCGGCTGCGGTCGCCGATCCTGTCCGTCGGGTTCGTCATCCTGGTGCTGGCGGCGTGGCAGCTGTCGTCCTCGATGCACTGGGTGAACCCGCTGTACAGCAGTTCGCCCAGCCAGGTGATCACGTCGGCGTGGCACTTCCTGCCCTCCGCCGAGGGCCTCAACGACATGAAGATCTCCGGTGAGGAGTTCATCATCGGGCTGGCCTGCTCGATCGTCGTCGGGGTGGTCGTCGGGCTGCTGATGGGCTGGTACGTGCTGGTCGAGGAAACACTCGGCCTCGCGCTGAACATCTTCTACTCGCTGCCGCTGGTCGCGCTCGCGCCGATCATCGTGCTGTGGTTCGGCATCGGCATCCTGAGCAAGATCGTGGTCGTGTTCGTCGCGTCGCTGTTCCCGATCCTCATCAGCACGTTGACGGGTGTGAAGAACGTCGATCGAACGCTGATCAACCTGGCCCGGTCCTACAACGCGACACGGACCGAGATCTGGCGGACGATCCTGCTCCCGGCGGCCGTGCCGTCCATCGTGACCGGCATCCGGCTCGGCATGGCGACCGGCCTGATCGGTGTCATCGTCGGCGAGTTCATCTCGGCGGAGGCAGGCGTCGGCTTCCTGATCTCGCAGGCGGCGAACAACTTCAACACCGACCTGCTGTTCGTCGGGCTGCTCGTGCTCGCCGTCGTGTCGGTGATCCTCACCTTCGTGCTGCGAGCGGTGGAACGTCACTTCAACCGATGGAAGGTGGCGTGAGCATGACCAGGTCCGGCGTCCCCACCGCAGCGGCAGGCCAGACCGAGCCCGCCGTGCCGGCGCCCAAGCTCGCCATCGACCACGTCCGCATCGACTACCGCAGTCCGGTGACCCATCAGCCGTTCTGCGCTGTGGACGACGTGAGCTTCACGGTGCCCAAGGGGCGCCTCGTCTCCGTGATCGGGCCGAGTGGTTGTGGCAAGTCGACGCTGCTCGGTGCCATCGCCGGTCTCGTGCCCTACACCGGCGGACAGGTCACTGTGGACGGTGAGAAGGTCACGAAGCCGGGCAAGGACCGCGCCGTGGTGTTCCAGAAGTCGGCGCTGCTGCCGTGGCGCACGGCCGAGGACAACGTCGCGTACCCGCTGGTGCTGGGCGGCATGAAGAGGCAGGAGGCCAGGGCGAAGGCCCGCGACGTGCTGTCCAGGGTCGGCCTCGCCGATTTCGCGCGGCACTATCCCGACCACCTGTCCGGCGGCATGCAGCAGCGGGTCAACGTGGCGAGGGCGCTGGCCGTCGAGCCGGAACTGCTGCTGCTGGACGAGCCGTTCGCCGCGGTCGACGCCCAGATGCGCGAGATCCTCCAGGAGGAGGTGCTCGGCCTGCTGGAGAGCAGTGCGTTCTCCGGTGTGTTCGTGACGCACCAGATCGACGAGGCCGTGCTGGTCGGCGACTCCGTCGTCATCCTGTCCCGGGGCCCTGGCAGCACCGTTCGGGAGATCGTGGACGTGCCGCTGGCGCGACCCCGGGGCCAGCAGGTTCGGCGGTCGCCGGAGTTCCTGGAACTCGTGGACCACGTCTGGGGCGTCGTCAAGGGCGAGATCGAGGCCGGCTACGGCGTGCCGACGGAAGGCAGGCCATGACGACGACGGCGGCCGACGTCCGGCAGGTCGACCACTGGATCGACGGCGCGTCGGTGGTGGTGCCCGGCGAGGATCGGGCAGGCGTCGACGACCCGGTCACCGGTGATCGGGTCTCGTCGGTGGCGCTCGGCTCTGCGGACGTGGTCGACCGGGCGGTCCGCAGTGCGGCCGCGGCCGGTCCTGCGTGGGCCGACCTGCCGGCCGCGCAGCGCGGGAAACTGCTGTGGCGCCTCGGCCAGGCGCTGCGGGAGCGCGGCGAGGAATTCCTGGTGACCGAATGCTCGGAAACCGGCAAGACGCGCTACGACATGCAGCGCGCGATCAACGACTCGGCGGAGTACTTCGAGTACTACGGCGGGATCGTGCGCGCGTTCTTCGGCGAGACGATCGACCTCGGCGCCGGCCAGCACGCGTTCACCCGGCACGAGCCGCACGGCGTGATCGGGATGATCACGCCGTGGAACAGCCCGTTGTCCCAGGCGGTGCGCGGTCTCGCACCCGCGCTGGCCACCGGCAACACGGTCGTGCTCAAGCCGTCCGAGTTCACGTCGGCCACATCGGTGCTGCTGGCTCGGCTCGCGTCCGAGTTGGGCTTTCCGTCCGGTGTGTTCAACGTGGTCACCGGTACCGGACCGGCCACGGGTGCCACGCTGACCGGGCACCCGGCCGTACGCAAACTGGTGTTCACCGGCTCGGTCGCCGCTGGTCGACAGGTCGCCGCTGCGGCCGCCGCGAACCTGATCCCGGTGACGCTGGAACTGGGCGGCAAGAGCCCGATGGTCGTGTTCGCCGACGCCGATCTGGCCGCTGCCGCCAAGGCGGCGGTCTCGTTCAGCCGCAACGGTGGCCAGGTGTGCTCGGCGTTGACCCGGCTGCTCGTGCAGCGGCCGGTCTACGAGGACATGGTCGCGCGGATGGGGGAGTTGCTGGCCGCTGTCACGCCCGGCGAGATCCTGCAGCCGATGACCACCCAGGCCCAGTTCGAGAAGGTCCGCTCGTACTTCGACATCGCTCGTGAGGACGGCGCCCGACTGGTCGTCGGCGGTGACATCGCGACCGATCCCGGCCTGACCGGTGGCCGCTACGTCCAGGCGACCGCGTACGCAGACGTGACACCGAGCATGCGGATCTTCCGGGAGGAGATCTTCGGGCCGGTGCTGGCGATCACGCCGTTCGACGACGAGCAGGACGCGATCACGCTGGCCAACGACTCCGAGTACGGCCTGATCGCCTCGGTGTGGACGGCCGATTCCGGTCGTGCGCTGCGGATGGCCCGCCGGCTGGTGGCCGGTCAGGTCGCGATCAACGGTGGCAAGCCTGGGGTCGAGACGCCGTTCGGTGGTTACCGGGCCAGCGGTATGGGCCGGGAGAAGGGCTTCGCCGCGCTGGCCGACTACACGCAGATCAAGACGACGATCATCGCCACCGGCGACTGAGCAGTGGAACGCACTGCCGCCTGGCTGGTCGAGTGCGGCCACGTCAGTGGTCACCCGGCCGGCCTGCTGGTGGCCGGCAGGACCGAACTGCGCGATGTGCCGTACTGCTTCGGCGCGGTGCGGGTCGGTACATCGGTGACGTTGATCGACGTCGGGTTCTCGTCGCCGTTCCACCAGCGGCGGTTGGGCACGAAATACAGCAATCCTGCTTGGTGTGCACCGGTGGTCGCGCTGGCCAGGATCGGCATCGCCGTGACCGATGTGGACACCGTTGTGCTGACCCACAAGCACTTCGACCACGCAGGTGCGCTGCCGGACTTCCCGGCAGCGCGGGTGATCCTGCAGCGGGCGGAGTACGAGCAGCACAGGGCGGCTGTCGCCGAGCCGGACCGGTTCGGGCAGGCGATGTTCCGCGCGACCGACGCCGACCTGCTCGACGTGCTGGACGCCCGAGCGGCGGCGGGCCTGCTGACCCTGGTGGACGGTGATGTCTCGCTGCCCGGCATGGCGCTGCACCCGGCGCTGGACACCCACACGCCGGGATCGCAGTACGCCGTCGCCGCAACCGACGAGGGCCCACTGGTCTTCGCTGGGGACAACGTGTCCACGTACGAGAACATCGAGCACCCGAGGGAGCCGATCAGTTCGCTGACCGGCCCGGTGGACCGCTGGCACGTGCTGGCCGACGAGCTGGTCGGCGCGGCAGGCGGTGCCACCGAACGCATCGTGCCGTTCCACGACGACGAGGTCTGGCGGCGCTTTCCCAGCGTGCGGTTCGCCGACGGACTGCACGCTGCCGCACTCACCTCTACGACGCCACTGGAGGGCACGACATGAAGTACACCAAGCTGGGCACCACCGGCCTGGAGGTCTCCCGGATCTGCCTCGGTGCGATGAGCTACGGCGAGCCCGACCGGGGCGACCACATCTGGACGCTGCCGCTGGACCAGGCGAGGCCGCTGATCAACGCCGCGCTGGAGGCCGGGGTCAACTTCTTCGACACGGCCAACGGCTACTCCAACGGCACCAGCGAGGAGGTCCTCGGCACCGTGCTGCGCGAGTCGGCGTCCCGGGACGACGTGGTCATCGCGACCAAGGTGCACAACAGGATGCGCCCCGGCCCGAACGGCGCCGGCCTGTCCCGCAAGGCGATCCTCAGCGAGATCGACAACAGCTTGCGCAGGCTGGGCGTCGACTACGTCGACCTGTACCAGATCCACCGCTGGGACCCGACGACGCCGATCGAGGAGACGCTCGAAGCGCTCAACGACGTGGTGCGGTCCGGCAAGGCGCGCTACATCGGTGCGTCCTCCATGCAGGCGTGGCAGTTCTGCAAGGCGCTGTACACGTCCACCGTGCACGGCTGGGCCAGGTTCGCCACCATGCAGGACCACTACAACCTGCTCAATCGGGACGAGGAACGGGAAATGTTCCCGCTGTGCGCCGACCAGGGGATCGGCGTGATCCCATGGAGCCCGCTGGCGCGTGGGCGGCTGACCAGGCCGTGGGGCGAGACGACGCTGCGAACCGAGAACGACGCGCTGGGCAAGCGGCTCTACCCAGAGGTGGACAAGCAGATCGTGGACCGGGTCGGGGAGATCGCGCAGCAGCGCGGCCTGTCCATGGCCCAGGTCGCGTTGGCGTGGGTGCTGCGCAACCCGGTGGTGTCATCGCCGATCATCGGTGCGACCAAGCCCCATCATTTGACCGACGCGGTGGCGGCGGTGGAGGTGGAGCTGACCGACGACGAGGTGAAGGGCTTCTAGGCCTGGCCAGGTGCTGTTGTCGAAGTCCAGGTCCCACTTTGATCGGCCCCGCCCTCGACACGGCCGCCGTTCAAGCGGGTGGTCGACCCGCCAACGAGAGCGGTCGACTCGCCCTCGTGAGTGGTCGACTCGCCCGCCTGGATGGTCGACACGCGGGCGGTGCCCGGGTTGCGCTGGCGCGGCAGGGCCTGTTTGGCTGCGGCGGTCGGCACGAAATTCGCGACTTCGGCGGTGTCGAGCATGTGCTGTGCAGTCAGCGGGGCCGCGTCGCCCTTGGCGCGGCCGCCGTTCAAGCGAGTGGTCGACCCACCAACGAGAGCAGTCGACTCGCCCTCGTGCGCGGTCGAGTCGTCCACCGGCGGTCGAAAGGTAGTTCTGATGGTCGACTCGCCCGCCCGGACGGTCGACACGCGGGCGGTGCCGGATCGGGCCGGTGCGGCAGGACCTAGCCGGCAGCGGCGGCCAGCACGAATTTCGTCACTTCGGCGATGTGGTCGAGCATCTGCTGGGCGGCCAGCGCCGCGTCGCCCGACTTGATCGACTTGGCCAGTTGCACGTGCTGGCGGCCGCAGTGCACCGAGTCATCCGGTGTCAGCACGTCCCGCGAGCGCAGTGTGAACGCCAGTACCACGGAATCGCTGACGGCCTTGGCGAGCAGCTTGTTCCCCGCGGAGTCGGCAACGGAGGTGTGAAACGCCATGTCCCACTCGGCGAAACCGCCCGAGTCGCCGCTGCGGGCGCATTCCAGGGACTTCCGAGCGGCATCGGTGATGGTCTGCCGTTGCGGCCCATTCGCGCGTTCGGCGGCCAGTTTCGCGGCAACGCTCTCCAGCCCGGTCCGGACCTCGTACGCGTCCCGAATGATGTCCTTGTTGGGGAGCACGACACGCAGTCCCCTGGTGGTGGGCTCGACCAGCCCGACGTGGCACAGCCGCAGCAGCGCCTCGCGCACCGGGGTCTTGCTGACCTGCAGCATCTCGCCCAGCATGGACTCGCTCACCCGGGTGCCGGGCTCCAGGGTCCGTTGCACGATCGCATTCCGAATGCGGTCAAATGCGATATCGCTGAGGCTCTGCGGGCGGTCGGCGACCGGCTCCAGGGTGTGAGCTGTCATGGAGACGCCTCCTCCTTTGCCATCGTCTCCGACATGTCCCGGAAACGCGCTTTCGCGTACTGGACATGATGCACTAGATACTACGGACCAGACCGCCGTCGCATCGTACGACGATCCCGGTCAGATACGAGGCCGGTCGCCCGGCGAGGAACGCCACCGTGGCGCCGAACTCCTCAGGACGACCATATCGTCGGATCGGAATGCTTGTCTCGGATGCCACGCGAACTTCTTCAGTTGTCCGATCGGTGCGTTCGGCGGTTCGTCGGTCGAGTTCGGCGACCCGGTCGGTGGCGATCCGACCCGGGACCACCATGTTCACCGTGACACCGTCGGCAGCGACCTCGGCGGCGAGCGTCTTCAGGTAGGCGGCCAGTGCGGCACGTCCGGTGTTCGACGCGGCCAGGTTCGGCAGGGGTGCGACGACACCGCTGGACCCGATCGCCACGATCCGGCCCCAGCCGCGTTCCCGCATGCCGGGGAGCACCTTGCTGACGAGTCGCACGTGCCCGAGCAGCAGTTGTTCGAGCGCACCCCCTGCCGTGGCGGGATCGAGGTCGGCCGCCGTGCCGGGCGCTGGGCCTGGGCCGTTGAGCACCAGGATGTCGATCGGGCCTGCCTGTGCCGTTGCCTCGGCGACCAGGTGGTCGGCCGCACCGCCCTCGGTGAGGTCGATCTCCACCCAGGAGGCCTTCGGCAGTTGCGCCGCGATGGCCTTGGCCACATCGCCGCGCCTGCCGCTGATCACCACGTGGGCACCCTCGGCCGCCAGGGCCCGCGCGCTGGCCAGGCCAAGGCCCGCCGTGGACGCGCAGACCAGGGCGACACGCCCATCGAGGTCCAGATCCATCCTCGCTCCTGCCGGGTCCGGGCCGACGGCGGCGTCGCTTGACTTCCACCATTTGACGTTCGTAGGGTATCAGACATCGAATACGGAATCTGATCCACGGCACATCAAGTCGCGCCAAGCGGAACGCAACACTCCACTCGGGACGACACCGAGGGTCACAGGCTCTATCGACGCAATGGAGCGACTGGCATGGGCATGACGATGGCGCACAAGGTCTTGGCCGCACACAGTGGCGAACAGACAGTGGTGCCAGGGCAGCTGGTCGTCACCGACGTGGACCTCGTGGTGATGGCGGACAGCGTCTTCCACAAGACGGCCGACCGGCTACCCACCGACCTGCGGAAGGTCTCCTACCCGGAGCGGGTCGCCGTCCTCCTCGACCACGCGGTGCCGGCACCCACGGTGCGTACCGCCCTCGCGCACAAGCGGGCCAGGGAACACAGTGAGCGCCTCGGGTTCCGCTGGCTGGCCGACATCGGCCGAGGCGGCATCGAACACCAGATCATCATCGAGCAGGCGCTCGCCCTGCCGGGTCAGCTGGTCGCCTGCAACGACTCACACACCCCCTCGGCCGGAGTGCTGAACAGCGCCGCCCGTGGCCTTGGCATGGCCGACATCGTGCAACTCGTGTGCACCGGCCAGACCTGGTACAAGGCGTCGCCGACGGTCAAGTTCCGGCTCACCGGCGAACTGCCCTTCGGCAGCTACGCCAAGGACATCTTCCTGCACATCGCGCAGTACTACGGCAGCCAGGAAGGCCACGACATCGAGTTCGAGGGCCCCGGGCTCCTTTCACTGCCGCTGGACGCCAGGGCGACCCTGGCCACGATGTGCACCGAGCTCAACGCGAACTTCGTGATGTTCCCGGCGGACAAGCTGATCACCGACTACGTCGAGTCGATCACCGATCGGCCCTTCACCCCGGTGGTCGCCGACCCGGACGCCGAGTACGACGCGGTGTACGAGGTGGACCTCGGTCAGGTTCGCACGTCGGTGGCACTGCCCGACGCGCTGAACAAGAACGTGGTGCCGATCGGCGAGGTCGCCGCCCAGCGGATCAGGATCGACCAGGCGTTCGTCGGCTCCTGCGCCAACGGCAAGCTGGCCGACCTGGAGGTCGCCGCCTCCGTCGTGCGCGGCAGGAAGATCGCCGACCACGTCCGCTTCATCGTCACGCCCGCGTCGCAGGCGATCTACCTGGAAGCGATGAAACGCGGCTACCTGCAGACCCTGGCCGAGGCCGGCGCCATCGTCACGAACTCCACCTGCGGTGCCTGCTCCGGCGGCCACATGGGCGTGCTGGCCCCCGGCGAAACCTGCATCACGTCCAGCACCCGCAACTTCAAGGGCCGGATGGGCAGCCCGGACGCCCGGATCTACATGGGCAGCTCGGCCACCGTCGCCGCGTCGGCGATCGAGGGCTACGTCGCCGACCCCACCCCCTACCTCACCGCCCTGGAGCACAGCGCATGAGCGGCAGCACAAAGACCGGCACCGTCAACCTGGCCGACATCACGGGTCGGGCCTGGGTCTTCCCGCAGGACTACATCAACACGGACGCGATCATGCCGAGGGCCGGCTACGACCTGCCGCCTGCTGAGCAGGACGCGCTGGTGCTCTCGTCGATCCGGCCGGGCTGGGCGAACCAGGTCAGGCAGGGCGATCTGCTGGTCGCCGGCCGCAACTTCGGCACCGGGTCCAGCAGGCCCGCCGTCACGCTGCTCACCCGGCTGGGCATCGCCGGCATCGTCGCCGAGACGGTCGGCGAGATCTTCTTCCGCAACTGCATCAGCTACGCGATGCCGGTGCTGGAGTGTCCTGGCTGCCTCGACATGACGGCCGAGGGCGACACCGTGTCGCTGGACATCGAGCACGGTACCTACACCAACGTCACGGCGGGCACGTCGAAAAACGGTGCCCGGATGCCGAAGATGCTGCTGGACACCATCGCGGCGGGCGGAGCGTACGAGCTGCTGCGCAAAGAGGGCTACATGTGACATGGCTGTCAATGTCAAGCAGGACAACCGAAACCCGACGGGAACCGATATGCCTGCCGACTCTCACGTCGCGATGCGGGACATCATGCTGCAGTACTGGTCGCGGGACGCGACCTACGTCGAGGCACTGCAGGAAATCGATCTGACCATCCAGGAGGGCGAGTTCGTCGCCCTGCTCGGTCCGTCCGGCTGCGGCAAGAGCAGCCTGCTGCGCATCCTCGCCGGCCTGATCGAGCCGACGGCCGGCACGTTGACACTGCGCGGTGAACCGACCAAGCGCGGCAGGCACCGGGTCGGTCTTGTCCCGCAGGCGGCGACGCTGATGCCGTGGCTCAAGGTCGTGGACAACGTCCTGGTGCCGGCGAAGGTCTTGCGCCTGCCGAAGGCCCAGGCCGTGCGGCGCGCCAACGAACTGCTGGAGATGACCGGCCTCGCCGGGTTCGAGAAGAAGTACCCCAAGCAGCTCTCCGGCGGCATGCAGCAGCGGGTGTCCATCGCCAGGGCACTGCTGCACGATCCCGAACTGCTGCTGATGGACGAGCCGTTCGCCGCGCTGGACGCGTTGACGCGGGAGCGGATGTCCGCCGAACTCCAGTCGATCTGGATGGCCACCGGCAAGACGGTGCTGTTCGTGACGCACAGCATCAGTGAGGCCGTCTTCCTCGCCGACCGGATCCTGGTGATGTCGGCACGGCCGGGCCGGATCGTCGCCGAGTTCGAGGTGACCCGGCCACGACCGCGCGGGCTGGACGACCCGACCGAGGAGTCGGATCGCCTCGTGGCCACCATCCGGGGCGTCCTGGAAGGTGACTCGCGCGAGGAGGTACCGGCATGAGCTCCATCGAGGCGACCCGGTCCCGGCCGACCTCGGCGCCGGTCACCACCACGTCGACCGTGTTGCGCAGGCGTCGTCGCCGCAAGGCGCGCAACGGCGGTCTTTCGTTGCTGTACCTGGTGATCGCGCTGGCGCTGGGCATCGGTGTCTGGCAGCTCGGCGTCACCATCTACAAGCCGCCCAGCTACATCATCCCGCCGCCGCTGTCGGTGTGGACGGCGCTGAAAGCGTTGGTGACCACCGATCCCGGCGACCCGAACAGCATGTGGGCGCAGCTCGGGTCCACGATGGAGGCCACCGCGATCGGCTTCGCCATCGGCAGCGGTGCCGGCATCCTGTTCGGTGTACTCGCCGGTGAGTCCGCGATCGTGCGGCGGCTGATCTACCCGTACCTCGTCGCGTTGCAGAGCCTGCCCAAGGTGGCGCTCGGCCCGCTGCTGGCCACCTGGTTCGGTTTCGGCCTCTCCGCCAAGACCAGCCTCGTCGTGCTGTTCGTGTTCTTCCCTGTCCTGGTGAACACGCTGCAGGGCGTGGTCACCGCGGACCCGGACCGGATCGACCTGCTGCGCTCGTTGTCCGCCGGCCGGCTGCAGCAGCTCTACCGGGTCCGGCTGTTCAGCGCCATGCCGATGATGTTCACCGGCCTGGAGCTGGGCATCGTGTACGCGTTCCTCGGCGCGGTACTGGCCGAGATGACCGGCGCCCAACAGGGCGTCGGCGTGATGATCTCCCAGTTCCAGAACAACTCCGACACGCAGGCGACCTTCGCGCTGCTGATCATCCTCGCGATCGTCGGCTTCGGCCTGAACATGGTCCTGCGCGCGGCGCACAAGCGGATCGTGTTCTGGGAAGCCGGCAACGACAACGACGTCCGCTTGACAAGCGCACAGGGCTGAGAGGCTCCCATGACCACAACGCGCACGAACCGTCCACGTCGCAGGCGCCTGCTCACCGGCGCGATGGTCGGCGTGGCGGCACTGCTCGCCGTCGCCCTGGCCGCCTGCGGCAGCAGTAGCGGCACCAACACGGCTGCGGCGAACGGGCTCAAGCCGCTCGTCGTCGGCATCCCGTCACCCGCGGTGACGGTGTTCAGCGCCAACTACGCGATCGGCCAGTACCTCGGCTGCTACAAGCGTTACGGCTACCAGTTCTCCACCGTGGTGACGACCAACCCGCCGCAGCTCGTCGCTGCCTTCCACCGCAACGCCGTGGACATCGGCGTGCCGGGTAGTGACCAGTTCCTGGACATGCTGCACACCATCAACACGTCCGGCGGCGGCCTGCCGCTGACCGCGTTCTACGAGCTGGACTACCCGTTCAAGTACGGCATCGCGGTCAAGCCGAACAGCCCGATCCACTCGCTGGCCGACCTGAAGGGCAAGACGGTCGGCGTGGACGTGCTGTCCGACAGCAGCGCGCCCACCCTCAAGGCGCTGCTGAAGGACAGCGGTGTCGACCCGAACAGCGTGCACATCATCGCCAGCGGCGTGGGTGCGGCCTCCGGGCAGGCGCTGGACACCGGCAAGATCGACGCGTTGTTCTACTACGACGTCGGCTACGGCACGATCCTGCAGGCCGGCATCAACATGCGGTTCCTCGCGCCCGGCGGGAAGCTGCCCTACCTCGACGTGTCCGGCATCCTCGCGGTGGCGAACACCGGTGACCTGACCAAGGAGAAGGCCAAGCTCCAGGCGTTCACCCGCTGCACCACCGAGGGCGACATCTTCATCGCGGCCAACCCGGGCGCCGCGGCGTACATCATGCTGAAGATGTATCCGTCGCTCGGCAAGACGGGTGCCTCGCTGGAACAGCAGATCTCCGGGCTGGAACTGCCGTTGAGGCTGCGCACCAAGCTGCTCAAGAACGCCGACACGACCGGCCCGGCGTACGGCCCTGTCAACGCCGACGAGTTCCAGCAGGACTCGGCCGTGCTGGGCAAGGCCGGCCCGCCGAAGATCAGCTCGATCTACACCAACGACCTGGTGCCGACCCTGACGGCGGCCGAGGTGACCTCGGTGCAGAACTCGGCGAAGAACTTCAAGATCCCCGGTGTCACCGGCACCGTGCCGGTGCCGTCGATCCCGGCGAACGCACCATGAGCCGACGGCTCGCGCTGCTGTCCAGGATCGTCGGGTCCGACCGGGCCGCGATGGCCCACCTGACCGACGCCGGTGTCGAGGTGGTGATCGACCTGCCCGGCTTCCAGGCACTGGACGGGGACGAGCAGCGGTGGCGGGAGGTACTCGGCCGGATCGACGGCCTGGTACTCGGCCTGCAGCCGCTGACGCGTACCCACCTGGACGCGGCACCCGATCTGCGGTACGTGCTGCGGATCGGGACCGGCACGGACAACATCGACGTCGCCGAGGCGCACAGCCGGGGCATCGTGGTGGAGTCCCTCGCCGGGCTGAACGCACCCGCCGTCGCCGAGTACGCGTTCGCGCTGCTGTTGGCCGCCGCCAAGCACATCCCGGAGGCGGACCGGTCGCTGCGGTCCGGCGAGTGGACCCGGTTCTACGGGCGGCACCTCGGCGGCCGGACGCTCGGCCTGGTCGGTTTCGGCGAGATCGCCCGTGCCATGGTGCCCAAGGCGCGTGGTTTCGGCATGGACGTGATCGCGCACCGCCGATCGGCCGGCACCCAGGACTCCGACGGCGTGAGCATGGTGTCGCTGGACGAACTGCTCACGTCGTCGGACTTCATCAGCGTGCACGTCCCGCTGACCGACGCGACAAGGGGCATGATCGGCGCCCGCGAACTCGCGCTGGTCAAGCCGGGCACGGTGCTGGTGAACACCGCACGGGGTGCCGTCGTCGACGAGCAGGCCCTCTACGACGCGCTGGTCGACGGCCGGATCGGTGCCGCCGCGCTGGACGTCTTCAGCGTCGAGCCGCCCGGCCCGATGCCCCTGTTCGACCTGCCGAACGTTGTCGTCTCGCCGCACAACGGCGGGTACAGCGATCTCGTCACCGAGCTGACCGCCCGCAGCGCGGCGGAACGGATCGTGGCCGGCCTCGCGCCGCTTCCCGCCCAGCACAAGGAGAACTGATGCCCACGTCCCCGCTCGTCGACACCGAGGTGCACGTCACCGAGGCCATCATCCGTGCCTTGCAGGACGCCGGTGTGGACACCGTGTTCGGGCTGTCCGGCGGCAACACCGGCCGGATCTTCAGCGCGCTGGCCCACCACACCGACTCGATCCGTGTCGTCATGGTCCGCAACGAGGCCTACGCGACGTCGGCCGCCGAGGCCTACACCCGGGCCAGCGGCAAGATCGCGGTGGCGATGGCCCAGGGCAGTTGGCTGTTCGGCCAGGGCGTCGTCGGCACCCTGGAGGCGCTGTTCGGCGCGACACCGATGCTGCTGCTCGGTGACCTGAGCGACGGCGCTCCGTACTCGCTGCACGCGCCCTACCAGTCCGCGACCGGTGAGTACGGCAGCTGGGACGCCAGGAACGCGTTCACCGCCATCACCAAGCGGGTGTTCGAGCCGCACGACCCGGTGTCGGCGGTGCAGAGCGTGCAACTGGGGATCAAGCACGCGCTGTCCGGCCAGCCCGGCCCGGTCGCCGTGCTGTTCCACTCCGCGGCGCTGACCGGCACTGTCGGTCCCGACTCGGTGCCCCGCCTGTACTCCAGCAGCGGTTACCTGGCAGCCACCAGGTCGGCGGCGCCGGACGTCGCTGACCTCGCCGACGAGTTGCGCACAGCGCAACGACCCGTGCTGCTGGCCGGTGGCGGCGTGCGCACCGGCAGGGCGCAGCAGGCGCTGCTGCGGGCGGCCGAACTGTCCGGCGCCACCGTCGTGACCACGTCGGCCGGCAAGGGCGTCTTCCCCGAGGAACACTCGAACGCGGCAGGCGTGTTCGGCAACTTCGGTGTGCCCACGGCGAACGACGCGCTCGGCGCCGCTGACGTCGTGGTCGTGCTGGGCAGCAAGCTCGGCCCGTCGGACACCGCTTCGGAGTCGGCGAAGCTGATCGACCCGGCCCGGCAGCGGCTGATCCAGGTGGACGTCGAACCGGTCAACGCGGCATGGACCATGCCCACCGACCACGTGCTCGTCGGCGACGTGCGGGACGTGTTGGACGCACTCGTCGCCGCGCTGACCGACGAGCCGGTGCCGGCCGACCGGCTCGCCGATCGCGACGCCCACCGCGCCGGCCTGCGGGCCGCCGTGGCAACGGACGACCGCGCCGAGTCGGACACGACTCCGCCGCACCCGCAGCGGGTGATCGCCGAACTGCGCAACGCACTGCCCGACGACGTGATCATCTGTGCCGACGCCGGCGAGAACCGGCTGCTGATGTGCCGGTACTTCCAGTCCCGCCAGGGCGGCGAGTACCTGCAGCCCGCCGGTGCCGGCGGTATGGGCTACGCCATTCCGGCCGCGCTCGGCGTGAAGGCCAACGACCCGGACCGCACCGTGGTGGCGGTGTGCGGCGACGGCGGGCTGAGCATGTCGCTCGGTGCGCTGCTGTCCGCCGTCGAGGAGGACCTGCGGATCGTGGTCGTCGTGTTCAACAACGGCGTGCTGGGCTGGGTGAAGCACAGCCAGCGGATGCGTGGCGAGGTCGAGTACAAGTCGTCACTGCAGCAGTTCGACTACAGCGCGATCGGCGCCGCTGCCGGCATGCACGCGTCGCACGTCACGACGGCGGCCGAGTTCGCGCCCGCCATCAACGAGGCGATCAAGGCGGACCGCCCGGCGCTGGTCGTCGTGGACGTGTCCACCGACCAGACGTTCGTCGACCTGAGGACACCGCTGATGGCGTGAGTCCACAACCACTTCCGGCTGACCAAGTAGGAGAAAGGCACGTCATGCGGCTCAAGGACAAGGTGGCGATCATCTTCGGCGGCGGCCAGGCCGCCGGTCGGACGATCGGCAACGGCAAGGCGGTCGCCCTGTTGTTCGCGCGCGAGGGCGCCAAGGTGTTCTGCGTGGACATCAACAAGGCGGCTGCCGACGAGACGGTCGCCGAGATCAGGGCCGAGGGCGGCACCGCTGAGGCGTTCCAGGCCGACATCACCGACGAGCCGACCGTCGAGGCGGCGATCAAGGCCTGCTACACGATGTGGGGCAGCATCGACATCCTGCACAACAACGTGGGCATCAGCATCACCGGTGGCGACGCATCCATTGTGGACATCTCGGTGGAGGCGTTCGACCG
>DASXYT010000226.1:0-34754 GCA_036502345.1 Pseudonocardiaceae bacterium | reverse complement strand
TGCCGGTCCCGCCCTGGCCGACGGCGGCGCCGCGATCGCGCCGTGCCTGCCCGGTGACGCCAAGGCCACGCCTGCTTTCGCGTTGGACCCGCCGATCAGGCATGTCATCCACACCGCATCGCCGTGACCACGCTCCGGTCCACCCCGTGCGCCGTCGCCCGGATCCGGCTGGTCGCGTTCGAGTCCGCCACCTACCAGCACCTCACCGCGGCGCTGGACTCGATGTGACCTGTTGGCCGTAGCCGGGTTTGGCGGACTGGTCGATACCGTGCGTGGCCCAGCTGTACAGGTGTAGTTGCAGGCCGTCAGGGTCGTCGAAGACCAACAGCCAGCCCACGGATGCCTCGATCACCGGTGAGTGCGGGATGTCGAGGCGATCGAGGTGGGCGGCCCACGCCTCGACATCAGGCCGGTCGTCGACGGCGAAGCTGACCGGGTCGAAACCCCGACAACCCTCGGCTGCCTGTCTGTTGATCCGCAGCGTGAGCTCGGTGTCGCCAAGGCCGGGCACCGAGCCGGCGACGCCGCGCACGACACCGTCGCCGTCGGGGAACCGCATCGTCACCTGGAAGCCGAAGACCCGGGCGTACCAGGCGATGGAGCGGTCCAGGTCGGTGACCGGGATCTTCACATGGTGGATGCCGGCCAGCGTCGGGTGGGTCATGAGCACCTCCAAATTAGGCGCAGTACGACTGCGGTCAATATGGGTAGGATGCTCCCCATGGCAGACCCGGTCAAGAGGGCGTACCGATCCCCGGCGCGGGCCGCCGCTGCGGCCGCGACTCGCGCTCGGATCCGGGTGGCGGCCACCCGGCTGTTCGTCGAGCAGGGCTACGTCGCCACGACCCTGCGGCAGATCGCCGCGGCGGCCGGAGTCGGCGAGCGCACCCTCTACGACGCCTTCCCGTCCAAAGTGGCCCTCTTCACGCACACTCTCGGGGTGGCGATCGTTGGCGACGAGGAGTCCGTGCCGGTGGCCGACCGCCCCGAGGTGACCGCGGCACGCGAGCAGGGCGACCCCCGGGCCGCCATCGAACAACTGGTGGCCTACTCGACCGCGCTGCTGGAACGTGCGGGAGACCTGATCATGGTCAGCGTCGAGGCGGCGGGTGCCGACCCGGACATGCGTGCTGCCGCTGATGCCGGTGCCAGCGCCACCCATCAGGTGCATCTCGCGCTGACCAGGGACCTGCACGCCCGCGGTGGGCTACGCGACGGCCTTGACCCGCCCGCCGCCGCCGACGTCCTCTACGCCCTGGGCTCCCCGCACATGCACCAACTGCTGCGGCGCCACCGAGGCTGGGCTGTCGAGCGCTATCGCGACTGGCTGCGGAATGCGATGATCCGGGAGCTGATCGGCTGATTCCGGCTCCACTGTGGATTGGGTGAGGCAGACGATGGACCGTGACTCCGGGACCAGGGCCCGCATCGAGCAGCACTGGCAGGCTTCCGAGCTCGGGGACGCCGAGGCCGAGCAGGCGATCTACGCCGAGGACGCCGTCCTGGACTACCCGCAGTCCGGGGAGCGCTTCCGGGGCAGTTCGACGATCCAGGCGCAACGCGGTGGGCATCCGGCGGAGCGCCACTTCACCGTCGACCGGATCGTGGGCGGTGGTGATCTATGGGTGAGCGAGTGCGTGATCACCTACGACGGTGTACCCACCCACTCGGTGAGCATCATGGAGTTCGCAGACGGGCTTGTGGCCCACGAGACCCAGTACTTCGCCGACCCGTTCCCCGCACCCGCCTCACGGGCGCCGCTGGCCGAGCCGATCCCGAGCAAGCTCGACGGCTAGCAGGGCGACCTCCGGCTCCATTTGTTCCGCACACTAACAAATCAAGTGGTCCGTACCAGTGACAATCAGGTCGCGATCACGAATGTTAGCGGTTAATAACCTGCACCCTTTTGGCTCTGTGCCGAATACGGTTCGCTGGCTTGGATCTGGCTGTGTGCCGGGGCAATCGCCTGGTGCACACGCAATGTTCGGTCCCTGCCTGCACTTCCGACGACGTGCGATCCACGTCGGCGGGAGAGGAGCATTCGTGAAATCGAATTCCAAGCGCGGCCTCGTCATCGGCGCTGTTCTGACTGCCGGCCTGCTGGCCGCGGCCACCGCAGCGGCGTCGCCGATGATCTTATCCGCGGCAACCGCACCGTCGACCCCTCAACCCAACTCACCCCAGGCCGTCCAGGCGCTCGCGGTGCAAGCCGCGGCCTCGGTCGTGGCCACCCGGCCCGCCTACCTGCACGCCAGCGCCGCCGACGCCTTCACGGCGCACGCGGCGGTCGCAGGCCAGGGCGCCCAGTTCGTGCCCTACGACCGCACCTACCAGGGGCTGCCGGTGATCGGTGGCGACTTCGTGATCGTCACCGACAACGCCGGTCACGTTCTCGACCACTCGGTCGACCAGACCCAGACGATCAGCCTTGCGTCGGTGACCCCGAAGGTCACCGCGGCCCGGTCGCTGACCACCGCCAAGGGCCAGATCGACAAGGTCGACTCGACCACGACCCCGGCGCTGTCCGTGTTCGCCAAGGGCGCCACCCCTCGGCTGGCCTGGAACGACCGGGTCACCGGCACCAAGGCGGGCAAGCCGTCCAGCCTGTCGGTGTACGTGGACGCCCTGACCGGCACCGTGCTCGGCACCCAGGAGCACGTGCTGTTCGGTGACGGCGACGCGGCCTACAACGGTCCCGACCCGGTGCACATCGACACCACGAAGGTCGGCACCACGTTCAAGATGGCCGACCCGGTCATCCACAACCTGGACTGCGAGGTCCTGAGCACGCACCAGGTGTTCACGAAGGCGACCGACACCTGGGGCAACGGCAACGCCACCAGCCAGGAGACCGGCTGCGTCGACGCGCTGTTCGCGGCGCAGACCGAGAACAAGATGCTGCACACGTGGCTGGGCCGCAACGCCCAGGACGGTGCCGGCGGCGCGTGGCCGATCCGCATCGGGCTGAACGACGAGAACGCGTTCTACGACGGCACCGAGGTCCAACTCGGCCACAACACGGTCGGTCAGTGGATCGGGTCGATGGACGTGATCGGGCACGAGATGGGTCACGGCGTGGACGACCACACCCCGGGCGGCATCTCCGGCAGCGGCACCCAGGAGTTCGTCGCCGACACCTTCGGCGCGGACACCGAGTGGTTCGCCGCCGAGCCGGCACCGTTCGACACCCCCGACTTCACCGTCGGCGAGGAGATCAACCTGGTGGGCACCGGCCCGATCCGCATCATGTCCAACCCGTCCCAGGTCGGCGACCCGAACTGCTACTCCAGCGCGATTCCCCGGATGGAGGTGCACGCGGCGGCCGGTCCCGGTGACCACTGGTACTACCTGCTGGCCGAGGGCAGCCACCCGACCAACGGCCAGCCGATCAGCCCGACCTGCAACGGCGGCAGCGTCACCGGTGTGGGCATCCAGAACGCGGCCAAGATCATGTACAACGCGATGCTCATGAAGACCGCTCGTGCCTCGTACCTGACCTACCGGACGTGGACGCTGAAGGCGGCCAAGCTGGTGTTCCCGACCGACTGCACCGAGTTCAACGCGGTGAAGGCGGCCTGGAACGCGGTCAGCGTCCCGGCGCAGGCGGGTGATCCCACCTGCACGGTGTGACCGGTCGGTAGACCGACTGTTCGATGCCGGTGTCGGTGGGCCGACGGCTCACCGACACCGGCACCGCCAGGTCAGGCCCCGTCCGCAGGTCGCCAGCCGAGTGCCGGCCCGAGATGGGTGGCGATGTCGGTGAGGATCTGCACGTAGTCGTCGTGGTCGAAGGTGAACGGCAGGGCGAACGCGACCTCGTCGATCTCGCGGAACGCCGGGTGATCGTGCAGCCGTTCGGCGATCTCGGCCGAACTGCCCGTGTAGTCGGGCGAGAACAATATGCGGCCAGGGCCCTGCGCTGCCTTCGTGCGCGGCAGGCGCGACTGGACGTACTCGGTGTACTTCGCCCGCTGGGCAGGCGTCGCGCTGTCGGTGGGGATGACCACCAGCCCCTGGGACACGCGGGCGCGCTCGCGGTCCGGGTGGTGTGCGCGGAACGCGCGGACGTGCGTCAGCTGGATCTCGCCGAAATCGGGCTCGGCGTCCGGATCCTCCGCCCGCACCACGCTGCTGGTCAGCAGGTTCATTCCGTTCTCGCCTGCCCACTGCGCGGAGCGCACGCTCGCACCGCCGTACCAGAGCCTGCTGGCCAGCCCCGGGGAGTGCGGCTGGACGCGGTCGGAGAACACCTCGAAACCCTCGGTGCCTCGGAAGTCGGTGACCGGTTTGCCGCCGATGTGGTCGAGCAGCCTGCGAACGCGCTGGTAGCTGAAGTCCTCGACGTCGGCGGCGTCCGGGTAGAGCGCACCCTTGATCCGGTCGTAGTCCCGTGGCGGGCCGACGCTGAGGCCCGGGTTGAGCCGGCCTCCGGACAGCAGGTCGACGGTGGCCAGGTCCTCGGCGAGGCGCAGCGGGTTCTCCCAGCCGAGCGGGATGACCGCGGTGCCCAGTTGGATCCGGCTGGTGCGCTGGGAGGCGGCGGCGAGCACCGCGACCGGTGACGAGATGCCGTACTGCAGGTGCCGGTGGCGGACCCACGCGCTGTCGAAGCCCAGCCGCTCGCCCAGTTCGATGATGGACAGGGTCGACTCGTGCCCACGTGCCGGGTCGTCTTCGTCGAACAACCCGATGGTGAGGAAGCCGAGCATCCGCAGTGGTTCACCAGCGCGCGGCACCGTACCTGCCCTTCTCCAAGCTGCTGTCCTGCTGAGATTACTTGGGTGGTCGGGCCGTCTCAGGATGTGGCCGGCTTCGGTGTCTGCCGGATCGCGTAGAGGGCGAGACAGAGTTCCGTCACGTCCCTGGGTTGGGAGATCGAGCGGCCGGTGTGCTCACTGATCCGCCGCAGCCGCAGCCGGATCGTGTTGGGATGGCAGAACATCAGCTTGGCCGTCTCCTCGGTGGACCCTCCTGAGTTGACCCAGGTCTCCAGGGTGTCCAGCAGGATGTCGCGCTCCGCGGCGCCCAGCGTCTCCAGTGCACCGAGCACCGTCCGCGCCAGGTGCCGGGTCACGTCGGGTGCGGCCGCGGCCGCCACGGGCACCGGGTTGTCGTCGAAGACGGTGACGGTCGGGCTGCCCGAGTGACCGCTCAGCATGGCGATCGTCGCGAACCGCAGGTTCGGGCCGGTGAGGTGCAGGTCGTGGTAGACCGGACTGACGCCGACCCGGCGCACCGCATCACGTCGGAGCACGTCGACGAGTTCGGCGACCTTGGCCGGTGTCCGCAGATGGACGATGCCGATATGGGTGTCCGGCCGCAGTTGCCACGACGAATACATGTCCTGCCGGCGCAGCGCGGCCTCGACACGGGGGAGCCCCTGCCGGCCGACCTCCGGCACCTCGGCCGCGACCACCACGAAGGGGCCTCGCCTCGGCAGCCGCAGCACCTCGGCCGCCGCCCACAACGTCTCGGTGCCGACGGTCATCCCCGTCAGCAGGGCCTCGACAACGGCCGAGCGCTCCTGTTCCCGCACCAGCAGCCGTTCGGTGGTGGCCTCCCGGTAGCCGGTGATCATCGTCGCGACCAGTTCGTCGTGGATCGCCCAGATCGCCGACGCGGCGCGGACCAGCGCGTCGCTGCCGACGAGTCCGGTCACGGCGGCCTCGGTGACCAGGACCTCCCACAGGAAACGGACTCCGATGCGATAGCCGCCGAGCACCGTCGACTCCGGCACGTTCTGCTCCGCGCGCCTGCGACCGGTGCGTAGGCCTGCCGTGATGTCGAGTTGCGCCCTGCCGGCCAGCACACCCAGCACGCTGCGCAGTTCGAGACGACAGCTGTCCTCCAGATCCTCTTGCGGAACCTCGTCCAGCTGATCCTTGAGCTCGCGGCGAATGTGAGCCGCCATTTCCCGCGCGAGCGCGTCGACCTTGCCGAGGAGCCCGGCGGCGAGTTCGAAGAGGTCCGCACCGTGTTGGTCGGTCACCCGGATGAGCATACGAGTTTCGTTGCGGCCAAACCAGATCAGCCTTACACCGTGCTCGGGGGACGCGTCGATGGGTGGCGCCACAGGATGCCCACGGTCGGGATGTGCGTGCTCACAAGAATGGCTCGACGATCGTTCTCGTGGCTTCGGATTCCCTACGATTCGCGTGATGTCGTCAAATCCCCGGAGGTGTCCCTTGGCGATCGATGTGCACGGCGTGCGGGCCGGTACCGAGCTTCGTCGGTTGCTGCCCTGGTGGTCACCATTGTTGAGTGGCGCACTGTCCGTCGTCTTCGGTGTCGTGGTGCTGGTCTGGCCGGACGCCGGCCTGTTCACGTTCGCCGTGTTGACGGGCGCGTGGCTGGTGACCCTGGGTGTGTCCAGATTGGTCGGTGCCTTCTATCGAGACGCCAGCACGACAACCGGACAACATGTGCTGTCCGGCTTGATCGGTGTGCTGTACATCGTGGGTGGCGTGCTGTGCCTGCGTGACCTCGTGTTGAGCCTCGCGCTGATCAGCGCTCTCGTCGCGCTGCAGTGGCTACTGGCCGGCATCGCCGACGTGTCCATCGGCATCCAGGTCGATGGTGGTCAGCGGGTGTGGCTCATCGTCGCCGGTGTGCTGTCGTTCGTCCTGGGAATCGTCCTGATCTCCCTGCCTGGCCTGTCGTTGGCCGTCTTCCTGGTGTTCGTCGCGGCTGGTGCGTTGGTCATGGGTGTCACGCAGATCGCCGCCGCTGTCCGGCTGCGGTCGCTGGAACACCGCTAGGAGTGCTCCAGCCACTCGGTCTCGTGGCCCGGTTCCGGCAGGACGCGGCCGCCTTCGACGGCGGACCGGGCCGGGCTGTCCTGGATCACCACCATGACATGACCTTCGTCCACACCGGAGATCCGCGAAGCCGCCGCGGCCAGCTCTACGACGATGCGCGTCAACGCCTCCTGTGGATGCCCACGTCGTGCCCAGCCGGTGACGAGCAGTGGCTTCCCCGGCGCTCCGCCGACGAAGACGCCGGTGGCATGGCTCAGCGTCACGTGCGGCGGCACGGACACCTCGTCGCATCGTGACCACGTCCACCAATGCGGGCCGTCGTGTTCGAACGCCTGCTCCAGCGCGGGGCGCAGTTCGCCCGGCCGCTCCACCCGCACACCGTGGATGCCCAGGGCCCGGGCGACCCCTGCGAAATCCGGGTTGCTCAGGTCCGTGCCGAACGTCGGGATGCCCGCCGCCATCATCTCCAGTTCGACGAATGCCAGCGCACTGTTGTTGAAGACGACGATCTTTACCGGCAGGCGATGCTGGCTCAACGTGATCAGATCGCCCATCAGCATGGCGATGCCGCCGTCGCCGGACAGCGCGACGACCTGGCGGCCCGGTGATGCGGCCTGCGCGCCGATCGCGTGCGGCAGGGCGTTGGCCATCGATCCGTGGATGAACGAGCCGATCAGCCGCCGCCGTCCGTTCATCGCCAGGTAGCGCGCCGACCAGATGATCGGCGAACCGACGTCCGGGATGAAGACCGCGTCGTCGCTGGCGACGTCGCTCACCGTCCTGGCGACGAACTGGGGGTGCAGCGGGGACCGCTCGCGGTCTGCCACCGCGAGCTTGTCGAGCTCCCGGCGGGCGCGGGTGTAGTGCTCGCGCATCCGGCCGGGATGGTTCCGCTCGCTGACGTCTTTCGCCCGCAGCAGCGGATGCAACGCCGTGAGCGTGTCCTTGACGGTGCCGACCAGTGGGTGCCGGACCGCGATTCGTCTGCCGATCTGCTCGCCTCGGATGTCGACCTGCACCACCGGCACATCTCGTGGATAGAATTCCGGATAAGGAAAATCGGTGCCGAGCATGAGCAGCGCGTCGCAGCTCTCCATCGCCCCGTAGCCGGAGGAGAAGCCGAGCAGGCCGGTGATGCCCACGTCGAACGGATTGTCGTACTCCACGTGTTCCTTGCCGCGCAGGGTGTGCACGATCGGCGCCTGCAATATCTGAGCCACCTGGGTCAGCTCCGCGTGCGCCCCCGCGCAACCCGCGCCTGCCAGGATGGTGACCCGCTCCGAAGAGTTCAGCAGGCCCGCGGCCGCGGCCAGTTCACCCTGGACCGGGTGGCTGACCGAGGCAGGCCGCCGGATGGCGACCGGTTCCTCGTTGTGCGCCACGGTGTCGAGCAGGACGTCGCCCGGGATCACCAGGACGGCAACCCCTTCGCGACTCACCGCCGTCTGCATGGCGATCCGCAGGATGCGCGGCAGCTGCGCGGCCGTGCTCACCAGCTCGCAGTAGACGCTGCACTCCCGGAAGAGTTCCTGTGGGTGCGTCTCCTGGAAGTACCCGCTGCCGATCTGGCCGCTCGGAATCTGGGCGGCGATCGCCAGGACGGGTACCCGGCTGCGGTTGGCGTCGAACAGCCCGTTGAGCAGGTGCGTGTTCCCGGGACCGCAGCTCGCGGCGCAGACCGCCAGCTCGCCGGTGATGGTCGCATCCGCCGCTGCGGCGAAGGCCGCAGCCTCCTCGTGTCGCACGTGCAGCCACTGGATGTCGCCGTCGCGGCGCAGCGCATCGGTGAACCCGTTCAACGAGTCGCCGGGCAGTCCGTAGACGCGGCGGACACCGCTCGCCTTCAGTCCGGCGACGATCATTCCGGCAACCGTGGTCACCGCAGCGTCCGCAGGTCCGTGACCACATTGCCGCCAACGACACGCCGAGGGGTGTTACGGACAGACGAAACATGATCGGACAAATGTCACGGGTCGGCCGCGGTCTCGTAATGACGGCCGCCAATCCGGTACGGGAGTTCTGCGGATGGCACATCGACCTGGTATCCAGGTGGGGTGATACCCGTCCATGACGTCAATCCGCTGCGCCGCGTGCCCGTGGTGACGTACGCGCTCATCGCGGCCAACGTCGTGGTGTTCCTGCTGATGCCGTCCGCGGCACACTCGCTGTTCGGCGGCACGACGGCGGGGCAGCTGTGTGACCTGCAGGGGTTCTTCGAGCGGTGGGGCGCCGTGCCGCACGAGCTGATCGGCGGCCACCTGCCGGCCCTGGTGCCGACCGGCCAGGCCACGGTCACCAACTCCGGCGCCGCCTGCCTGCTCGGGCCGCCGCACTACGCCAAGTCGCCCGTCCTGTCCGTGCTCACCGCGATGTTCGTGCACAGCAGCTGGTCACACCTGCTGGGCAACATGCTGTTCCTGGCGATCTTCGGCAACAACGTCGAGGATCGGATGGGTCGCGGCTGGTACGTGCTGTTCTACTTCGTCTGCGGGTACGCGGCCGGCTACGGCTTCGCGCTGCTGGACCCGTCGTCGGGCGGTCCGCTGGTCGGCGCGTCCGGTGCGATCGCGGGCGTGCTCGGCGCGTACCTGGTGCTCTGGCCGAAGGCGAGGGTGTGGGGTCTCATCCCGTTCCTGTTCTTCCTGCCGCTGAAGGTGCCGGCCTGGCTGATGCTCGGCATGTGGTTCGTGCTGCAGGCCCTGTACGCCACCGGCTACGGCACATCGTCGGCCGGGGACGTGGCGTACCCGGCGCACGTGGTCGGGTTCGTGGTCGGCGCCCTGCTGGCGCTGCCGTTGCGGTCCCGCGCGTTGGCCAAGGGAACGTGAGCTACCAGGGGAACGGGAGCCGCTCGACGAGCTCTTCCGGAGCGGACAGTCGCCAGGCCTCGTAGACCAACTCGGCCAGCTCGTCGGCCTTGATCCCGGCCAGGTAGACGACCACCCAGCCGAACCCGCCCGAGGTGAACTGCTCCTCGAAGACGTCCGGCCGCTCGGCGACCAGCGCCCGCTGCTCCGACAGCGTCTGCCGCAGGCCGACGGTCCGCGTCCGGGGCCAGTAGTAGCCGAAACGCTTGCCGCGCACGCTGAACGACGTGTAGTCGTGGCCCTCCGCGCGCTGGACGTCGGCAAGGGCCGCCACGATCCGGTGGAACTCCTCGCTGCGCACACCCACCTCGGCTCCTCGGACGTCAGGTCTCGCAGTGTAGGGGCCGAGCGGCGGGCGTTAGGTTGGCAGGATGGTTACCGCAGACGGCGCACCCGCGGGCGAGTCGTTCCTCCGTACCTATCACGACCGAACGCCTGGATCGATGGGGCGCAGTGTGCTCGCGAACCACCTGCCCGACGGGCGGACGAGCTACCAGCTCCTTGCCGATCGTGTCGCAGGCGCGCGACAGGTGCTCGATCTGGGATGTGCCGACGGAACGTTGCTTGCGGATCTCGCTCGGAACGGCGTGCTCGAGTTGGCCGGGGTCGACCTGTCCGAAGGTGAGGTCGCGCTGGCGCGTCGGCGCCCCGAGTTGGTCGGCGCCGACCTGCGAGTGGGGCGTGCACAGGAGTTGCCGTTCGCGGACGACGCGTTCGACGCTGTCGTGTCGCACATGGCTTTCATGCTCATGTCGGACGTCGAGCAGGTCAGCGCCGGGGTGGCCAGGGTGTTGCGCCCTGGAGGCAGGTTCGCGATCACAGTGGGCGCCGGCCCGGTGCCGGGCGGTGCGCTTGAGCTGTTCCTGTCGCTCGCTCGGCCGGTCTTCGCGACGCTGCCTGCGGAACGCCGTGTCCCGCCGCTGGGTGATCGCCGCACGCGTAGTCGTGCGGGGCTGGACGAACTGTTGACGCCTGCCGGTTTCGAGCCGGTGTCCTGGGAGGAGTTTCCGTTGGAGCTGAGCGGCACTCCCGAACAGGTGTGGGAATCGGCTGTCCCGAGTTACTACGAGATGGCGCAGCTTGACGACGAACAGGTCGCCACGCTGCGCGGTGACTTCATTGCCAGGGCTTCGGCTCTGTCGTCGGCCGAGGTGGTCACCGGTGGCGCGCGGATCGCGGTCGCCACGGCTCGCCGTGCGGCGTTGTCAAGTGCTGAGCACATGAACTGAAATAGGAATGCATACCTTTCTCCCCTTGCTTCTCCGATATTGCGATGTTTCTCATTTCCTGGCTTCATCGCACCTTGTCGCGAACCCCTTTGGTCACGTATCTTTTCCAGTGGGTCGTAGCCCCGGTCCTTTGTTGCCATCACTTCGAACGGGTGGAGACTCGCCATGAGTGGAATGAGCGGGATGGGATCCCTCGACTCCGCGGGAGCGCTGCTGCTGTTCCTGTGGGCGGTGGGGATGTGGGTCGCGGTCGGCGCGTTACACATCGCCAACCGCAGGCGCCGGGCCTGGGTGTACGGAGCGGCCAGCGCGGTGATCATGCTCGGGATCATCGGCCAGTTGGGCCATCTGCAGGAACACGTCGCGCAGGTTGGTTACTGGGTGGGGCACCCGGAGGCCACCACCGGCTGGATGACACCGTGGGGTGGTGCGCTGGCGATGGGCTTCCAGATGGTCGACCCGGGCAGGGCGACACTGGGCATGGAGATCCTGCACTTCGTCGGCAATCTCATCTTCCTGGGCGGCATGGCGGCAATCATGGTGATCACGACCAGGGCCCGTGCCACGAAAGCACGGCGGTGGGCCAAGATGGGCGTGTGGATGCAGGGCATTCACGGCCTGGAACACCTGTCGCTGATGCTGTCCATCTGGTTGGGCGCTAAGCACGCCATCGGCCTGTCCACCTGGTTCGGCCTGCTGGATGCGGGCGCTGGCGCCGTCACGTACCGGGTCTGGTGGCACTTCATCGCCAACGTCATCGGCTCGGTCATCTTCGCCATCGCGTTGTACCACCTGTGGCAGGAACGCCGCGTGGTGCAGGCCAGCTATATGGACAGCTCGATCGAAGAGGAACTGCCCGAACTGGCCGAACAACCGCAGACGGTGTAGCCGGCAGGGCCACTAGGTCGGCCACGCCGCCAGTAGGCCACCGTCCACTGTGATGCTCTGTCCGGTCACATACCGCGTGGTGTCGGACAACAGCGCGCACACCACGTCGGCCACGTCGTCGGGTTGGCCCACCCGGCCGAGCGGGATCTTCGCCGCGGACCGCACCAGACCCTCCGGGCCACCTGAGTTGACCGGGTCGAGGGACTGCGGCGACTCGATCACGCCCGGCAGTACCGCGTTCACCCGGACACCGTTCGGGGCCAGCTCAAGTGCGGCGCTCCGGACGAACCCGATGATGCCGGCCTTCGACGCCGCGTACGGCGTGTGCCCGGCCCAGCCGACCGCCGCGCCGGCGACACTGGACACGCACACCACCGCACCACCGCGGGGCAGGTGCACGGCCGCGGCACGGACGGTACGCATCACCCCGCCGAGGTCGGTGTCCACGATGTCGTGCCACAACTCGTCCGTCAGCTCCGCCAGCGGACTGTGCCGCAGCCAGCCCGCGTTCGCCACCACGCCGTCCAACTCACCGAATGTCGCGACAGCTGCCTCACACGCCGCCTGCAACTGCTCGCCGCTGCGCACGTCGGCGTCGACCGCGAGCGCCCGGCCGCCCGCCGAGGTGACCAGGTCGACGGTCGTGGCCACATCGTGCGGGTCGCCGTCGAACGTGCCGACGACGACGTTGGCCCCGGCCTTCGCGGCGGCCACCGCCACTGCCTGCCCGATCCCGCTGGCCGCACCCGTGATGAGGACCGTCCTCACAGCATCACGTCCCCACTGTTCGGGCCCAACGTCTGTCCGGTGTAGAGGTTCCCGCCAGGATCGCTGGCCAGCAGGACCGCCGTCGGTGCGACCTCCTCGGGTTGGCCGAACCGGCCGAGCGGCAGGCCGGCCAGCAGCGGCCCGGTCCACTCGTCGGACAGGTCCCCGCCGAGCGGCGTGACGATCGGTCCCGGCGCGATGCAGTTCACGGTCACACCCTGCTTGCTGACCTCCCTGGCCAGAGATTTGGTCAGGCCGACGACGCCTGCCTTCGCCGCCGCGTAGTGGGCCAGCCCCGGTCCACCCTTCTGGCCGACCTGTGACGCGATGTTGATGATCCGGCCGAAACCCTGCTCCACCATGGCGGGCAACGCCGCCCGGCAGCACAGGAAGACACTGCGCAGGTTCACCGCGATCATCTCGTCGAACAGTCGCGTCGGCATGCCGATCACCTGGTGCTCGGTCAGGATGCCGGCGTTGTTGACCAGTACGTCGATCGTGCCGAGTCGTTCGGTCGCCGTGGCGAACATCCGCTCGACGTCGGCCTCGTCGGACACATCGGCCCGGACCGTCACCACGTCGCCACCGCACCGCGACGCGGTCGCCCGCAGCCCGTCGCCCGCCGCACGGTCGGCGATGCACAGTCGCGCACCGGCCGCCGCGTAGGCCTCGGCGATCGCGGCGCCGATCCCGCTCGCCGCTCCGGTGACCAACGCGGTCCGGCCGGCCAGGAGCCCGCTCACCGGTTGACCCCGAACAGTCGATCCGCGTTGCCGGACAACACCAGTGCCCGTTCCTCGTCGGAGATGTGCACCTGGTGCACCCGCTTGTGCTCGTAGGCGACATTGAACTGTGGCGCGAAGCTCGCGAACAGCACGCGCTCCGCCCCGAAGGTCCGGACCGCCCGTTCCAGGAAGTCGTCCCGGTAGACGCCGCTGGTGAAGATGTGCACGTTGGGCAGGGCCAGCGCGAGTTCGGCGTCCACCTGGCCGAGGCCGGAGATGTTCAACTGGCCGCCGTTCGTCATGATCACCGGGATGCTCGGGCACCATTCGGCGAACGTCGCCACCTGGCCGGCTTCCGACCGGCAGTAGTAGCCGGTGGCCACCACGACCGGCACCCCGAGTTCGGCCGCCCGCTGTGCGATCGGCCGCCACTGGGTGTCGTTGATCTGGAAGTTCTCCTCGCCGGGGTGCAGGAACACGCCCTTGGCGCCGCCGTCGGTGACCGCGTCGGTCAGCTGTGTGATCGCGCCGTCGCCGTCCCACGGGTCCACCCTGGCGATCGCGACCAGCCGGTCCGGATGGTCGGCGACGAACGCGGCGACCTCCTTGTTGGCCACGCCGAGGTCGCCGTCGCGCGGGTGCATCGGTGCCACCAGCGCCGTGTCGATGCCCTCGGCGGTCAGTTCGTCGAGCAGTTCGGCGGGCTCGCGCCGGTAGCCGAACCGCGACGTGCCGAGGAAGGACAGTCCGTCGACGGTCATGCGGACACTCCCAGTAGAGACGCGGCGTTGCCGCCGAGCACGAGGTCGGTCTGCTCGTCGGTCAGGCCGGCGAGCATCACCTTCTGCCGTTCCAGGGCCGGTGCGCTGACCGGCCCGTCGCTGCCGAAGATCACCCGCTCGACACCGATCCTGGCGACCGCCTCCCGGATCTTGTCCGGATAGGGCATCGCGGACGTTTCCAGGATGATGTTCCCGTACCGCTCGGCCACGTCGATGGCCTCGTCGACGTGGAAGTAGCCGCCCATGTGACCGAGGATGATGGTCGAGTCGGGGCAGGCCGCCGCCGCTGGTGCGATGGACGTCGGTGTGGTCAGCGGCTCGTCACCGCAGTGGAACAGCGTCGGCACGCCGAGTTCGCCCGCCCGACGGATCAGCGAGATCGTCGGCGTACTGCCCGGATGGGCCAAAGTGGACACCGGGTGCAGTTTCAGGCCGCGGAAACCGAACTTGGTCACCGCCCGGTTCAGCAGCTTGGTGGCCTCGTCCTGGGCGTTCGGGTTGAGCCGGACGAAGCCGTACAGCCGCCCGGCGAACTCGTCGCACGACTCGGCGATCAGCTCCATCGCCCTGGGATTGGGGCCTGGCAGGTCGGCGATGGTCATCACGGCTGCGCTGTGCACGCCCGCCTCGTCCATGCTCCGCACACAGGTCTGCGGGGACAGCTCCCAACCGAGTGCCGGCACATCGTCGATGTGCATGTGCATGTCGATGACGGCCTGGCGCGCCAGCGGCGCGGGAGGCCGAGGAGCGACGCGACTGTCTTCACTGGTTTCTGTCATCCCAGCACTCCCTCGTACTCGGCGAGTGTGTCGTCCAGCCAGGCCATGTCCAGCGCCCGGCCACGCGCCACGACCCGGACGGGCTTGCGCAGCGCGTCGACGTCGGCGCGCGGGTCGGACTCGACGACGATCAGGTCGGCGCGATAGCCGGGGGCGATCATGCCGACCTGTAGGCCGAGCACCGGCCCTGCGCTGACGGTGGCCGACCGCAGCGCGTCGTAGGCGGTCATGCCCCCGGCGACGTAGAGGTCGAGTTCGTCGGCGAGGCCGCCGATCGGGTTGAACGCCGTGCCCGCGTCGGTGCCGGCGGCGATGTGCACGCCCGCCCTGACGGCGCGGCCGACGCTGGCCCGGAAGATCTCCCGTGCCGCGATGCTCTTCGCCACCGTGTCCTCCGGGATGCCGAGGCCCGGCGCGATCGGGTTCAGCGCGCTGACCGTGGGCACCAGCGTCCGGCCGAGACTGAGCATCAGGTCGATCGCCTCGTCGTCGACGTACGCGCCGTGTTCGATGGTGTCGACCCCGGCGCGCAGCGCGGCGATGATCCCGGCAGGCGAGTGCGCGTGCGCCGCGACACTGGCGCCGTGCCGGTGCGCCTCCTCGACGGCCACGGTCATCTCGGCCTGGCCGAGGCCCTGGGCGGCGGGGTCGCCGGGCGTCGAGATGCCACCGGTCGCCATCAGCTTGATCACCGACGCTCCACCGGCCAGTTGCGCCAGCACGGCGGCCCGCACCTCGTCCGGGCCGTCGGCGACCAGCGCGAACTGGGAGGCGTGGCCACCCGGCGGGGTGATCGGCTGGCCTGCCGCGGCGACTCTCGGGCCGCTGATCTCGCCTGCTGCCACGTGCCGCGCGTACTCCAGTACCAGATGGTCGGTCGAACCGAGGTCACGGATCGACGTGATGCCCGCGCGCAGGGCTAGCAAACCGTTGTGCAGACAGGTGACCGAACGCACGAAACCACTGCGTTCCCAGTGCGTGTAGGGCAAGGCGTGGGCGGCCAGGTCGAAGTGCACATGAAGATCGGACAACCCGGGCACCAGGTAGGCGCCCGCCAGGTCCAGCCCGCCGTCGGCGTCGGCCGTGTCGAACTCGCCGATCGTGTCGTCAACCAGTGTCAATGTCCGAAATGGACGCTCGGTGAGCTCGGGGCCGATCAGGGCGACACCGTTGCGCACGACGCGGACGAGCGGATCCGGACGGTTCGACACGGTGCCTCCAAGTGGACCAAGCCATGTGCTGACAACTGATAGATCACAGTGCAGCACTTAATATGTTATTTTAGCGGAAGACGCTGATCTGAACTACCCCCGAGTGGAGCGGATCGTTGATCGAAATCGAGGGCAAGCAGGTGTTCACCGAACTTGCCGAACTGGTCAACCCGGCACACGCCGCGTTGCTCGTGGTGGACATGCAGCGAGACTTCGTCGAAGGGCAGGGCGCCTTTGCCCACCTCGGGGTCGACACGAGCATGTATCCGGCGATGCGACCCCGGCTGGCCCGGTTGCTGGCGGCCGCCCGTGATCGGGGGGTTCTTGTCGTACACATCCAGATGACGACGTTGCCGGGCAGGATGAGCGACTCCCCGGCGTGGTTGCGGTTCAACCTCCGTATGCACGAGTCGGCGCGCGCGGGCGGTCCGCCGCTGCTCTACACCGAACTGGGCACCGCAGGACGCGAGTTCATCGACGAACTCCAGCCGCTGCCCGACGAACTGGTGGTGCCGAAATGGCGCTCCAGTGGTTTCTGGGGCACCAACCTCAACCTGCTGTTGCGTAGCAACGGCATCCAGACCGTGGTCGTCACCGGCTGCACCACGGAGGGCTGCGTGGAGTCCACCGCGCGGGACGCCCTGTTCAACGACTACTACGTCGTGGTCGCCGAGGACTGCGTCGCCAGTGACGACCGCGAACAACACGATGCTTCGATGTTGCTCATGCGCCACCGCTTCGATGTCGTTTCGTCAACATCCGTCTACGCCATCTGGGTGCCGGAATCCGTGTAACGGCAGGTGACTGCGCAATGACGGCGCTATGATTTGTTGCCGTCATATCTGCTGCCGCATACTGGTCTGGCAGAGTGTCACTCGAGGGAGCGTCGATGCCAGCCAGCACTGTCCGTGCGAGTGACCGAGCGTACGAACAACTCCGGGAGATGCTGCTCGACCTGCGGCTGTCCCCTGGCGCGGTGGTCAACGAGCAGGCACTCGCCGGCGAGTTGGAGATGGGCCGGATGCCGGTCCACGAGGCGCTGGCGCGGTTGGCATCCGACGGTTTCCTCACCGTGTTGCCGAGGCGGGGCACGGTCGTCGCCGCGTTCACCCTGAAGGACGTCCTCGACCTGTTCGAGGCCAGGGAAGCAATCGAGTGTGGCGCAGTGCACATCGCGGCCCGCAGGGCGACGGACGACGACGTGGCAGCGCTGGCGAAGCTGATCACCACGGCCAATCGGGCCCGCACCGCGACCGAGCCAGAGGCCTACCTCGACGCCGACTACCAGATCCACCTGTTCCTGGTGCGCATCCTGAACAATCCGATGCTGCAGGACCAGGTGGAGCGCCTGTTGATGCACAACCTGCGGTTCTGGCGGTTCTATTTCTCCTCCCGAACCGTTCGGATGACCGCGATGCTCGGCCACGACAAACTGCTCGCCGCGGTCCGGGACCGGGACGGCGACGCCGCCCAGGCGGCCATGCGACAGCACATCACCGATTCGCGCGGAATGCTCCAGGCCCTCTTCTGAACGAAAGCGCATTGTGGCGCCGGACACGTCGCCGCTCCTATACCGCTGCCGCTACGGGTGTCCGCAACGGGAAGTGGCACGCAGCCTGTTGATTGCCGCCGAACTGTCGCAGCAGCGGTTCCTCGGTGGCACAGCGATCCTGTGCCAGCGGGCACCGGGTACGGAACCGACAGCCGGACGGCGGGTCGATGGCCGATGGCAGTTCGCCGACCAGCGGTGTGCGTTCCTTCGCCCGTTCCCGGACGGGATCCGGTTCGGGAATCGCGTCCAACAGGCCCGCCGTGTACGGATGGGCGGGCTGCCGGTAGATCTCGTCGGCCGCGCCGATTTCGACGATCTTGCCCAGATACATCACACCGATCCGGTCGGCCAGGTACTTGACCACCGACAGGTCGTGACTGATGACCACGTAGGTCAGGCCCATCGCCCGCTGCAACGAGCGCATCAGGTTCAGCACCTGCGACTGCACGGAAACGTCCAGCGCGGAGACCGGTTCGTCGGCGACGACAAGGCGGGGCCGCAACATCAGCGCCCGCGCCAGGCCGATCCGCTGGCGCTGCCCACCGGAGAACTCGTGCGGATAGCGGTCCAGCGCTGTGCGGGACAGACCGACCTGGTCCAGGATCTCGCCGACCCGTGCCGCGCGCTCGCGCCGGTCGCCGACGTGTTGCAGCACCAGCGGTTCCGCCAGGCTCGCGCTCACCTTCATCCTCGGGTCCAGCGACGCCGACGGGTCCTGGAAGACCAACTGCATGTCCTTGGGCCGCATCCGGCCGCCGGGTCGCCGTGAGCCGGTCGACCGGCCTGCGAAGCTGATGGTGCCGCTGGTCGGTTCGTCCAGGCCCACGATCAGCCGTCCGGTGGTGGACTTGCCGCAACCGGATTCGCCGACCAGGGCGAAGGTCTCGCCTGCCGCGACGGTCAGCGAGATCCCGGACACGGCCTTCAGCGCCCCGGCGCGACGGCGCAGGAACCCACCCGCGATCGGGTACTCCTTGTGCACGTCGGCCAGTTCCAGCAACGTCTCGCCTTCCGCGACCTCCTCGGTGGCGGCCGCGGCCGCCACCGGTGCGGTGCGCGCCGCCGGCTGTTGCGCTGGGCGGGGGTGGAAGCAGGCGAACGCATGGTTCGGGTCGTCGGTGAGCACCGGATCCTCGGTGCGGCACTTGTCCGTTGCGAAGGCACAGCGCGGCGCGAACCGGCAGCCGGTCGGCGGATGGGCCAGATCGGGCGGCAGGCCGGGAATGGTCCGCAACTCCTCGTGCCGCTGCTGGTCCAGCCGGGGGATCGCGCCGAGCAGTGCCTCGGTGTAGGGGTGCCGGGGATGCGCGAACAACTCGTCGGTCGGCGCGTACTCCACGATCCGGCCCGCGTACATCACCAGCACCCGGTCCGCCTGGCCTGCGATCACGCCGAGGTCGTGCGTGATCAGCAGGACACCCATGCCCAGCCGGTCGCGCAGTTCCTGCAACAGCTCCAGGATCTGCGCCTGGATGGTGACATCCAGCGCGGTGGTCGGCTCGTCGGCGATCAACAGCTTCGGCTCGCACGCCAGGGCCAGCGCGATCATCACGCGCTGCCGCTGCCCACCGGACAACTCGTGCGGGTAGCTGCCCAGCCGCTGTTCGGGCTGTGGCATGCCGACCAGCCGGAGCACTTCGAGAGCGCGTTCCCGCGCCGCGGCCGCCGTCGTGGTGCGGTGCAGGCGCACGGCTTCGGTGATCTGCTTGCCGATGGTGATCGTCGGGTTCAACGACGTCATCGGGTCCTGGAACACCATCGCGACGTCCCGGCCGCGCGCCTGCCGCATGTCACGGGAACCCAGCGACGCGAGATCCCGGTCGGCCAACTGGATGGAGCCCGCCGCGATCCGGCCGGTGTCCGGCAGCAGCCGCATGATGGACATGCCGGTCATGGTCTTCCCGGAACCGGACTCGCCGACCAGCCCGACGGTCTCGCCGGGCGCGATGTCGAATGAGATGCCATCGACCGGCGTGACCACGTCCCGGCCGCGCCGGATCTGGGTCCGCAGGTCACGAACCGCCAGCAGCGTCACGATGTCTCCCTCTCGTTCATCGTGCTCAGCCCAGCGTCCATGGCCGCCGGACCCGGACCATGCGGCGCGGATCGAGGATCGCGCTGACATAGTCGCCCAGGTAGTTGGACAGCAGGATCGTCGCGGTCACGGCGAGGCCGGGGAACGTCGAGATCCACCACGCGGTCTGCAGG
Source organism: Pseudonocardiaceae bacterium (assembly GCA_036502345.1). Classification (GTDB taxonomy): domain Bacteria; phylum Actinomycetota; class Actinomycetes; order Mycobacteriales; family Pseudonocardiaceae; genus DATEPR01. The sequence goes on along the minus strand of DASXYT010000226.1, from coordinate 14,987 downwards.
TACTGCCCACCGGAGGCCAGGTCGACGCCCCAGTCCGGCGCCGGCAGGTTCACGCCGAAACCGAGGAAGCTCAACGTGGCGGCCGTGAGCACCGCCCAGCCGATGGCACTGCTCGCGACCACAGCGATCTCGGTGGCCAGGTTGGGCACCAGGTGGCGGACCATCGTGCGGGACCTACTGGAACCGAACAACCGTGCCGCCGCAACGTAGTCGGCGGTCCGGAGTCGTTGCACGGAGCTGTAGACCACCCTGGCGAACGCCGGGATGTACGCGACGCCGACGGCGATCACGATACTGGTCACGCCCGTTCCGACGATCGCGACGACCATCAGCGCGATCAACAGCGCAGGCAGGGCCAGCATGATGTCGAGGATGCGCAGCACAAGGCCGCTCGCAAAGCCTCTGGTCATGCCGCCGAGCAGGCCGAGCAGCACGCCGATCACCGTGGCGATCACGATGCCGACGACGCTGGCCAACAGGATCGGGTGGGCGCCCCACACGACCCTGGTCAGCACGTCACGGCCGAGGTCGTCGGTGCCGAACCAGTGTTGCCCGCTGGGCGCGGTGAACGCTCCGCCGATCGACAGCGTCGGGTCGCCGGGGGCGATCCACTGCGGGAATACCGCGATCACGAGCAGGAACAACACCAGGACGCCGAGGACCGAGCCGGAGATCAGGCCACCGCGCGCCAGCCGCGCGGTGGCCGACGCCCGGAATCCGCCCGGGCGTGGCGGGATCGACGCGTCCGGCAGTGGTCCCGCCACGGCGTCGATCTCTGATTCTCCAGTCGTGTTCGATGTGGTGTCCATGTTCGCGGTCACACCGTCACCTTCTTCCGCGTCCGCGGATCGATCACCCCGACGATCACGTCCACCACCAGGTTGATCACCACGTACGCGACGCCGATGAACAGCACCGCTCCCTGGACCACGGGGATGTTCTTCGCGGCGATCGACGACACCAGGAAGCTGCCGAGGCCGGGTCGACCGAAGATCACCTCGATCGCCGCGGCACCGGTGAGGATGTTGCCGATCTGCAGGCCCAGCATGGTGATCGTGGGGATGATCGCGTTGCGCAGCGCGTGGTTGAACAGCACGCGGCTGTCGCTGGATCCCTTGGCCCTGGCTGTCTTGATGTATTCCTCGTGGTACTCCTCGATCAGCCTGCTGCGCACCAGCCGGGTCAGGATCGCCGCGTACCCCCAGCCGAGCGCGACCGCGGGCATGATCAGGGAGCTGAAGCCCTGGGTGCCGGTGGCCGGCAGCAGCCGCAGGTGCACCGCGAAGATCAGCGTGAACACCAGTGCCAGCCAGAAGTACGGAATCGCCACACCGGACACCGAGATGATCCGGCCGACCCGGTCCCACACCGAACCCGGCCGTGCGCCACCGGCGATGCCCAGCGGGATGCCGATCACGATCGCGACCAGCAACGCCGCCCCGCTGAGCAGGAACGTGCTCGGCGCCCTGGCCACGATCTCCGAACCGACCGAACGGCCGGTGACGAAGGACGTGCCGAGGTCACCGTGCAGCAGACCGCCGATGTACTTCCCGTACTGCACGTACAGCGGGTCGTCCAGGCCGAGGCGAACCTCAAGGGCGTGGATCTGCGCGGGCGTCGGGTTGGACCCGAACAGCATCACCTGCGCCGGATTGCCCGGTATCAGGTGGATGATCAGGAAGGCGACGATGGTCACGCCCAGCAGGACCGGGATCGCGATCAGCAGGCGGCCGAGGACGAACCGTGCCATTGGCTCCCTTTTCCCGTCGTTGCAGCCTTTTCGGTCGGCAGGGCTACGTCAGGTCAGTGCCGCCGTGTGGAAGAACGGGTAACCGGTCACGCCGAAGTGCATCCCCTTCAGGTTGCTGGCGGCCGAGAAGACACCGCTGACGTTCCACAGCGGCAGGAAGATCGCCGCCTCCATCAGCGTGTGCGTGATCCCCTGCCACAACGCCGTGCGGGCCGCCTCGTCCACCGTCCCGTTGGCCTTGATGATCCCGGAGTCGACGGTCGGGTCGGTGTAGTGCGCCCAGTTGAAGCCAGCCTTGATGTTGGCCGAGTTCACCAGGTTGTTCAGCAGGTACGGGTCCACGTCGTAGTAGAAGATCGCGGACAGGTTCTGCACGCCCTGGTTGTACGAGGCGGCGGCCGTCACGAACGGCTGGGAGGTCGTCTTGGCTGCGATGCCGACGGCCTTGAGCTGGCTGACCACGTACTGCGTCGGCAGGTCGAACCCGTTCGCCGACTGGATGAGGATCTCCAGTTCCAGCGGCTGGCCGTTCTTCGTCCGCGTCGCGTTGCCGGCCGCCGTCCACCCCGCGCTGTCCAGCAGGCTCTTCGCCTTCGTGGGGTTGTAGGCGTACAGCGAGTCGTCCGCCTTGTTGTAGCCGGGCGTCGACGGGGTCAGCACGTTGTGCGCCGCCTCGTAGGCGCCCTGCAGCACGGTCTTGTTCAGGGTGTCCTGGTCCACCGCGAAGTTGATGGCCTGGCGCACCTTGAGATCGTCGGTCGGGCCCTTGGTGACGTTGATCGGGTAGCCGTAGGGCTGGCCGGTGGAGGGCAGGTTGTAGTGGGTCAGGCCGCTGGTCGACTTGACGCTCTTGATGTCGTTCGGGTTCAGGTTCATCGCCAGCTGCAACTGACCGGTCTGCAGCGCGTTGTAGCGCGCGGTCGCGTCCGTGAGGATCTTGTAGACGATCTTCTTCAGCTTCGGAGCGCCCGTCGGGCCGAACGCGGTCGGACCCCACTTGTACTTCGGGTTGGCCACGACCGTCATGTGGTCCTGGGTGATGTACTCCTGGAACACGAACGGCCCGGTGCCCACCGGATGGGCGGCGAGACCGGCATGGCCGTACTTCTTGATCGCGGCGGGGGAGACCATGTTGAACAGGTTGGTCGTCATCTCGTGCACGAACGCGGCGTTCGGGCTGCTGAACACGACCTGGGCCGTGTACTGGTCGATGACCTTGGTCTCCTTGTAGGGACCGAGCGAGCCGATCGCGGACCGCGACTTCGTGGCCGGGTTGACGATGTGGTCGAAGGTGGCCTTGACCGCGTTCGCGTCGAAGTGCGTTCCGTCGTGGAACTCGACGTCCTGCCGCAGCTTGAAGGTGTAGGCGGTGCCGTCGGGCGAGACCTCGTAGCTGGTCGCCAGGCCCGGGTAGTACTGCTTCCCGCCGCCCGCGGTCGGCAACCACCACACCAGCGGGTCGAAGATGCCGTCGAGCATGAACTCGGCGACCACCAGGCCCGTACTGCCCGGGTCGAGTGAGTCAGGCTCCTGGTAGACACCGACGGTCAGCGTGTCCGACGCCTTGGTGGCGGCGGTGGAACTCGACGAGCCGCTCCCGCAGGCGGCCAGCAGGTAGCCGGCGCCCGCGACGCCGACGGTCGCTCCACCGAGCGCCAGGAACCGCCTGCGCGACAGCGCGGCGGACACGATCGATGACGATGACGGTGACTGGGCGCGTGCCAGCCACGACGACTCGTCCGGCGAGCTCAGCTCGGCCATGTCGGGCATATCCAGCTCCATCCTCGGGTGCGGCGTCGGCAACTTCGCCTGCCAAGGAAACTGATCGTACTGTGATATGTCACTAGCACAAGGGTATTGTGTATCTGATGTATTACGACGCATGAATCCGTCGTAACAGGACTATTGCGAAAGGGACACTCGGTTCGGGTCCTACCGACACGGACGGCACCGAGGGCGATTTGCCCTGGTGTCGTTGGGTTGTTCGCCGCTCACGGAACGTGTGCGGAGCTGGTCGACGTCAGGTCGGTTGTGGACCGGCCTCGACGGTGGCCGAGCGGGTCGACGCGGTCACGAGCACCACGAGGACCAGGCCCAGCTGCAGCAGTGGGGCGACCACGGGCACGTAGATCGCGAGCAGCGTCGCCGCGGCGGCCCCGACGATCAGACCGGCGATGATCTCGGCACTCGGCAGCACCTTGCGCGGGTGTCGCCCTGCGGCGAGCGCGGCCATCATCGTGGTCAGCGTGCCGGTCATGTACGTCGTCGACAGGCCGGAGACGCCGAAGCGGAGCACAGCGCTGCTCTGCACACCGAGGGCCACGGCGTTCGCACTCAGCAGCACGAGCTGCACGTTGCCGGCGGGGTGGCTGCCGGACAGCCACCAGCCGACGGCGTAGACGGCGAACGCGGCCAGTTCGACCCACAGGGCGCGGCTCACCTGACGTGGCCAGAGCGGATCACCCTCGGCGGGCTGACCCGCGACGCGGCTGCCGACCACACACCCGGCCATGAACAGCACGATCGCCAGTGCGGACCGGAGCGCGACCGCGCCGTCCGACTTGGCGGCGGACAGGCCGATGAGCACCATGTTCCCGGTCATGACGCTGGTGAACGCCCCGCCGAGCGCGACGAACCCGACCGCATCGGTAGCGCCGCTGTTCACGGCGAGGAGCACAAGGAGCACCTGCCGCCACCGGGTCGTCGGCGCCACCTTGGAAGTCACGGGTCTCGATCTTAGCCGCACGCAGGCGGTACCCCGGCCGAACCGGGGACGATTGCCGGGTTCAGGAACTGTGCGAGATCGCGGAGCTGGTGAGTTGGCTGCCGTCCCTGCGGGTGAGTACACAGAGGATCTGGCGGGTGCCGTTGTCGTTGCTCGGGTCGGCCTGCCAGGCGCGGCTGCTCGGCACCAGCGCGGTGTAGGTGAGGGCGGTCGTCTTGTCCGCCGGTGTGATCCAGGCCGAGTAGAACAGCATCGCGCACACGCTGTCGGCTTCCGCTGCCAACTGTTGCGCTGACGGCGCCTGGATCCGCACCGAGGAGTTGCTGATCGCGGTCGACTCGTTGTAGACCTCGAAATCGTGCGGGCTGTCGCAGTCCACGGATTCGTTGCCGGTGAAACTGCGGCCGGCCACCACCTGCCCGTTTCCGCACTCGTCCTCGTCCAGCTCGAACTTGGGGATCTGCGCGTCCGGTGAGCCGTACGTCAGCGTCGCCGCCAGCGCGGTCGGCGGTGTGGCCGCGCCCGCGCCGTGTCCGACGAAATAGCCACCGACCGCCGCGCCCACCACCAGCAGGGCCGCGAGACCGATCGCCGGCCAGCGGCGACTCTTCTTCGGCTGGGCGGCGACCCGGGTCATCTGCTGCCCGTGCGGCAGGGCCGCGGTGGGCGGATACGACGGGCCGGTGATCGGCGCCGTCACGTCCGACGCGTGCACCAACGCGAGGACCTGCTGCGCGGTCAGCCGGGCCTGCGGGTCCGCGATCAGCAGACCCTGGATGACCGTGGCCAGCCGCGGAGGGCAGCGGCTGAACCGCGGGGCCTCGGTCAGCACGGCGTGCAGGGTGGCCGCTGTGGTCGGCCGATCGAACGGGTCGCGACCCTCCGCCGCGAAGTACAGCACCGCGCCCAGCGCCCACAGGTCGGCGGCCGGCGTCGCCTCGTTGCCGTGTACCCGTTCCGGTGCCAGGTAGCCCGGTGACCCGATGAGGTTGCCGCTGGTGGTCAGCTTGGGGTCGTCGACGGCCTGCGCGATACCGAAGTCGGCCAGCTTCACCCTGCCGTTGCCCAGCAGCATCATGTTGCTCGGCTTGATGTCCCGGTGCACGATGCCGGCCGCGTGCGCCACACCCAGCGCACCGAGCACCTGCTCGGCCAGCGTGACCACCTGCTGGGGCGGCAACGGCCCCTGCGTCCGCACCAGGTCGCTCAGCGTCGCGGCCTGCACCAGCTCCATCACGATGTACGTGGTGCCGCCCTCGTCGATCACGTCGTGCACGGTGACGATCGCCGGATCGTTCAACCGGCCCGCCGTCCGCGCCTCGCGCAGCACCCGCTGCTGGAACACCTCGCGCTCGTGGTCGCCGACCCCGTCCGGCAGGCGCAGTTCCTTGACCGCGACCTGCCGCCCGATCACCCGGTCATGGGCCCGCCACACCACGCCCATCCCACCGCGCCCGAGCACGTCCAGCAGCTCGTAGCGACCGCCAACCGCCCGCTGCCCCGCGACGGGGCCCATGCGTTCAGTCACGGCAGCCCTCCATGTCTCACCGATATGTGGTCGCGGCGATTCTGTCGTAATCCGACTCCGCTCGCGGACCTAATGCGGCGACACAGCTGTCCACCTTGTCCGGAAAAATGCGTTATGCCTCGTAGTCGACCACCGGTGACCACGGTCTGGTAGACGTGAACACATGACCGACCTCATCGACCTGGCCGGCAAGACGGTGATCGTCACGGGTGCCTCGTCCGGCATCGGCGCGTCCACCGCGCGTCTGCTGCACGCCGCGGGAGCCCATCCGGTGCTGGCCGCGCGCCGCGCCGACCGGCTGGCAGCGCTCAGTGCGGAACTCGGCGGGGCGCTGGCGGTGCCCACCGACCTCACCGACGCGGCACAGGTGCGTGACCTGGCTGCCGCCACCCTGGACCGGCACCAGCGCATCGACGGACTGGTCAACAACGCGGGCGCCAGCCTGCACGGGCCACTGGACCAGGTAAATCCCGTCGGGTTCAGCCAGATCCTGCAGCTCAACGTGGTCGGCCTGCTCGCGATGACGCAGGCTGTGCTGCCGGCCATGCGCGAGCAGGGTTTCGGGCGGATCGTCAACATCAGCTCGGGCAGCACCCGACGCGCCGCCGTCGGCCTTGGCGCCTATGCGTCGACCAAGACGGCGGTCAACATGCTCAGCGCCGTGTTGACGCAGGAACTGGCGGGCGACGGCATCGCCGTGTCGCTGCTGTTGCCCTCGATCACCGCGACCGAGTTCGCCGACGGCATGTTCGCGCTCGGCGCGTCACCGCGACCGGGCATGGTCGTGCACAGCCCGGACTACGTGGCAGGCGTGGTGCTGCGGCTGCTGCGCACCGGTGAGGAGTCGTTCGACATCCCGCACGGCCCGGAACAGCCCGATCTCGCTCGCGTGCCCGACTGATCAGCAGCACAAACTCGCGCGGCACACTCCACTATGGTGGACCGATGGCGTCGGTCAGGCAGTTCCAAGTCACCTCGACTGCGCGGAACCTGAGCGCGTCGCCCGTTTCGGGTGTGACGCGCTGGGTTACGTCCTACCGCCGCCACCGGAGGGATTCGCCACGTGGGGCGATTTCGATCGCTCGCTTCCGGAAGGCAAGGTCGCCAAGAACCGGGTGCATCTCGACGTGCGGGTGGGCACCGGGCTGGTGGGTGCGGAGCGCCTCGCCACACTCGAGGCCGAGTGCACACGACTGGTCGCGCTCGGCGCGGTACGCGGGCGACTACTGGCCGCCGATGGCCACGACGAGTCGTGCATCGTGATGCTGGACATCGAGGGGAACGAGTTCTGCCTCGACTGGGGAGCCGTCAGCCCGGCTGGCCGACGAGTTGGACGGCTTCGATGCCGGCCAGCGCTGCCTGCTCGTCGTTGTCCGAACTGTCCCCGGAGACGCCGATACCGCCGAGCAGCCGTGACTCCGCGTCCCGGATCAGGACACCGCCGGGCACGGGGACCAGGGCACCGCCGAGCGCGGCGCCCGCCGCCGCGATGAAGTACGCCTGCTGTTCCGCCCTGGCCATCAGAGCCCGGGAGCCGAGTCCCAGGGCGAGTGCGCCATGAGCCTTGCCGAAGGCGATCTGGAATCGGCCCATCGATGCGCCGTCCTCGCGTTCGGCCGCGATCACGTGGCCACCCGGGTCGAGTACGACGACGGTGAGGGGCTGCAGGCCCATCGTGCGGCCGGCGGCCCGGGTGGCGGCGATCATGGACCGAGCGGTTTCCAGGTCGAGGCTCATGCGTTCCTCCTTCTGCCCGGCCGCGCCGAACGCGGCACAGTCTAGGTGCTGCGGTCCGACGGCGTTCGCCGCTGACCCGGATATTACGGACACGTTCCTATGCTTCCGACACACTTGGAGGAGATGGGGGACGTGACCGGCTGGCTTGCTGAGCTGTCGTTGACCGACTGGTGGCCGGTACGCGTCGTGCTGCTCGTGCCGGCGGTGGCGTTGGTCGAACCGGTGCTGCGGCTGGCCGGGTCGGCAGGCCACCACACGCACAGCCGGGTGGGGTGACGGAGATCCGCGATGACGCACTGTCGGCGCGGCTGGCCCATGTCTACTGGCTCGGTGGCGGATCCGGCGCCGGGAAGTCGACGATCGCCGACCGGCTGGCGCGACGCCACGGCCTGCGCCGGTGCGCGACCGACGACCTGATGTCCGACCACGCCCGCCGCGCCACCGCCGAGAACAGTCCGTTCCTGCACCAGTTCATGGCGATGGACATGGACCAGCGATGGGTCGACCGTTCTCCCGAGACCATGCTGGAGACGTTCCACTGGTTCCTCGGCGAGGGCTTCGACCTGATCGTCGATGATCTGCTGGGCCTGCCGAGGCAGCCGGTCGTGGTCGAGGGCTTCCGGCTGCTCCCGCACCTGGTGCGACCGCTGCTGGCACGACTCGACCACGCGGTCTGGCTGCTGCCGACGCCGGAGTTCCGGCTGGCCGCCTTCACCAGCCGTGGCTCGCTACGGACCATCGCGGGCCGGACGAGCGACCCGGATCGGGCCCTGCGCAACCTGCTGGAACGGGATCGCCTGTTCACCGAACGACTTGCCGAGGAGACGACCGCACTCGGCCTGCGTGCCGTGCCGGTCGACGCACGCACGTCCGAGGACGACCTGGCCGACCGGGTCGCCAACGTGTTCGGACTATGAGGCCTCTCGGAGATTCCCTGCCGCGCCGGTTCGGCGCCGAACTCCGCGCCGAGCAGGATCACGAGATTGGTCAGCCACAACCACACCAGGAACACGATCACCGCACATGCGCCGACGGTGTTTCGCGGTACGGCGGATCGGGCATGGTGATGGCTACACTTCGGCGACCGTCCATCTCGGTCGGTTGAGTCCCGAGTGTGAGGAGCGATCGTCCCGTGCCCGCTGACCGTGTCCGCGCCCGCACCGGGCACCCTCGTCACCAGCGGCGGGGTGAGGCCAGGCTGCCCGCCGCCGTCGCGGTCGTGGTGGCGATATTTCTGTATCTCGCGCTGCCGCAGGAATTGTTGGTCGGATCCCGCTACATCGTGCCCGCCCTCGAACTGGTGTTGCTCGTTCCGTTGATCGCGATCAACCCGAAACGCGTGACCCGACAGACGAAACTGTCCAGGGTGTTGTCGCTGTCGCTGGTGATCATCATCGCGGTGACCAACCTGGTCGCGTTGGGACTGTTGATCCACAACCTGTTGTCCTCCAAGTCGTCCGACGGTCAGGCCCTGTTGTTGGGTGCGTTGCAGGTGTGGCTGACCAACGTGATCGCGTTCGGCCTCGCCTACTGGGAGTTGGACCGGGGCGGGCCGGTCAGCCGCACGCAGCTGGCCCGCGACGATCTGCCGTTGGCGGACTTCCGATTCTCCCAGGACGAGAACCACGACACGGTCGAGGAGGTCGCCGACGGGTCGAGCCGGAAGGCCGACTGGGTGCCGACCCTGGTGGACTACCTGTACGTGTCGGTGACCAATTCCACTGCGTTCAGCCCCACCGACACCATGCCGCTGTCGACCCGGGCGAAGTCGTTGATGGCGATCCAGAGCGTTGCCGCGTTGCTGACCTCGTTGCTGGTCATCGCCAGGGCCGTGAGCGTGTTGCACTGATCAGTCCTAAGGTCGCGTCTGTGACGGTCATGGTCGTCGGCGCGGGTATCGCCGGGGTGGCGTGCGCGCGGGCGCTGCTGGCCGGCGGCGTGGACGTGCGCGTTGTCGACCGTGCGCCCGCGGTTGGGGGCCGGATGGCCAGCGGCCTGCTCGGCGAGCCCCTGCGTCCGGTCGACCTCGGCGCCGCCTACTTCACCGTCGCCGACGAGGGTTTCCGCGTCGTGGTGGATGGCTGGCGGGACCGTGGGCTGGCCCGGCCGTGGACCGACACCCTCGGGGTGTTCGACGCTGACGGTCGGCACACGGCGCCAGGGCCACTGCGGTGGGCCGCGCCCGGCGGCCTGAGTTCGCTGGTCGCCGACCTGGCCGACGGGCTGGACGTCGAGTTGGCGCATCCCGTGACCGGGGTGCGACCGGGTCCGGTGGTGGACGGCCGTGGCTACGACGCTGTGGTGCTGGCGATGCCCGACCCGCAGGCAGTCCGGCTGCTCGCGCCGGACTCGCTCGCGCACGGCGTGCTCACCGGACCCGACGCGGTGTCCTGGTCACCGGTGATCGCCGTGGCCGTGGGGTTTCCGGCCAGGGCCTGGCCGGATTTCGACGCCGCGTTCGTCAACGACCACGACGTGCTGTCGCTCGTCGCCGATGACGGCGCCCGCCGTGGTGACGGCGCGCCGGTGCTCGTCGCTCACACGACGGCCGGCACCGCCCGAGCGCACGACGACGACCCGGACGGCGCCGTCGCACCCGTGGTCGCCGCGGTGTCCGAACTGCTCGGCGGCACAGCCGCGCCCGCGTGGACCCACGCCCACCGGTGGCGCCTGGCGAAGCCCGACCGACACCGCGACGAGCCCTTCCATCTGGGCGCGGACCGGATCGGCGTGGCCGGGGACGTGTGGGGCACGCCGAGGGTGGAGACGGCCTGGCGGTCGGGCACAGCACTGGCCGAGGCCATGCTGCTCGGCTGACCAGGGTCAGCGCACCAGACGGAAGAAGCCGCGCACCTCGTCGACGAACAGGCCCGGCTGCTCGAACGCGGCGAAGTGACCGCCCCGGTCCGGCTCACCCCAGTAGCGGATGTCGGTGTAGCGGTTGGCCGCCCAGCGCCGGGACGGCCGGGGCATCTCCTTGGGGAAGATCGAGCAGCCCGTCGGCACGGTCACCGTGTCCGCCGTCGCCCTGGCGAACCACTCGCTGACCTCGCGAAAGCTCTCCCAGTACAGTCGCGCGGAGGACGTCGCCGTGCGGGTGAGCCAGTAGAGCGTGATGTCGTCGAGCAGTTCGTCGCGGGTCAGGACGGTCTCCGGCCTGCCGCCGCTGTCGGTCCAGGCGGCGAACTTCTCCACGATCCAGGCACACAGGCCGGCAGGCGAGTCCGTCAGGCCGTAGCCGACCGTCTGCGGCCTGGTCGTCATCTGCTCCGCGTACCCGGACGCGTCCGCCTCGGCGTGCCGCAGGTCCGCGAGCGCGGCCTCCTCGGCGGAGGTGAGGTCGTCGAACGTGGCCGGATCGGGTGCCGCGATCGGGGGCATGACATGGATGCCCGCGAGCTGGCCGGTGTCCTGTTGGCCCATGCTCGTGGTGACGCTCGTGCCCCAGTCGCTGCCCTGCGCGCCGTACCGTCCATAGCCGAGCCGGGCCATCAACTCCCGCCACGCGGCGGCGATCCGTCGCACGGTCCAGCCAGGTTCGGTGGGGCGGTCGCTGAAGCCGTAGCCGGGCAGCGACGGGACGACCACATGGAACGCGTCGGCCGGATCGTCGGGCTCGGTCAGGGGCCTGATGACCTTCTCGAACTCGAGCACCGAGCCTGGCCACCCGTGGGTGAGCACGAGCGGCAACGCGTTCGCGTGCGGCGACCGGACGTGCAGGAAGTGGATGCCCACCCCGTCGATCTCGGTGCGGAACTGGGGCAGCGCGTTCAGCCTGCGTTCGGTCGCCCGCCAGTCGTAGTCGGTCGCCCAGTAAGCGCACAGCTCACGCAGGTACGCGAGCGGAACGCCCTGGGACCAGTCGTCGACCGGCTCCGCGTCCGGCCATCTGGTACGCCGCAACCGATCCCGCAGATCGGCCAACTCGGCATCAGGAATGTCGATGCGGAACGGGTTCATCCGATCCATGGTAGATCGTCAGGACAATGTCGGCACCGGCGTTTACCCCCAGGTGTGATCACTAGTGTCGTCGAGTACGTCATCGATACCACGGCTAACGGCCCAGTTCGACGTCCTCGAGGATGCCCAACGCGTTGGGCACCAGGACGGCCGCCGAATGGTACGTGCTGACCAGGTAGGACAGCAGACCCTTTGCGTCGATACCCTTGAAGCGCACGGAGAGTCCGGGCTCGTACTCGTCGGGCAGGCCGGTCTGCCGCAGCCCGACAACGCCCTGGTCGTCCTCACCGGTGCGCATCGCGAGGATGCTCGTGGTGTTGGCGGCGGTGATCGGGATCTTGTCGCAGGGCAGGATCGGCACCCCTCGCCAGGACGACATCTGCCGCCCCTGCACGTCGATGGTCGGCGGGTAGAGCCGCAACCGGCTGCACTCCCGGCCGAACGCGGCGATCGCCCTTGGGTGAGCCAGGAAGTACCGGGTCTTGCGCCGCCGGGAGACCAACTCGTCCATGTCGTGCGGTGTCGGCGGGCCGCTTCTGGTGTGGATGCGCTGGCTGAGATCGGCGTTGTGCAGCAGGCCGAAGTCAGGGTTGTTGATCAGCTCGTGCTCCTGGCGTTCGCGTAGCGCCTCGATCGTCAGTCGCAACTGCTGTTCGGTCTGGTTCATCGGCTGGTTGTAGAGATCGGCGACCCTGGTGTGCACCCGGAGTACCGTCTGCACAACGGAAAGCTCGTACTCCCTCGGCGCGAGGTCGTAGTCCACGAACGTGCCGGGCAGGGTCTGTTCGCCCGCGTGCCCGGAGGCCAGGTCGATGGCGGCCTCGCCGTGTTTGTTCTGCGCCAACGACGCGCTGGTCCGCAGCCGCTGCACGTGCTCCCGCAGGCTGGCGAACCGTTCCACGAGTCGCGTCATGGCATCCCGGGAGGCGACCAGCACCGTGCAGGTGGTGGCCGCCCGCACGGTGTGGTCCCATGGCTCCTGGGACTCCATCAGCATCTGCTGGCCGAAGTACTCGCCGCCGGACAGTGAGCCGAGCACCGTCTCGTCGCCGTACTTGCCGGCGCCGATCTTGTTCACCTTGCCGTGCGCGACGAGGAAGCCCTCGGTGGTCGGCGCGCCCGCGCGGACTATCTCCTCACCGGGTGCGAAGTCCCGTTGCTCCAACAGGCCGGCCATGGCCTCGAACACGGCGTCGTCGTCGAACCCCTGGTAGAGCGGCAACTCCCGGAGGGTCGGCGGGTGCACACGGATCCGGGATCCGGTGCTGACGAACTCCACCCGGCCACCGCCGACCGCGTGGGTGAGCCGACGGTTGACGCGGTAGCTGCCGCCGCGCGCCTCCACCCAGGGCAGGACCTGCAGCAACCAGCGCGGTGAGACGCCCTGGTTCTGCGGCTCGGACTTGGTCGTGGTGGCCAGGTTCCGCGCCGCGGCGGTACCGAGGCTCTGCGGCGCGGGCTCCAGGATATCGGTCATTCGCCTCGGCCCAACTCGACGTTCTCCAGCACGGCCAGCGCGTCCGGCACCAGGACGGCGGCGGAGAAGTAGCAGCTGACGAGGTAGGAGATGATGGCCTTCTCGCTGATTCCCATGAACCGCACGGAAAGGCCGGGCTGGTACTCGTCGGGCAGGCCGACCTGGTGCAGCCCGACAACGCCCTGGGTCTGCTCGCCGACCCGCATCAGCATGATCGACGAGGTGCGGTGCTCGGTGACCGGGATCTTGTTGCAGGGCAACAGCGGGACACCACGCCACGACGGCACCTGGTGTCCGTTGAGGTCCACGGTGGGCGGGTACAGGCCCTGCTTGCTGCACTCCTGGCCGAAGGCGGCGATCGCCTTGGGGTGAGCGAGGAAGGCCGCGGGTTCCTTCCAGACCTTGGACAGCAGCTCGTCCATGTCGTCGGGGGTCGGCGGGCCGGACCTGGTGGGGATCCGCTGGCTGAAGTCGGCGTTGTGCAGCAGGCCGAAGTCCCGGTTGTTGACCATCTCGTGTTCCTGGCGCTCGCGCAGCGCCTCGACGGTCAGCCGCAACTGCTCCTTGGTCTGGTTCATCGGCTCGTTGTAGAGGTCGGCGATCCGCGTGTGCACCCGGAGCACGGTCTGCGCGACGGAGAGCTCGTACTCGCGTGGCGCGGTGTCGTAGTCCACGAACGTACCGGGCAGTGCCGGCTCACCGTCGTGGCCCGCGGCCATGTCGATCTCGGCCTCGCCGTGCTCGTTGGTGCCCAGCGCCATGTTGGCCTGGAACATCACCAACTGCTCGCGCAGCGCCTCGGAGCTGTCGGTGACCTCCTGGAACGCGGATCGGGACAGCGTCAGCACGGTACAACTGGTGACCGCCTTGGCCGTGTAGTCCCAGTTCCCCTCTGCCTCGGCCATGTTCTGGTCGCCGAAGTAGTCGCCGTCGGCGAGCGTGGCCAGCACGGTCTCGTCGCCGTACTTGCCGGCGCCGATCTTGTTGACCTTGCCGTGCGCGATCAAGACGACCTGATCGGCCGACTGACCGGACTGCACGATCAGGTCGCCCGACCCGTACTCGTGCTGGGTGAACCGGTCGGCCAGCGCGGTGAGCACGTCCATGTCGTCGAAACCGCGCAGGATTCCCAACTCGCCCAGTTCGGCGGGGATCACCCGGACGGCGTCACCGGTGCTGATGAACTCGACGCGGCCGTCGCCGATGGTGTAGCTCAATCGGCGGTTGACTCGATAGACACCACCGTTCACCTGCACCCAGGGGAGCACCCGCAGCAGCCACCGCGAGGTGATCCCCTGCATCTGGGGCACCGACTTGGTGGTGGTCGCGAGTTTCCGCGCCGCCGCGGTGCCCAGACTCAGCTGCGCGTTCTCGGCGTCTGCCTGCGGGTCGATGATCTCCGTCACGGCCACCAGCTCCTATCGACTCATCGTGGAGAGTCAGCACAACACTCGACGATCCGGGGAATTGTGGAATGCCAAACAACATCGACCCCTCGCCGTAATGGGCGGCCGATTAAACCGAAGGTTAGCACCGGGCTTTCTGTGTAGTCAGTCCCTCGAAGGTGTGAGCCTGTGTCTATTGTGTCCGAAATGACCGTCAGATTTGATCAGGCCTCACATCACCGCAGTGGGTGACTGCCTCGCAGGTGCGACCGGTGCTAACTTCTGTCCTGCGCATCGGAATTGCGCGGAATCGATCGGAGATCAGGTCGGACAACCGCGTCCAAATGAAAGGGACAGACGCCGTCTGGCAGTCGTACGAACAAACTGAGAGGAACTTCTCGTGACAACGACCAGCACGACCGGTT
>DASXYT010000225.1:0-5584 GCA_036502345.1 Pseudonocardiaceae bacterium | reverse complement strand
ACCGAGGGCATCGAGCACTTCCGCCGGCTGTTCGACATCGACCCCGAGGTGGTGGCGCACGACCTGCACCCGGAGTACCTGTCCACCAAGCACGCCAAGCAGATCGACCTGCCTTTGGTCGGCGTGCAGCACCATCACGCGCACATCGCGTCGTGCCTCGCTGACAACGGCGAACCGGGCCCGGTCATCGGCGTCGCGTTCGACGGCACCGGCTACGGCACGGACGGCACCATCTGGGGCGGCGAGTTCCTGCTGGCCGACCTGGTGTCCGCGCAGCGCGTCGGTCACCTGGCTCCGGTGCCGATGCCCGGCGGCGCCGCCGCGATCAGGGCGCCGTGGCGGATGGCCGCCGCGTACCTGGACGCGGCGTTCGAAGGGTCACCGCCCGACCTGGAGGTGCAGCGGCGCAACAAGCAATGGGCCGACGTCCTCACGCTGGCCAGACACGGCGTCAACTCGCCGCTGACCTCCAGCGCCGGCCGCCTGTTCGACGCCGTGTCCGCACTGCTCGGTCTGCGGGACACCGTCAACTACGAGGGCCAGGCGGCCATCGAGCTCGAACAACGCGCCGACCCTGCCCAACGCGGCGCCTACCGCGCCGGCATATCCGAGCAGACGATCATCAGCGGCGCTGATCTCGTCAGGGCGGCAGCCGAGGACCTGGCCGCCGGCGTGGACCACGCGGTGATCGCCGGCCGATTCCACAACGGCGTGGTCGACGCGATCGTGCGCGCCTGTGTCGCATTGCGGGACAGTACCGGTCTGGACACCGTCGCGCTGTCCGGCGGTGTCTTCCAGAATCTCCTGCTGTCCCATCGAGTCGTCGATGGGTTGCAGGCCAACGACTTTCGCGTGCTGACCCACTCGCGCGTGCCGACCAACGACGGCGGCATCAGCCTCGGCCAGGCCGCCGTCGCGGCAGCACGGGACCGCGCGGGCCAGATCGAGCGGTGACCGCGTCAGGCCGCCTCGCTCAGCACGCTGTCCGCCTTCTTGGCCATGACATGCACGGCGCCGTTGAGGATCGTACCCGCGCCGCCGCCGAGCGTGGAACGGGCGATCGCCATGCCGGTCAGCACCAGGTCGCGGGTCTCCGGCGAGTTGCGGATGCCGTCGACGGCGGCCAACACCTGTCTGACACCGTCACGGCCCTGTCGGGTGCCGACGACGTAGCCCACCACGAATCCGATGATCGTTTCCATGTCACATCTCGCGGATCTCTAGGTAGCGCTTGATGTCCGGCAACGACTGGACGATCGCCGCCACGAGCACGGCGAGCACCACCGCCTTGGCCACACGAACCAACATGACGTGCCTCCGTTCGTCCTCTCAGGTCTGCCGCTGCTCGACCTGTTCGAGCATGGCGGCCACCGCGCTGTCCCAGGTGGGCAGTGCGTTGCGGGACTTGAAGCGCTGCACGGCGTCCAACGTGTCCCGGTGCACCGGCAGCCAGGCGCTGTTCGGGAAGTGCGCGTCCACGGTCGCCCGCCAGACCTCCATGGGCAGCCCGAACGAACTCTCCTTGCTCCACGGCACCTGCTGCACGCTCAGCCTGCCGTCCTTGGTACTGAAGATCGTCCCGCTGAACAGCAGCAACAGCGGGATGACGCCGTCGGACACCGCGTCGAAGAACCGGGTGGACGCGATCTCCAGGTCGAACGTGCACGGCACGGCCAGGTCCTGGGTGATCGCGCCGGTGAACCCCGGCACCATGGTCGACAACGTGGTCCACTGCAGTGGTTTGAGCGTGTCCGCCCAGCGGTCGGTTTCGCCGAACAGGTCCCGCAGGCGTTCCGCCTCCTGCGCCGAGTACCGGCGTTTCTGTGGTTCGACGCGGATCTGGCAACGCAGCGCGATGGCGTCCACCCGCTGGCCGGACGTCTCCGTGATGCGTAGTTGCAGCGTCAGGCTCGGCACCACGGCGAAACGTTCCGCCCGTGCGCCGACGCAGTCGAAGGCCAGTTCGGCCACGTCATGCTCCCGGTTCGTATCGTCGTGCTCTGGCCCTGATCTGGTCGAAGAACCGGTCGACGTGCTGGTGGGCCTCCTCGCCGCCGTCGAAGCCCTTCCAGTACATCCGGACCGTGCCGACGAGTTCGTAGCAGGCGTCGACCGGCACCAGGAACGACTCGACGCCGTGGTCGACGCTGTGGATCAGGATCGCCTCGACCTCCGGTTCGACGGCGGCCAGCAGCGGGTGGGCCACCGACAGTTCAGCCAGTGCCTCCAGGTCCAGCAGGCACTCGGTGGCGCCTGCCGGGCTCGGGTAGAACGCGGTGGGCCCGCTGTCGCCGCGCAGCACGAACGCCGAGCTGACCGGGATGCCCAGCGCGTCCCACTCGGCGGGCGTGACCGGGTGCTCCGGATCGTGCAGGTATCGGTCGGGCACGGCCCGGTACCTGCGGCCACCAGCGGCGGGGCCGGTGAACAGCAGGTAGCAGGCCCGGCAGGCGCACATCAGCGCGCGGTTCTCCACGTCGACCACATGGCCGTGTTCGTAGCCGGCCAGGTTGCCGCACATCTCGCACTTCTCAGCGGCCTCCTGGACAGGAGCAGGCGGAGGCGGCGCTGGCGCGGCCGTGGCGAACCGACGCAGGCCGCCACGAGCGCTCATGAGAGGACCGCCCTCGGCACGGCGACCCGCACACCCTGACTGTCCGACACCAGCGGCAGCGGGTCGAGGTGTCGGTCTGTGTCGTCGGCGGCCCGGCCGGCCAGCCGGATGTTGAACCGGGCACCGCACGTGGCGCAGGCCAGCACCTCACCATCCAGTGTGGACTCACCGAGGGTGGCGCCACAGCCGGCGCAGGCGTCCCGGTAGGCGTACATGGTGCCGCGCAGCGAGCACACCAGCACCGGCACGCCGTCGATGTCCACCCGGACCGACCGCGTCGTCGGCGGGCCGAGATCGGGCAGTGGATGCCAGCCTCGGTCGTCGCCGTCCTGCTCGGCGTCGGCGTACCAGCCAGGAGGTGGCCCCGTGCCGATGGTGAGCAGCGGCGCGGCGGGCTCCGGTGGCGCGGTCACGCCTGCCACCTCGACCCCGTTGATCTCGGGTGCCGCGTCCTGCAGGGCGCCCTCGATGGCCATCTTCACGGTCAGCGTGGACGACGGACAGCCGTGACAGTTGCCCTCCAACCGCAACTGGGCGATGCCCTGCGCGTCCACGCCGAGGTACTCCACGCCCCCGGCGTGCGAGCCGAGGTAGGGCCGCACCCGGTCCAGGGCCCGCTGGATGCGCGCGTCCACAGCCAGCGGGTGCAGGTCGTGGATCAGCAGTAGGCCCTCGACCAGTTCGTCGTCGGCCAGTT
Source organism: Pseudonocardiaceae bacterium (assembly GCA_036502345.1). GTDB lineage: Bacteria > Actinomycetota > Actinomycetes > Mycobacteriales > Pseudonocardiaceae > DATEPR01. The sequence continues at coordinate 2,273 of DASXYT010000225.1, read as the reverse complement.
CGTCCACCAGCGCCACGTCGCGCTCACGCAGCAGCGCGACCACCCTGCCCAGTGCCTCACCGTACATCTCGACCAGCAGTCGGACCAGTTCCTCGGCGTTCTCCCGGTCCCGCCCGGCGGCCAGGCCGCTGAGCAGTTCCTCGATCCGGTCGCCTACGTTGCGTGCGTTGCGCGTCACGTGTCACTCCTTGGCGGCCGGTTGGGTCAGTACTCGGCGTTGAACGCGTGCGGTGTGTGGATCTTCTCGATCGTCTTGCCGCCGGTGCCCAACGACATGTGCACACCGCACGGCAGGCACGGATCGAAGCTGCGGACCGCGCGCATGATGTCGATGCCCTTGAAGTTGTCCGGGGAGTTCTCCTCGAAGATCGGCGTGTTCTGCACGGCGTCCTCGTACGGTCCCGGTGTGCCGTAGGTGTCCCGGACACTGCCGTTCCACGGTGTCGGCGGGTACGGGTGGTAGTTCGCGATCTTGCCGCCCTTGATCACCATGTGGTGGGACAGCACACCGCGGACCGCCTCGGTGAACCCGCAGCTGACGCCCTCGTCCTGGACCTTGAACGGCTCCCACGTCTTGGTGTGGCCGGACCGGATCTCGGCCAGCGCCTTCTCGGTGAAGTGCAGGGCGATCGCGGCAGCGTAGGCCTGGAAGTAGGTGCGCGCCCGGTTGCGCTCCAGCGCGTTGCTCCACTGTGGAATCTTCCACTCGAAGCTGACCGCAGGCTTGGTGGCGCTGCGCGGCAGGTTGATCTGCACACTGTGCCCTGTCGACTTCACGTAGTCGGTGTCCACCATGCCGGCCAACGCTGTCGTCCACAGCCGGGCGATCGGACCGCCGCCGGTGTCCAGCGCGAGGTGGTCCTTGCCGTCGAACCAGCGTGGCGACATGGTCCACGAATACTTGTTGTCGAAGTCCCTCTTCGCCGGCCGGGGAATCGTGTGCTGGTTCCACGGGTGCCTGCGGTCCACCGGGTTGCCCAGCGGGTCGCGCTCGACGAACATCTCCTGGTCCTCCCAGTCCTCGTAGAACGAGTGACCGAGCAGGATGCGGATGCCCAGGTTGATGTCCAACAGGCTGGTGGTGACCAGTTTTCCGTCCACCACCACGCCTGGCGTGACGAACATCTTCCGGCCCCAGCTCTCCATGTTCTCGTACGTGAAGTCGCAGTACTCCGGGTTGTTCAGGCTGCCCCAGCAGCCGAGCAGGATGCGCCGCTGGCCGACCTGCTCGTAGCCGGGCAGGGCCTCGTAGAAGAAGTCGAACAGGTCGTCGTGCATCGGCACGACGCGCTTCATGAATTCGATGTAGCGCATCAGCCGGGTCAGGTAGTCGGTGAACAACTGCACCGTCGCGACCGTGCCGACACCGCCCGGGTACAACGTGGACGGGTGCACGTGGCGCCCCTCCATCAGACAGAACATCTCCCTGGTGTAGCGACTGACCTGCAGTGCCTCCCGGTAGAACTCGCCCTCCAGCGGGTTGAGCGAGCGCATGATGTCGCCGATGGTGCGGAAGCCGTGCTGCTCGGCGTGCGGCGACTCGGTGCGGTTGGCCAGTTCCAGTACGCCGGGATTGGTCTCGGCGACCATCTTCTCGCAGTAGTCCACACCGACCAGGTTCTCCTGGAAGATGTTGTGGTCGAACATGTACTCGGCGGCTTCACCGAGGTTGATGATCCACTCGCCGAGGTGCGGCGGGCGAACCCCGTAGGCCATGTTCTGGGCGTAGACCGAGCAGGTCGCGTGGTTGTCGCCGCAGATCCCGCAGATGCGGCTGGTGATGAAGTGCGCGTCGCGCGGGTCCTTGCCCTTCATGAAGATGCTGTAGCCACGGAAGATCGACGATGTGCTGTGGCACTCCACGACTCGCTTCTGCGCGAAGTCGATCTTCGTGTAGATCCCGAGGCTGCCCACGATCCTGGTGATCGGGTCCCAGGCCATTTCCCTGATGTCGGAGTCCTTGGCGGTCGTCATCGCTGTATGCCTTCCCGTCACCAGGTGGTGGTGTAGCCGCTGGTCAACTGGTCACCCTTGGTGCGCCACTTGGGTTCCTCGTCCACCGTCTTCATGGTGAACCTGCGCAGCGCGCGGATGGCCGTGCCGTACATGCCGCTGGCCGCGGCGGACACCCTGGCGCCGGGCGGTTCGTCCATGAACGGCATGAACTTGTCAGGGAAGCCGGGCATCGTGCACGCGATGCAGATACCGCCGACGTTCGGGCAGCCGCCGACCCCGTTGATCCAGCCGCGCTTGGGCACGTTGCACTTGACGAC
>DASXYT010000224.1:0-7671 GCA_036502345.1 Pseudonocardiaceae bacterium | reverse complement strand
CAGACCACCGTCTACGCGGCGGACGGCCTGGCCAGGGCCACCGGCGGGCTCGGTGTCGCGCTGACCACCACAGGACCCGGCGTTGCCAACGCCGCCGGCGCGTTCGGCGAGGCTGCCGCGTCCGCGTCGCCGGTGCTGCTGATCGCGAGTGAGATCTCCACGGCGCTGGCCAGGCCCGGTGTCGTGCGGGGGGTGCTGCACGAGTCCCGAGACCAGGCCGCGATCTTCGAGCCGCTGGCCAAGGCGGTGTTCCGGCCGCGCACCGCGGCGGATGCGGTCCGGGACGTCGGTCTCGCCATCGCCGCCGCGGGTGCGTTCCCGCGTGGTCCCGTCTACCTCGACGTGCCGATGGATGTGCTCGCACAGCCGGCAGCGCCGGTGGAGGTGCCGGTCACCGAGCCGGTCGGCCCGAATTCCGACGACGTCGCCCGGCTCGTCGAGATGCTGGCTTCGGCCCGTCGTGTGGTCATCTGGGCGGGTGGCGGTGTCGTGGCCTCCGGCGCGGAGGGCGAGGTGCGGCTGCTGGCCGAGCGGCTCGGCGCGACCGTGATCCCGACGTTCGCGGGCCGGGGTGTGCTGCCGCCCGACCATCCGTGCCTGGTCGGCGTGCCGCCGCACGAGCGCGAGGTGGCCGACCTGGTCGCGTCGGCGGACCTGATGCTGGGCGTCGGCAGCGGGTTCGACGGTGCCATGACCCGCAACTGGTCGATGAAACTGCCGCCACTGCTGGCCAACATCAACTGCGACCCGAACGAGGTGGCCAAGAACTACCAGCCGGACCTGGCCGTCGTCGGTGACGCGCGACTGACACTGCGAACCGTGTTGGACGCGCTGCCGGCAGGGCAGGCTCCCGATCCGATCGCGGCCGCCGTCGGTGCCACGGCACGGCAGCGGCTGCGCGTCGAGGACGAGTCGGCGGAGCCGATGCGACTGCTCGACACACTGTCCACAGTGGTCGACGATGACACGGTGTTGTTGGCGGACATGGCCATCCCCGGCTACTGGCTGGCTGCCTACGGCACCGTGCGCAGGACGCGCCAGTTGCAGTACCCGATGGGCTGGGGCACGTTGGGCTATGCGCTGCCGGCCGCCATCGGGCCTGCCTCGGTCGGCCAGCAGGCGTTGGTGGTGTGTGGCGACGGCGGGTTCATGTTCGCGGTGGGGGAGTTGGCCACCATCGCGCAGCACCGCCTGCCGGTGACGATCCTGGTGGTGGACGACGGCGGTTACGGCATGCTGCGGTTCGACCAGCACCACGTCGGCGACGACATCAGGGGCGTCGACCTGGCGCGACCGGACTTCGTCCGACTTGCCGAGTCGTTCGGCATCAAGGGTGATGTCGTGACGGACGTCGGTGAGCCGTTGGCGGCGGCGCTGCGAGTGGCACTGTCGTCGGGTGAGCCGCGCATGGTGGTGCTGGAGACCGCCATGACACCACCGAGGACGACGTCGCCGCGCTGGCCCGCCGTGAGTTAACTTTCACGGCCGTTCTCCGGTGGGGGACGGGCGTTCCCGTGGTTTCTTGACTTCGGGTGGAGCGTGCGTAGCGTCCGGTTTCTTAACCGGTATAGCGCCGCCCCGAAGGAGCGACCATGCCCGTCCTCTCCCGACGCATGCGCACCGTCGCCCCCGCGATCCTGCTGATCGCCGCCGCCACGATCACGGCCGTGGCCGTGGACGCCACCAGCGCGCCCGCCGCCACGGCCGGTGCGTCACCGTGCAGCGCCACGTTCACGGTCGCGTGGCAGACGCCGTCCAACAGTCCGCCGGACTTCGGCGCCACGATCACCGTGACCAACAACGCCACCTACCCGATCACCAACTGGACGGCGACGTGGACGTTCACCGGTGGCCAGACCGTCATCGCGGGCACGCCGTTCAGTGCCAACGTGACGCAGACCGGCGCCGCCGTCACGGCCACCCCGGGCGGTAGCTTCAACGCGAACCTGGCCCCTGGGCAGACCATCTCGTTCGGCTTCAACGCCGACTACAACGGCACGGCCAACCCGGTCCCGGTGATCAACTGCGCCGGCCCGAGCCAGGGCAACTCCAGCGCCACCCTGGCAGGCTCGCTGGATCCGCTGGGCATCAACACGGCGGCGTGGGACACCAACTTCGTCGACCCGTCGATCGCGAGCCAGATGTCGGCGGCCAACGTCGGCCTGGTCCGCTACCCGGGCGGCTCGTGGGCCGACCAGTACCAGTTCGAGACCAACACGGTCGCAGGTGCGGTCCAACCTGTGAACTACAACCAGTTCTCCAGCCAGGTGGACGCGGTTGCCAACGGCCAGAAGTTCAACACGATCGACTACGGCTCGGACACCCCGCAGACCGCGGCCGACTGGGTCAAACAGTCGCAGGCAGCCGGCCAGGGTGCGGCGCTCTGGGAGATCGGCAACGAGGAGTACGGCTCCTGGGAGTCCGACAGCCACGTCGGCCCACACACGGCGACGTCCTACGCGACGAACGCCCTGCCCTACATGCAGAGTATGAAGGCTGTCGATCCCAAGGCGCAGATCTGCTACGACTACGCGATGGACGGCGGCCTGGCGCCGGGCGCCGGTGTGGACGGCTGGCAGAACTGGGACGACACGATCCTCAAGGCGGACGCCGCCGACATCGACTGCGCCGACGTGCACTGGTACCCGATCAACGGCACGCCGGCGGAGAGCGTCCAGTCGATCATGGAGTTGGTGGACAACATCCCGGCCGCGGCCGCTGAGGTCCACAGCGAACTGTCCACGAACGACCCGACCGACTACTTCGTCGTCGGCGAGACCAACATGTCGCAGACCGCGAACGAGTGGAACGAGGAGCCCGTCGGAGCACTGTTCGCGGCGGCGAACACGATGGAGTGGCTGTCCTTCGGAGCGCAGAGCGTCGACTGGTGGGACGTGCACAACTACGGCACGGCCAACGCCGACTTCGGCATGTTCTCCTCAGGCACCACCGGCCAGCCCGCAGTGGACACGCCGTACCCGCCGTACTTCGGCTACCAGCTGGCATCGAAACTGGCCGTCAAGGGCGCCAAGGTGAGCACGCTCAACCTGGGCCTGTCCAACATCTACAGCTACGACTCGGTGCTGCCCAACGGTTCCTACGCCGTCATGGTGGTCAACGCCGATCCGACCAACGCTGTTCCGCTGAGCACGGCCAGCCTCGGCGTGGCCGGTACGGCGACCGAGCTCACCTACGACAACGCCAACCCGTCCGTGGTGTCGGGCAGCGTCACCGGCACATCGGTGACCATTCCGGCCGAGTCGGTCGTCGTGCTCACCACGGGCACCGGCACGGCACCGCCCACCACGAGCACGGTCGCCCCGCCGCCGACCACCGCCGCACCAACCACCACCGCCGCACCAACCACCACCGCCGCACCGACCACCACCGTCCCACCGACGACCGTTCCGCCGACCACAACCACCGCGCCGCCTGCCGGTTCGGGCTGCCAGGCCAGTTGGTCGGTGACCAACTCGTGGCCGGGCGGCTTCCAACTCGGCTTCACGGTGGCCAACGCCGGCACGACGCCGACAACTGGTTGGCAGGTGGGCTTCTCGTGGCCGGGTGCGCAGACCATCGGCCAGATCTGGAGTGCCACCGACACGCAGACCGGCGCCGCCGTCACGGTGACCGACGCCGGCTACAACGGAGCCCTGCCGGCAGGAGGGTCGACCACGTTCGGCCTGATCGGTTCCGGCAGTCCGCCGGGCGCGCTGACCCTGAAGTGCACGCCTCGGTGAGCTTGAGCTAGCCGACCATCTCCGCCGATTCGCGCAGCACGTCGAGGAAGTCGGCGACCGGCGCTGTCCTGCTCACCTCGGGCAGGGTCAGCGCCGTGACCCGACGGGTGAACGTCGGCTCGCTCAGCGGTAGCGTGACGACGTCGTCCCGGTGCGGTGTAAGGGAAAGCGCTGGCGCCAGGCTGACTCCCATGCCTGCGGCGACCAGGCCCTGCAGCGCCTGGTAGTCGTCGGTGCGGAACGCGATGTCCGGCTCGAAGCCGGCGATGCGGCACATCGTCTCGTAGGCGTGCTCGAACGGCGGGCGGTGCGACCGCACCACCCACCGCTCGTTCGCGAGGTCGGCGAGCGCGAGGTCCGGTCGGCCGGCCAGCGGGTGGTCGGCGGGCAGTACGACCAGCAGCGGATCGTCGGGCAGGCGCAATTGGGCCAGCGTGCGGTCCATCGGCTGCGGTGCGAAGTCGTACTCCCACGTGAGCAGCACCTGGATGTCGCCGTCGCGCAGTCGGGTGGCCACGTCCTCGGTGGGCACCGACTTCAGCAGCACGCGAATATCGGGCCGCCGCGCCTTGAACGACTTCAGCGCCTGCGGCAACAGTTCCAGAGCGGCGGTGGCGAATGCACCGATGCGGACTTCCTGTTGGCTCTCGCCGAACGTCCGCATTTCCTGTTCGATGGCGGAAATCTCGCCGAACAGCTTGCCGGCTCTGACCACCAGTGCCTCACCGGCCGGGGTCAGCGTGACGCCCCTCGGCATTCGGCGCAGCAGCGCTATGCCGACCTCGCGTTCGAAGACGGACATCTGCTGGGATACCGCGGACTGGGTCAGATACAGCCGTTGGGCGGCCGCGGTGAAGGAACCCTCCTCAGCCACCGCCACGAAGATCCGCAAGCGCCGCACGTCGATCACGTGCGCCATCATCGCTGCTCAGCGGCCTTCGTCGCAACCATAAGCTGATCTACTCCGTGCCCCAAGGAGTCATTGCTTGTGGTGCCGTCAAATCCGTTCCTACGCTGGCCGCACACCGACCTGGAGGGTTTCGATGATTCTGTCAGCCGCACTCATGCACGGGCTCGGCATGCACCTCGGCGCCTGGATGGCTCGGGACGGCGAGGCGTCCGACTACGTTTCCGGCGCGATGTACAAGGAGATCGCGAGGACCGCCGAGGCCGGCAAGCTGCACGCGCTGTTTCTCGCCGAGCAGCTCACCAACCAGGAAATGGGCACCGAGCGCCCCGCGGGCACGCTGGACACCGCCACCGTCCTCGCCCTGATGGCGGCCGTGACCGACCGGATCGGCCTGGTCGGCACCGCGTCGACCACCTACAACCACCCGTACGACGTGGCAAGGCGGTTCGCCACGCTGGACAACCTGTCCGGTGGCCGGGTCGGCTGGAACTCGGTGGCGACGCAGAACCCGGGCACCGCCCGGGTGTACGGCGGCGCCGAGCACCCCGACCACGAGAACCGCTACGCGCGCGCCGAGGAGTTCATCGACGTCGTGCTCGGCCTGTGGGACAGCTGGGAGCCTGGCGCGCTCGTCGGTGACAAGAAGAACGCGCTGTTCGCCCGCGAAGAGCTGGTGCACGAGTTCAACCACGTGGGTGACCTCTTCGAGGTGCACGGGACGCTGCCCTTCCCGAGCAGCAAGCAGGGCAGGCCGGTGATCTTCCAGGCCGGCGCGTCGCCGATGGGCCGGGACCAGGCCGCCAAGTACGCCGACTGCGTGTTCACAGCGCAGCACCTGATCGAGGGCGGCCAGGAGTTCCGTAGCGACATGCGGTCCCGCGTGCAGGCCTACGGCCGCGAGCCCGACAGCATCAAGATCCTGCCCGGCGTCTCGATCGTCCTCGGTGGCACGGAGGCCGAGGCGAAGGAGCGCAAGCAGAGCCTGGAGGACGTGCTGGGCGCCGGTCCGCACCTGGAGAAGCTGGCCCGCAGGGTCGGCCTGCCGGTGGACGCGCTGCAGGAGCTGGACCAGCCGTTCCCCGCTCACCTGCTCGGCCCGGACGAGGAGTTCAAGGGCTCGATCGGCTTCCGCCGCAGCATCGTCGGCCTCGCCGTGAAGGAGAACATGACGGTGCGCCAACTGATCGCCAGCTACGGCGGTGGCCACCAGCAACTCGTCGGCACACCGGAGCAGGTCGCCGACATGATGCAGGAGTGGACCAGCGCGGGCGCCGCCGACGGGTTCACGCTGATGATCGACATGCTGCCCTCCGGCGTGCACCAGGTGGTCGACATGCTGGTGCCGGAACTCCAGGCCAGGGGCCTGTTCCACACCGACTACGAGCACGACACGCTGCGCGCGGGCCTCGGCCTCGGTGAAGTGGAGGCCGTCCGATGAGCACCGTGCTGGGCATCGGCGGCACCCCGCGTGCCGGCTCGTCGTCGGAGCAGGCGCTGCGGGAGACCCTGCGTCACGTGGCCGCGCTCGGCATCGACACCGAGTTGATCACCGCTCGCGACCTGGACTTCCCGATGTACGACCCGGACGGCAGCCCGCTGTGCGAGCCGGCGAACCGGCTGCTGGCCGCCGTGCGCCGCGCGGACGGCATCGTGATCGCCACCCCCGGCTACCACGGCGGCACGTCCGGCCTGCTCAAGAACGCGTTGGACCACCTACAGGAACTGGCCACCGACCCGGCGCCCTACTTGCACGGCAAGGCCGTCGGGTGCATCGTGACCGCGTCCGGCTGGCAGGCGGGTGTCACCACGCTGACCTCGCTGCGGTCCACCGTGCACGCGCTGCGCGGCTGGCCGACCCCGCTCGGCGTGGTGATCAACTCGATGACGAAGCCGTTCGGCGGTGACGGCCAGGTCGTCGACCCCAAGGTTGGCGACCAACTGGCCACGCTCGCCGAACAGGTGGCCACCTTCGCCCGGGTCGGCGTGGGGACGGCGGCATGACGCTGACCACCGGCTCACCGGTAACGACGGGCCGGTGGGCGAGCGTCGGGGACGCGGTCGCCGTGCTGGCCGGCGGCGGCATGATCGTGCTGGTGGACGACCCGGACCGGGAGAACGAGGGTGACCTGGTCGCCGCCGCCTCGCTGGCCACACCGGAGACGGTGAACTTCATGGCCACCCACGGCCGTGGCCTGATCTGCGCGCCCGTCGAGCGTGGCCAACTGGACCGGCTCGGCATCCCGCCGATGGTCAGCGGGACCGGTGACCGGTTCGGCACCGCGTTCCACGTCGGCGTGGACCACCGCGCCGCCGGCACCGGGATCTCGGCGGCCGATCGTGCGCTGGCCATCCGTGCGCTCGCCGACCCGGCCAGCACGCCTGCCGACTTCCGAATGCCCGGCCACCTGTTCCCGCTGGCGTGCCACGAGCAGGGCGTGCTCGGCAGGCCGGGCCACACGGAGGCATCGGTGGACCTGGTCCGGCTGGCCGGGCTGCCGCCGGCCGCCGTGATCTGCGAGATCGCCGGGCCGACCGGGGACATGGCCGGGCTGCCTGCGCTCGGCGACCTGGCGGGCGAGCACGGCCTGCCGCTGGTCGCGATCAGCGACGTGATCGCGTACCGGCGTCGGCAGGAAGGCGGGGTCGAGCGGGTCACCGACGCCACCATGCCGCTGCCCGAGGGCCAGTTCCGGATCGTCGGCTACCGCAACCGCGCCGACGGCCGCGAACACGTCGCGCTGGTGCACGGTGATGTTGCCGGTAAGCCTGATCTGCTGGTCCGGCTGCACTCGGAATGCCTGCTCGGTGACGTGTTCGGTTCACTGGCCTGCGACTGCGGCCGCCAGTTGCGGCACGCGCTGCGCAGGATCACCGACGAGGGTGCCGGTGTGGTCGTGTACCTGCGGGTCGGCCACTCCGCCGACGCCCGTGATTTCACCGACGGCGCGGACATCCTGTGTGATCTCGGTATGCGGGCGCCCCGGCTGCTCAACGCATCCAGCCACGCGTGAGCGACCCGGT
>DASXYT010000223.1:0-1863 GCA_036502345.1 Pseudonocardiaceae bacterium | reverse complement strand
ACCGTCACCTGGCCTGATTCGCCCGATCGACCCGGACTACCCTCAAGGCCGTGGGCGAAGCACGGACCTTCCAGGTGCGCACGTACGGGTGCCAGATGAACGTGCACGACTCCGAGCGACTGGCCGGTCTGCTGGAGAGTGCCGGGTACACACAGGTGGCCGAGAACGGCACGCCGGACGTCGTCGTGTTCAACACCTGTGCTGTCCGGGAGAACGCGGACAACAAGCTGTACGGCAACCTCGGTCACCTGTATCCGGCCAAGCAGGCCAATCCGGACATGCAGATCGCGGTCGGTGGTTGTCTCGCGCAGAAGGACCGGGGCGACATCGTCAAGCGCGCGCCCTGGGTGGACGTGGTGTTCGGCACCCACAACATCGGCTCGCTGCCCACCCTGCTGGCCCGCGCCAGGCACAACGCGCGGGCCGAGGTGGAGATCCTGGAGTCGCTGGAGGTCTTCCCGTCCACGCTGCCGGCCCGCCGCGACTCCGCCTACTCGGGCTGGGTGTCGATCTCCGTGGGCTGCAACAACACCTGCACGTTCTGCATCGTGCCCTCGTTGCGCGGCAAGGAAGCCGACCGCCGGCCCGGTGACGTGCTCGCCGAGGTGGAGGCTCTGGTCGCCGAGGGCGTGCTGGAAGTCACCCTGCTCGGCCAGAACGTGAACTCCTACGGCGTCGAGTTCGGCGACCGGGCCGCGTTCGGCAAGCTGCTGCGCGCGTGTGGCGAGATCGACGGGCTGGAGCGGGTCCGGTTCACGTCACCGCACCCGAAGGACTTCACCAACGACGTGATCGCGGCGATGGCCGAGACGCCGAACGTGGCCCACTCGTTGCACATGCCGCTGCAGTCCGGTTCGGACAGTGTACTGAAGGCGATGCGCCGGTCCTACCGGTCGGAGCGCTACCTCGGCATCATCGACGACGTGCGCGCCGCCATGCCGGACGCCGCCATCACCACCGACATCATCGTCGGCTTCCCCGGTGAGTCCGAAGAGGACTTCCAGGCGACCCTGGATGTGGTGCGCCAGGCCAGGTTCAGCAGCGCGTTCACGTTCCAGTACTCCAAGCGCCCCGGCACGCCGGCCGCCGACATGCCGGGCCAGGTGCCCAAGGCCGTTGTGCAGGAGCGCTACGAGCGACTGGTCGCCGCACAGGAGGAGATCTCCTGGGAGCTGAACAAGAAACTCGTCGGCACCGAGGTCGAACTGCTGGTGGCCGAGGGCGAGGGCCGCAAGGACGCGGCCACGCACCGGATGAGCGGCCGCTCGCGGGACGGCAGGCTGGTGCACTTCACACCGGAGGGCGCGGACGTCCGGCCGGGTGACGTCGTGACGACGACGGTCACCTACGGCGCGCCGCACCACTTGGTCGCCGACGGTCCGCTGCACAGCCACCGGCGCACCAGGGCGGGCGACAACTGGGCCGACGGTGTGCGGCCGAAGACCTCCGGTGTGAGCCTCGGGCTGCCGTCCTTCGGCGCCCCTGCCACTCCGGCGAGCAGCACGGAAGGATGCGCGGTCTCATGACGGAGCAGTCCCCCCACGAGCGGGACGACCAGGCTGAACTGGCCGAACTGCGGGCGCAGATCGACCAGATGGAGCATGGGCTGCTGCGCAGGATCGACCCCGGCGCGCGGGCGATGGTCATCGCGGTCTGTGTGCTGGTGCTGGCCGTCTGCGCGCTGCTGCCGTGGGTGGCCGGCGTGCCGGGCTGGCAGGTGCTCTTCGACCAGGGCGGCGGCCAGGACAAGGTGGACATCCTGCCGAGGGTGTTCGCGATCGGCGTGTTCGTGTTCGGCTTCCTGGGTTCCGCGCTGTCGCTCGGCCTGCGCCTGTGGTCGGTGGCGTGGCTGTCCACGCTGGG
>DASXYT010000222.1:0-42059 GCA_036502345.1 Pseudonocardiaceae bacterium | reverse complement strand
CAATGCCGGTCGGTTAGTTCACGGGCGCCCTGTAGCCTGCTGTTTGTGGATCTTGAGGCAGGTGCGGGAACCCGCCACGGGTTGGCCGACCAGGCAGCGATCGGTGTGCTCACCCGGACGTTTCCGGTGGAGTTGGTCGATCGAGTCATCGACCAATACTGGCGGCAGGAACAGCGAACACGCGCGCTCCCTGCCCGACTGGTTTTCTATCTCACCCTCGCGTTGTGTCTGTTTCCCCAGGAGTCATATCGGTCCACGATGAAGATCCTCATGGCTGTATTCGGTCAAGGAGCCAGGGGCTATCAAGTGCCCACGACGGGATCGATCGGGGACGCGCGTCGCCGTTTAGGCTCCGGCCCGATGGAAACAGCAGTGCGCGCGGTGCTGCGGCCACAAGCGCGACCAGATACCCGGGGCGCGTGGTATCAAGACTGGTTGTTGACGGCGGTCGATGGGACCACATTCACTGTGCCGGACACCGACGAGAACGATCGCGAATTCGGTCGTCCCGGATCAGGTCGTGGTGAGGGCAAGACGGCCTATCCCCAGATCCAGGCTGCCTGCTTGGTCGAATTAGGGACACATGCGGTCTTCGATGCCCGGATGGATGGCTACGCCGCGGCGGAAACGATGCTCACCGAGGAGATGTTTCCCTCCTTTCAGCCAGGCATGCTGGTGCTGGCCGATCGCCATATCTACTCATCTCACAGATGGCTCAAAGCGGTGGACACCGGTGCTGAACTGCTCTGGAGAGTGCCCTCGAACCTCGTACTCCGGCCCGTCGAACTCCTGTCCGACGGGTCCTACATCGCCGAGGTCGTCCCGCCGAAAAAGTCAGGTCTGGCGCCCTTTCGGCTGCGTGTCATCGAATGTAAGCTCCCCGGTTCGGATGAGCTGTACCGGTTGGTCACTACGATCATGGACCCGCTACGGGCTCCCGCGAAAGAACTCGCAGCACTTTACCATGAGCGGTGGGATATCGAGGGTTTCCTCAAGCAGATCAAGAGTGTTCAACTTAACAACGAGAAGATCTTCCGGTCGAAGTCGCCCGATGGCGTACGGCAGGAGTTCTGGGCGCATCTGGCCGTGCATTACGCCACGATGTGCGTCCAGGTGGACGCCGCCGATCACGCAAAGTTGGACCCGGATCGGATCTCGCATAAGAACACGGTGCGTGTCATCCGGTCTCGCGTGTGGAGACCGGAGTCTTTCCCCCCTCTGCCATGATAACGATCATTATTCTGTTCTGCTTGCTGAGGTGTGCAGTGAGCTCAATCCAGAACGCAGGGACCGCAGCTATCCACGTGTCATCAAGAGGAAAATGAGTAACTTCCCCGTCAAGAGGGCGCGTCACCGACAGCGACACCAGGCCAGCCGACCACCGTGCTCGACGATCGTCATCACTCCGCCCAGTAAGACCGAGTACCGACGACGACCAGCCAAGACAGCCTAACCGACCGGCATTGAGCCTAGGCCGTTCCGCCCACACCCAGATGCCGTTGCAGGAACCGGGCCTGATGAGTCAGTAGGCCCTCGGTGACCGGCACGCCCATCGTCTGGTGGTCGACACCGGGCAGCAGCAACAACTCGTGGTGCCGACCGGCGGCCAGCAGCGCACTGGACAGCCGCAGAGTGTTCACCGGATAGACGTTGTCATCAGCGAGACCGTGCACCAGCAGCAGCGGCCTGGAAAGTGTCGGCGCCGCCAGCACCAGCGATGCCTCCTCGTACCGCTCAGGGAACCTGTCGGGATGACCGAGGAACCGCTCGCGCCAGTACGCGTTGTAGAGCAGTTGGTCGGTGACGCCCGCCCCGGCCACGGCAACGTGGAACACGTCCGGCCTGCGCAGCACGGCGCTCGCGGCGAGCGCACCGCCGAACGACCAGCCCCGGATGCCGACCCGGTCCGGATCGAGGTCGGGATTCAGCCGCGCGGCCTCCCGGACCCCGGCCACCTGGTCGTCCACCACCGGCCCGAACAGGTCGCCGTACACCTCGCGCTCCCAGTCCGGCCCACGTCCCGGTGTGCCGCTGCCGTCCACCGCCAGCACCGCGAAGCCCTGCTCGGCGAACCACTGCGACACCAGGTATCGCCAGTTCAGCTCGGCGGTGACCTGCTGCCGGCCGGCACCGCCGTACGGGTCGAGCAGGATCGGCAGCCGCCCGCTGCCCGGCCGGTGCCAGGACGGCAGGTACAGCGCGCCGCGCAGCTCACGCGGCCCGAGCACCAGCCGCGTCACGTTCAGGTCCAGCACGGGCTTGGCCACCAGCGATGTGACGGGCACTGCCGGTTTGCCCTCCCCGGACACCGTGACCCGCTGGTCGACGCCCAGGGTGACGTGCACCAGGGTGCCGTGGTCGCGAACACCCGTGTGCATGCCCGGCTCGGTGCTCAGCTGCCGCAGGCCGTCCGGCCCGTAGTGGAACAGGTGAGTCTCGATCGGCTCGTCGGACGCGGTGAACAGCACGTCCTCACCGGTCACGCCGAGCACGGCCCGCAACTGGAGACCCGGCGGCGTGACCGCGACCCCGGCCACGGTCAGGTGCCGGGTGCCGTCCAGATCGGCGTGCGACACGAGGGCACCGGAGGCGGTGCGGGCAGGCACGCCGGGGATCAACTGCACCCAGCACTTGTCGCGCTGCTCGGCGAGCACCGTGGTCGCGCCGTCAATGGGGTCGATGCCGAGGAACCGCACGGTGCGCTGGTCGCGGGTCTGCACGGCGGCGTACGGGCCGTGCGCGTCCCAGCCCGCGCCGGGCACGTACTCGAACGCCTTCCGGTCCCAGGTCGCCTCGGTCCGCGAACCGTCCAGCCCGATCAGCCACAGCGAGACATCGGCGTTGGCCTTGCCGACCGCCGCGTAGCGCACGGCGCGGGGCGGGGTGGCCGGCTCGGCGGGGTTGGCGATGTGCCACAGCGGAACCTCGGTGGAGTCGACGCGGGCGACCAGCAACCGGGTGCCGTCCGGCGACCACCAGTAGCCACGGATGCCGCCGGGACACACGTAGCCGGTGTGCTCCGCGACGCCGAACGTGACATTCGGCCCGTCGGGCGCGGCGAGCACGTGGTCCCCGGTCTCGTCGACCATCCGTAGGGCGCCGTCGGACACGTAGGCGATCCGTCGACCGGTCGGGTCGGGACGCGGGTCGGCCACCGGGCCTGCGGTCGGCAGCCGGGTGGTCCGTCCGGTGGCCACGTCCAGCGTCCACAGCTCGTCGGCCAGTGCGTAGGCGACCAGTTCACCGGCGTCGTCGGTGGCGTAGGAAGTGACCTCGGTGGCGAGCAGCCGCTCGGTCCCTGAGTCCACGTCCAGTGCCCACAGACAGCTCACCGGGTCGTCGCCTGCCTTGCTGCGGCAGAACAGCACGGCCGCGCCACCCAGCGCGACGGTGAACCGGTCGGGAACGCCGAGGGTGAAGCGGCGTGTGCTGAGCAGCTGACCAGGCAAGGAGACCATGCCCAAACCCTGCCACAGCGCTCAGTCGGCCTCTGGCGGTTTGCGGGCCAGCACGAAGGCCTGCGGTGTGCGTTCCGGGAAGGCACCGTCGTCGTCCGGCTCGCGCAGCGTCCTGGACCGCACGACGAACCCGGCCTCGCTCAGCAGGTCGGCGACCTGGTCCGGCTGCAGTCGCTGGAAGGCGAGGTCGATCTGGTGGCCTTGAAACTCGGTGCGGTGGGCGATGTCGTCACCGGCCTGGAACCCGAGTTGGAGGTAGCCGCCGGGCGCCAGCACCCGGTGGAACTCGGCGAACACCGCGGGCAGTCGCTCCCGTGGGACGTGGATGATCGAGTACCAGGCCACTATGCCGCCCAGCACACCATCCTTGGCGTCGACGGCCGTCATCGAGCCCTCGTCGAAGCGCAGGTCCGGATGGGTCCGGCGGGCGTTGGCGAGCATCTTGGGCGACAGGTCGATCCCGAACGCCGACAACCCCAGGGTCCGCAGATGCGCTGTCACGCGGCCCTGTCCGCAGCCGATGTCGGCGACGGGGCCGCCGCCCGCGGCCAGCACGAGTTCGGCGAACCCGCCGAGCAGCGCCCGCTCCAGCGGCTTGGCCTCCAACTCGCCCTGGATCCACACGTCGTAGGCATCGGCCAACGTGTCGTAGGACGTGCGCGTGCGGCGCAGGAAATCCGGCTCACTCACGATCACGGACCGTACCTCGGCCAGGCATGCTGGGGTACGTGATATCGGACGTGAGTCGCGCGGAACGGGCGCTGTACCGACGAACCTCGGCGGCCTGCGACGCTGCCGTGGCCGCCGGTGTATCGGGTCGGTTCCTGGCGTGGGAGCACGAAGGTCTGTTCGCCGTGCTGGTGGCGAATCCGGGGTTGGGCTTCCTGTCCACGGTGACCGGGGTCGTGCCGGAGAATGTGCCATCGGTGCTCGAACTCCTCGACTCACCGGTCTGGCAGGGGATCCGGCCGACGGTCGTCGTGCAGGCCGGGCTGACCGAGGCTCTGCTCGAAACCGGTCTACGGCGGACGGCGGATCGCGGTCTGGCGCTCAGAACGCTGGACGACAGCCCGCCAGAGAACCCGCGGGTGATCGATGCGGACGGGCCTGAGTTCGTGCGTGTGCTGCTGGCCGGATTCGAGGTGGGCGGGCCGGTTGCCGATTACATCGAAGCGGAACATCAACTGCCCACGGTGCGGCGATTCCTTGCCGTGCAGGAGGAAACG
The DNA here is from genome assembly GCA_036502345.1 of Pseudonocardiaceae bacterium. GTDB lineage: Bacteria > Actinomycetota > Actinomycetes > Mycobacteriales > Pseudonocardiaceae > DATEPR01. Next base: position 37,375 of record DASXYT010000222.1, on the reverse strand, counting down.
CCGATTGCCGCGGCGGCCATGACGATCCACGGTGAAGTCGCGGTGCTGGGCAGCGCTTCGACCCTGCGGGCGCATCGGGGCCGTGGCGCCCAGACTTCGCTGCTGCGGCACCGGCTTCACCTGGCCGACCTGGCGGGCTGCACGCTGGCTGTCGGGACCGCGGTGCCCGATTCGGTGAGTGCCGCGAACCTGATGCGCGCCGGGTTCCAGGTGCACCGCCGGGCGGCCTTCCAACGGTGAATTTTAACCGATTGCCCCCACATGACGTGACCGTGCAACATCGGGGAGCGTTCAGGTTCGACGAGGGGGAAATCGGCCATGACCGGACAGTGCCCGTATGTGCTCGATGTCGACGGCAGCGACATTCAGGCGGAGGGTGCGCGACTGCGCGCTGACGGGCCTGCGACGCCGATCGAGATGCCGGGTGGCGTACGCGGCTGGGCAATCGGCCGCGCGGACACGTTACGCAGCCTGTTGACCGATCCCCGGGTGTCGAAGGATCCGCGCCAGCACTGGCCTGCGTGGATCGACGGTCGGATCGCCGCGGACTGGCCGTTGGCCATCTGGGTGTCCGTGCAGAACATGTTCACCGCCTACGGCACCGAACACCGGCGCCTGCGCTCACTGGTGGCAGCCGCGTTCACCGCCCGCCGCACCGCGGCCATGCGCCCGACGATCGAGACGATCGCGCAGGATCTGCTGGACACCATCGACAAGCAGGGCAGCCCGGTCGACCTGCGGGCGATGTACGCCTACCCGCTGCCGGTCGGGGTGATCTGCCAGCTGTTCGGCCTGGCCGACGACGAACGCGCCACCATGCGGCAGGTCGTGGACACCGTGTTCGACACCACCGCGACCCCGGAGCAGGCGCAGGCCAACGGGATCGCCCTCTACGGCATCCTCACCCGGCTTGTCGCGCTGAAGCGGGCCACGCCCGGCGACGACCTGACCAGCGCCCTGATCACCGTGCACGACGAGGACGGCGGGGCGCTGAGCGAGACCGAACTGATCGACACCCTGATCCTGCTGCTCAGCGCGGGCCACGAAACCACGGTCAACCTGCTCGACCAGGCGATCACCGCGTTGCTCACCCATCCCGACCAGTTGGCGCTGGTGCGTTCCGGCGAGCGGACCTGGGGCGATGTCATCGAGGAGACGCTGCGCTGGCAGGCACCGGTGGCCTACCTGCCGCTGCGCTACGCGGTGGAGGACATCGACCTGGCCGACGGCGTGCGCATCCCGAAGGGGGACGCCATCCTCGCGGCCTACGCTGCCGCCGGCCGGGACCGGTCGCGCTACGGCGACACAGCGGACGACTTCGACATCACGCGGGCGAACAAGCAGCACTACGCGTTCGGACACGGCGTGCACCACTGCCTCGGGGCACCGCTGGCCAGGCTGGAGGCCGAGATCGCGCTGTCCGCCCTGTTCGCGCGATTCCCGGACCTCACGTTCGCCGTGCCGGCCGGCGAACTCACCCCGATGCACTCGTTCCTGTCCAACGGGCACGAGGCCCTGCCGGCCCTGCTCGGCTGATCTGGACCAGTCAGTCCAGATCAGACCAGCGGTTCGCCGCCGTCGATGCTGATCGAGTTGCCCGTCAGGAAGGTGTTCGAGAGCGCGAACACGACGGCCGACGCGATGTCGTCCGGGTAGCCGATGCGGCCTGCCGGGTTGGTTTCGGTACGTGTCGCGAACAGTTCGGCCTTCTTCTGCTCACCGAGGCCGTCGTACGCGCCGGAGTCGATCGTGCCCGGCGACACGGCGTTCACCCTGATGGGTGCCAGTTCCACCGCGAGCGACCTGACCACGGCGTTCACGGCGGCGTTCGTGGCGCCGACGGCGAGCATGCCCGCTGTCGGCTTGAGCGCTGTCGAGCCGGACAGCAGGACGAACGAGCCGTCCTTCGGCATGCGTGGCCCGAAGTGCTTGGCCAACATGATCGGCCCGACCACCTTGGTGGTGAACGACAGGCTGACCAGCGTCGGGTCGAGGTCGGCCAGTTGTCCCTTGGCTCGTGCCGACCCCGTGCTCACGACGTGGTCGACCTGGCCGAGTCGCTCGGCCAGCGCGACGATGCTCGCCTCGTCGGTCAGGTCGACGTACTCGACGGCGATGTCCTGGCCACTGTAGGCAGCGGTGAGGGCTTCGGTGCTCCGCCCGGCGACGACCACCTTCGCGCCCTGGGCCCGGACGGCGTTGACGACAGCGTTGGCGATGCCGCTGCCCCGGCCGATCACCAGGACAGTGCGGTTCTGCAGTGACATGTCCGCAGCGTAGGCACACCGTTGCCCACTCCGCATCATTCACGGATTCGAATTTTTGGAACCCGAAGCAAGATTTTGCGAATACGTCCAGCTCGGCGGAGCGGGCACTCCTCTGTGGACCAGATCGGTGAGAAACCGCTGGACCAGGGTGTCGTCCGGGGAGGCGATCGTCGCCAGGACGTCCCGCTGTTCGTGCGGTCGCAACCGGCGCACCGCGCCCGCCGGTCGGCTGGAGAGTGCCGACGCCGGCACGATCGTGACCCCCATGCCGGCCGCTGCCAGCTGTGCCGCGGTGGCCGGGTCGAGCGTGCGCAGCACCGGTTCCAGCACCACGTCGTACCTGGCCGCCATCCGGTCCACCACGACGGCCATGCCGTTGTCCGGGTGGTAGTGGACGAACGGCTCGCCACGGAAGGCGCGCATCGACACCGTCTGCTGCCCTGCGAACCGGTGTGTCGTGGGCGCCACGACGAGGATGTCCTCCTGACCGAGCACCGTGGTGTGCTCGGGCTCCACCGTGGGCCGGGGGCCGACGGCCAGGTCGATGGAGCCGTTGGCGACGGACTCCGCCATCCGGTCGGCACTGTTGAACTCGGACAGGTCGAGCAGCACGTCGGGATGCCGGGACCGCCACCGGCGCAGCACCGGCACCAGCAGCCAGGTGATCATCGTCTCCGCGCACGCGATGCGCAGCCTGCCGGCCTCGCCCCGGCCGACCCGCCGTCCGATCTCGACCACCCGCTCGGCGGAGCGCAGCGCGACACGGGCCTCGGCCGCGGCGGCCTGGCCGGCCGCCGTCGGCCGAACGCCTCGGGAAAGCCGTTGCACGACAGGCGTTCCGAGCTCCCGCTCCAACGCGGCGATCTGATGGGACAGGGCGGGCTGCGACAGGTGCAGCGCACGGGCGGCGGCGCTCACCGAGCCGGTGTCGACCAGCGCCACCAGACACTCCAGCGCCCGCAAAGTTGGCATGCGCGGAATCTACCCGGACCCGTCGGTGTTGAGCCTGACGTAGGCTAAACTGGACTAGGAGGTCCACAATGACGAGCGAGCAGCAGGTGCGTCAGCCGGCCCTGTTCGACGGGCTGGAACCCACCGTGGACGTCGAGTTCTCCACCGCCCGGCGCATCGACCTCGATGCCACGTCGTGGCTGGAACACGTGCCCGGCTGGCTGCAGGGCAGTGACCAGCTGTTCGAGGAACTACTGGCAGCGGCTCCGTGGGAGCAGCGGAACCGGTGGATGTACACCCGTCGGGTGGTGGAGCCACGCCTGACCGCTGAGTACCCGACCATCGCCGAGGCGCCGCACCTGATGCTGCACACCGTGGCAGCGGCGCTGACCTCGCACTACGGCGTCGACTACACCTCGCTGTGGATCAACCTCTACCGGCACGACCAGGACTCCACCGGCTGGCACGGTGACCTGATCGGCAAGGTGCAGGAGGAGAGCGTCGTGCCGGTGCTCAGCCTCGGCGCGACCCGGCGCTTCCTGATCCGGCCGGTCGACGGCGGTAGGAGCACCGTCCTGCAGCCTGCGGCGGGCGACCTGGTCGTGATGCACGGTCGCAGCCAGCGCGACTGGCGGCACTGCGTGCCCAAGCAGACCAAGCAGGCCGGTCCTCGGATCAGCGTCAACTTCTCGCCTGGCGGCGGCCACCTCCGCGCAGCGGGTGGTCATCGGTGACCAGCGGGCCGATGTGCGCGATCTTGTCCGGGTTGACGATCGAGCGGACGGCCTGGATGACGCCGTCGGCGATGTCCAGCGCGATGACGTTGAGCAGCCGCCCGTCGGCATCCACGAACAGCGCGCCGGGCTGCCCGTTGACCAGCACCTGTTCGAAGTGCAGTCGGTAGTCGGCCGCCGCACGGCTGACCGCCGCCAGCAGCCGCAGCACCTTGTCCAGGCCGTCGATCGGCCGGGGCAGCGACGGGCCGTTGCCGCCACCGTCGCCGTAGGCGACGACGTCGGCGGCCAGCATCGAGATCAGCGGATCGAGGTCGCCGTCCTCCAGCGCGCTGAAGAAGTTGGCGGTCAACTGGGCACGGTCGTCGTCGCTGGCGTCGAACCGGGGTTTGCGGGCGTTCACGTGCTGGCGTGCCCTGCTGAGCAGTTGCCGGCAGTACGGCTCGGTCTTGTCGATCATGCGGGCGATCTGCGGGTAGTCGAACTCGAACACCTCGCGCAGCAGGAACACGGCCCGCTCGGTCGGAGTGAGGGTTTCCAGCAGCACCAGGAACGCCATGGACAGCGTGTCGGCGAGTTCCACCCGCTCGAACTCCGGCGTCGTCGCGCTCTCGATCAGCGGCTCGGGCAGCCACGTGCCGACGTAGGCCTCGCGCCGCGTCCTGGCCGAGCGCAGGTGGTCGATGGCCAGCCGGGTGACCACTGAGGACAGATACGCCTTCAGCGAGTCGATGGTGGTGCCGTTCGCCTCGGCGCGCCGCAACCGCAGATAGGCCTCGGACACGATGTCCTCCGCGTCGGCGACGCCACCGGTCATCTGGTAGGCGAGCGAGAACAGCAGCGGCCGCAGTGCGACGAACTCCGCCGCCTCCTGGCTGTGACCGCCGTCGCTGTCACAGCCGGCAGGGCTGTCTCGTCTGGAGGACATGAGCCACAGGATAGTGATCGTCGGGGCGGGCTACGCCGGCTTGCCGGCCGCCAACCGCCTCGCACGCCAACTACGACCGGACGAGGCCTCGGTCACGCTGATCAGCGCGTTCCGTGACTTCGTCGAACGGCCCCGGCTGCACCAACTTGCCGTCGGCCAGGCCATCGAGCAGGTGCCGTTGACCCGTTTTCTGCGCGGCGTGGAGCTGGTTACCGCGTCGGTGACCGGCATCGATCCGGCCACGCGCACCGTGCACACCACGGACGCCACCATCGGCTACGACACGCTGGTCTACGCGCTGGGCAGCAACATCGACGTGACGTCGGTGCCCGGTGTCGCGCAGCACTGCGCCAGCCTGGTCGGCGCCGATGCGGCGACCACCCTGCGCGACCGGCTGACCAGCCTGGCGACCGGCGGCGGCACCGTGACGGTGTGCGGTGGCGGCCTGACCGGCATCGAGACAGTGGCCGAGATCGCCGCCTCGTTCCCCAACCTGCGCACCCGGCTGGTCACCTCGGGCAGCCCGGGCGGCTGGCTCTCGGACAAGGGCCGCCGCTATCTGGCCAGCACGTTCGCCGAGTTGGGCGTCGACGTCGTCGACAACACGCGCGTCGAGCGCGCCGAGGCTGGCCGCCTGGTGCTGGCCGACGGTCGTCACCTGCCGTTCGACATGTGCGTGTGGGCGGCCGGATTCACGGTGCCCACGCTGGCCCGCACGGCAGGCCTGGCGGTCGACGCCACCGGCCGAGCGCTGGTCGACGAGACGCTGCGGTCGGTCAGCCACGCGGACGTGTACGTGATCGGCGACGCTGCCGCGGTCGCCGGCACGTGGGGCGAGCAGTTGGCGATGGGCTGCCGCACGGGTGGTTTCACCGGGCCGAAGGTGGCCGACATCATCGCCGCCCGGCTGACCGGCAGAGAGCCTGCGCCGTTCGCGTACCGCTACTTCCACGAGTGCATCAGCCTCGGCCGCCAGCACGGCCTCGTGCAGTTCCTCAACGCCGACGAGACGCCGAAGAACCGGGTCCTGACCGGCCGCACGGCGATCACCTACAAGAACGCCGTCCTCAACGGCGCCCGACTCTTGTTCCGACACCCAGGTCCGATGTTCGCGCGGCGCCGACACCTCGGTCCCGTCAAGGAAAGCAGCGCGCTATGACAACACCGATTCTGGTCATCGGCGGCACCGGCACACTCGGCCAACTCGTCGTTCCCCGGTTGCGAATCGCCGGCGAACCCGTGCGGGTGCTCACCCGTGGTCGACACGAGAACACCGATGGCGTCGAGTTCGTCACCGGGGATCTGGCCACCGGCGAAGGAATCGACGCCGCAGTGGCAGGCGTGCGGACCATCGTGCACTGCGCCGGCAGCGCCAAGGGCGACGAGGAGAAGGCGAGGAACCTGGTGCGGGCAGCGGTACCGGCGGGCGTGCGGCACCTGGTGTACATCTCGGTCGTCGGCGCGGATCGCATCCCGGTGGACAGCAGAATCGACCGGGCCATGTACGGCTACTTCGCGGCCAAACTGGCGGCCGAGCGGATCGTGGCCGCGTCCGGCGTGCCGTTCACCACGCTGCGCACCACCCAGTTCCACGATTTCGTCCTGACGATGGCGAAGCAGGTGGCGAAACTACCGGTGATACCGGCACTGCGGGGCGCGCGGTGTCAACCGATCGACGCCGCCGACGTGGCCGATCGGCTCACCGCGCTGGCCCTTGGCGAGCCTGCCGGCCTGGTGCCGGACATGGGTGGGCCGACGACGTACTCGATGACCGACCTGATCACCGACTACCTCACCGCGACACACCGGCACCGCCGCCCGATCGTGTCGTTCCGCCCGCCCGGCAAGGCGGCGGGGGCGTTCCTGGCCGGGGCCAACCTTGCGCCGGACCACGCCGTCGGCCTGCGCACGTGGGAGGACTTCCTGGCCGAGCGGGTGGCGTGAACAGTGCTGGCCCCTGACCAGGATCGGTCAGGGGCCAGTTGAGACCACAGTGGACTTTCAGCTTTCCAGTGCCGCGTCCAGCTTGATGTCGACGCCGGTCAGTGCCTTGCTCACCGGGCAGCTCTCCTTGGCCTGCTGGGCGACCTTGGCGAAGCCGTCAGCGTCCAGGCCGTCCACCTCGCCGCGCACGGTCAGCGTGATTCCGGTGAGCCGGAAGCCACCCGCCGGGTCCGGGCCGAGGGTCACGTCGGCGCGCACGTCCAGCGACTGCGGGGTGCCGCCGCCCTGCCCGATCAACGCGGACAGCTGCATGGCGTAGCAGGCGGAGTGTGCCGCGGCGATCAGTTCCTCCGGGCTGGTGAAACCGCCTGCCTCGTCAGCGGCCCGCTTGGGGAAGGAGACCTCGTAGGTGGCCAGGCCGGAACTGGTCAACTCCACCTGACCGGAACCCTGCTCCAGGGTGCCGTTCCAGGCGGTCCGAGCGGTACGGGTGGGCATGTGTCCTCCTGCTGATCGACTGGCCTGCCGTCGCCACGATAGTCCGGGATCAGTCCAGCAGCCGGGTCAGCAGCGTCCCGAGCCGGTTCTGGTCGGCGGTGCTGAGCCGGCTGGTCATCGGCGCGATGAGGCTGCCGATCTCGTCGGTCATGACGGCCGCGAGCCTGTGTCCGTCCTCGGTGAGGCTGACCCGCACTGCTCTGCCGTCGTCGCTGCTGGAGTCACGGCGCACCAGCCCGCGCCTGGCGGCACGGTCGATCAGGCCGCTCACCGACGACCGGTCCAACCCGAGGTGGTCGGCCAGTTCGGCCATCTTCGGCTCGCGGTCGCGCAGGATCGCCAGCGCCCGTAACTGTGTCAGCGACAGGTCATGGGCGGCGGCTGCCTGGCTGAGCAGCGCCATCACCGTGAACGAGGCGCGCACCAGGCTGTCCTGCACATCGGTCATGCCACCAGCCTACCTTGCGCTAGTTTGTATTACCATCTAACTTGATTGGTAATACCACTCAAATGAGGAGCGTGACATGTACGCGGCGGTAGTCACATCGTTCGACACACCACCGACCTGTCAGGAGTTCGACACTCCGACCCCGAGCACGTCCGACGAGGTCCTGGTCGACGTTCTCGCGGCCGGTCTGCACCCCCGGGTGCGGTCGCAGGCCGACGGTTCGCGCTACACCAGCACCGACGAACTGCCCATCGTCCCCGGCATCGACGGCGTCGGCCGTGCCCCGGACGGCACCCTGCGCTACTTCATCCTGCCCGATACCACGATGGGCGCGATGGCCGAACAAACGGTCGCCGACCTGCGGCGCAGCATCGTCCTGCCGGCGGACAGCGACCCGGTGCCGGTGGCCGCCGCGATGAATCCGGCCATGTCATCGTGGGTCGGGCTGCGCAGACGGATCACCTTCACACCCGGCCAGCGCGTGCTGGTGCTGGGCGCCACCGGCAACGCAGGCCGACTGGCCGTCCAGGTCGCCAAGCGCCTGGGCGCCGGCCACGTCATCGGCGCGGGCCGCGACCAGGAACGCCTCGCCGCGCTGACCGATCTGGGCGCCGACCAGACCGTGCCGCTGTCGGAGGTGGGCAAGGTGGCCCACGATGTCGACGTCGTCATCGACTACGTGTGGGGGCAGCCCACCGCCGACGCGATGGCCGCCATCGTGACGAATCGCACCGACGCTGGCCGACCCCTGACGTGGCTGCAGATCGGCTCCGTCGCCGGGCCAACCGCCGCCATCCCGTCGGCCGCACTGCGTGCCGCGCGCCTGCAGATCGTCGGCAGTGGCCAGGGCTCCGTGCCGACCCGCGACATCGTGGCCGAACTGCCCGCCCTGGCCGCCGAGATCACCAACGGCACGTTCCGGATCGACGTGCGCCCGATCCCGCTGGCCGACGTCGAGAACGCCTGGCGCGACACCAACAGCGACCAGCGGGTCGTCATCACGCCGTAGAGCGGCAGTGCCTTGGGCGACATCCGGGACAGCCGCGAGGACTCGCCGATGCTGACCATGCTCATGGAGGGCTCCTCGTTCCGGGTGAGTGCCCGGTCACGACCACTCTGCGGCTTCCCCGAGGGTGAAGGTCAACCCCGAAGTCGACCACTAGGCTGCCGTAGTGCGGTACACAACGCTTGGTGCGTCCGGTTTCGAGGTGCCCGTGCTGTTCCTCGGGTGCGGCAACTTCGGTGGCATCGGTTCCTCGCCCGAGTTGTTCGGCCTCGGTGACGACAAGGACACGGCGTTCGCGGTCATGGATGCCGCGCTGGCAGCTGGGATCCGCATGTTCGACACCGCGAATTCCTACGGTGGCGGCGTTTCCGAGGAGTGGATCGGCGACTGGCTGGTCAGCCGGGGCGTACGCGACGAGATTCTGTTGACCACCAAGGTGGCCAGCCCGATGGGGCCGGACGAGGCCGACCGTGGCCTGTCCCGGCGGCACATCCGTGAGCAGATCGAGGCGAGCCTGCGCAGGCTGCGCACCGACCGCGTCGAGTTGTACCTCTCCCACGAGCCGGACAACTCGACGCCGATCGCGGAGACCGTCGGGGCCTTCGCCGAACTGGTCGACGAAGGCAGGATCGCGCACTACGGGCTGAGCAACTACGACCGCTCGGAACTGGACCAGGCCACCGCCGCGGTGGCCCAGCTCGGCGTTGTCGGGCCTGCGAACCTGCAGTGCGGCTACAACCTGCTGGACCGCACGGCTTCGGCCACGTTCGGCGTGTGCGCCAGGTCGGGACTCGGCTTCACCGCGTACAGCCCACTGGCCGGTGGCCTGCTCACCGGGAAGTACCGGGCGGACCAGCCGCCGCCGGCCGGGTCCCGGCTCGCGCTGCGGCCGACGGCGTTCTCGAACATCGGCATGGACGACGCCTTCCCCGCGCTGGCCCGGCTCACCGCCGCCGCCGACGGGTACGGCCTGCCGCTGGCCACGCTCGCCCTGGCCTGGGTGCTCACCGACCCGGCCGTCTCGGCGCTGCTCATCGGGCCTCGGTCACCTGAGCACCTGACCGCGATGTGCGCCGCGGTGGACATCGAGCTCACCGAGGCGGAGCGGGCGGCGCTGGTCACGTGAACAGGTCCTCGCCGAGCAGTTCGCGGAGCTTGCTCAGCGACCGCATGCTCTGCGTCTTCACCACGCTGATGCTCACGCCGACGAGTTCGGCGACCGCCTCGATGCTCAGATCCTCCCAGTAGCGCAGGACGACGATCGCCCGATCTCTCGGCGCCAGCTCGCCCAGCGCGGCCAGCAGCGTCAGGCGCAACTCTGGATGGCTGTACTGCGCGGTGTCGGGCACGGCCTCCACCACCACCTCGTGCGCTCCTCTGCGCCGTTTGTGGTCCAGGAACGTCCGCAGCAGCACCTTCCTGGCGTACGCGGTCGGGTTCTCCAGCCAGTCCAACCGGCTCCACGCCGGGTACAGCTTGGCCAGCGTCGTCTGCACGAGGTCCTGCGCCAGATGCCAGTCCCTGCACATCAGGTAGGCGGTCCTGCGCAGGCTCGCAGCGTGTGTACGCGCGAACTCGACGAACTCCTCGTCCCGTGTCGTCACGTCGTGATCAGGAGAAGGTGGCCAGGTGGGGGAAGTCGCGTGCGGCCGTGGCCACCAGCGACGACGACATGCTGGTGCCCCAACTCGGATCGGCTGCGATCTGCTCCGCCTCCTGCTCGGTCAGCGCCTCGGGACCGGGTGGGTTGGTCTTCCCGTTCCACGCCAGGCAGGTGCTCACCAGCACCTCCACGACCACACCGTTGGCGTGTGCCACGCTGACCAGCAGCGACTGGATGCAGTTGTCCGGGATCCGCGTGACGGTGACGGTCCCGTTCCTCGGCGTCGTGCATTTCGGGGTCGGCGCACATCCGCCCTGGTAGTCCTGGCCATCGGCGCTGATGGTGAGCCGGACCATCCCGGGACCGTGGCCACGGTCGAGGTAGATCTGCCCGAACAACTCCCCGTCCGACGCGCGGCCGTAGCCGCTGGTCGTGCCGGCGGGCAGCAACTGGGTCAGCCGGTAGACGATGGCCGCCGGGGTGGCGGGCGACTTCGGCCCTGCCGGCTGCTCGATCGGCGGTTCCGACGTCGGCGCGATGGTCAGGTTGGTGCCGCCGGACGCGGCCGGCAGCACGTGTCCCGTGCTGCCGGCCAGCGCCTGCCCACCGACGATCACTCCGGCGGTGACCAGGCCCGCGACGGCCACCGTGCTGGCCGCGATCTTCACCCGCCGCACCAGCCGCAGCCGTTTGCCCTGCCGCAGGGCGCCGGTGATCAGGTCACCCAGCGGCGGTTCGGGCTGGTCGTCCAGTTCGCGGGCCAGCCGCGCGTGGAAACTGTCCTCCACGGCGTGCCTCCGATGCTCAGGAGAAGGTGGGCAGGTTCGGGAAGCGCTGCGCGGCGGCGGTCACCAGGCCGGCGTCCATCCGGGTGCCCCAGCTCGGGTCGGTTGCGATCTTGATGGCTTCCTGCTCGGTCAGTGGGGCCGGTCCGGGCGGGTTGGCGTGCCCGTTCCAGGCCAGGCAGGTCGCCACGTTCAACTGCACGTCGACACCGTCGCTCCGCACTACGTTCACGACCAGCGACTGGATGCAGTTGCCCGGGATCCGGGTGACGGTGACCGTGGGCCGATCCGACTGCGCGGTCTTCGCCGAGTCGATGCGGTTGCTGATGTTGAGCCTGAGCATGCCGGAGCCGTGGCCCCGGTCGAGGTCGATCTGCCCGAACAGGGAACCGTCCGATGCGCGGCCGTAGCCGCTGGTCGTGCCGGCCGGCAACAGTTGGGTCAGCCGGTAGACGATCGCCGCCGCGGTGGCGGGCAGGGTCGGGCCGGCCGCCTGCTTGGCCTTCGGCTTGGCGGCCTGCTGTGCCGCGACCGCGATGCTTACCGGTTTCGCGGTGGCCTGCGCAGGCGCGTGGTTGGTCAACGCCAGGCCGCCCACCAGCGCACCGGCCACCGCGACCGCGGCCACGCCGACGGTCAGCCACTGTCGACGCTGCTTCGGCCGTGCGTCGTCGTCCATGGGTCCCCACTCTCGTTCGTGCTCACGGTGAGGACCGGCGGGCCCTCACCCGTGACGACGCGCTGGGGACCCGGTCGCGTCACATCGGATTTTCAGACCGGGTCGATGCGGAACACGGCGATCCGGTCCGCCGACGCGGCCACGCCGTCCGGGGTGGGCGCTTCGGCCAGCCCGGTGGTCACGTAGCGCTTCCCGACGCTGGCCGGGCTGCTCGCCACGAGTTCGCGCAGCAGCGGGCCACGTTCGGCGACCGGCACCTCGACCAGGCGGACCGTTGACTCGTGCCGCCCCCTGCGCAGTGCCGCCGTGTCCGCTGCCCGCGCGTTCAGCACCCACGCCGCCTTCGGAAACGCCTGCACGATGTACCGGCCACCGGTCAGGTCCAGTACCGCGAGGGGGAAGGTGCGCGGCTCACCGCTGCGCCTGCCAGGGACCGTGAGCAGCTGCATCTGCCCGAAGGCGATGCCGAGCCGCTGCAACCGCACGATCACCTTGTTCACCGTGTTGACCATTCGACGGTAGTTGTCCGCTTTCGCTGCCATGTCGCCACCGTACCACCGTAAATATGACTTACATATGATACGAGTCTCGTATAGACACTGATGCGCTGCCAGATGGGCCACAGCGGCGGTCAGTAGGATCTCGGCGAGACGCGGGCCGGCTAGTTGGGGGAGACAATCGATGGACACGCACGACACCGCGGGCACCCGGCCGGGCCCCACAGTCTTCGTACTGTTCGGGGCCACCGGTGACCTGGCCAAGCGGATGGTGCTGCCGGCCTTCTACCAACTCGAACTGGCCGGGCTGCTGCCCGAGGAGTGGCGGCTGGTCGGCAACGGGCGCGGTGACGTCTCACACCTCGACTTCCGCGACTACGTGCACGGCGTGCTCGGCGAGTTCGGCGAGGATCCCGACCCCGAGCGCTGGCAGGCGTTCGCCGAGAACCTGTACTTCGCAGGCGGCGGCTTCGCCAGCGACGACCCGGGCAGCATGCTGGACGTGATCGAGAAGGCCAAGCAGAGCATCGGGCACGACGCCCAGTTCGTGCACTACCTCGCCGTTCCGCCGACCGCGTTCGAGTCGCTGACCGCCGCACTGGGGGAACACGGCCTGGCGGCGAACGCGCGGGTCGTCTACGAGAAGCCGTTCGGCACGTCACTGGACGGCTTCCGCGAGTTGGACGACGCGGTGCACCGGGTGCTGGACGAGTCGCAGGTGTACCGGATCGACCACTTCCTCGGTAAGGAAGCGACGCAGGACCTGCACGTGCTCCGGTTCGCCAACAAGCTGTTCGAGGCCTCGTGGAGCAGCGAGCACGTGAAGGCCGTGCAGATCGACGTGCCGGAGACGCTGGACATCGCCGACCGCGCCGGCTTCTACGACGCGACCGGCGCGCTGCTGGACATGGTTGTCACCCACCTGTTCCAGGTCGCCGCCGAGGTCGCCATGGAACCGCCTGCCAGCCTGCACCCGGACGACCTGCAGGCGGCCCGCGAGTCGGTCATCTCCGCGTTCCGCCCGCTCGACCCCAGCGAGGTCGTGTTCGGCCAGTACGACGGATACCACGCCACCGAAGGCATCTCCGACGACTCCGCGACCGAGACGTTCGTGGCCGCGCGGCTGTGGGTGGACACCGACCGCTGGCGTGGCGTGCCGTTCCTGCTGCGCACCGGCAAGCAACTCGCGGAGAGCCAGCAGATCGTCAGCCTGCTGTTCCGCGACCCGGTCGGCCCGCTGAAAGACTTGCCGCACAACGGAAACGTGCTGCAGTTCTCGCTCGCCGGGTCGGGCACGGTCCGGGTACGGATGGTCGTGAAGGAACCCGGCGTCACCATGGAACTCGGGGTCAGCGACGCCGACATCGACCTTGCCACGGTGCGCAACGGCCACCCGGTCCCGCCCTACGCCAGGCTGATCCACGACGTGCTGCTCGGCGACCGGTCGCTGTTCACCCGCCCGGATGGCCTGCAACACGTCTGGGACGTGGCCGGTCCGCTGTTGGAGCACAAGCCGGACGTGCTGCCCTACCCGGCAGGCTCGTGGGGGCCGACGGAGGCGAACGCGCTGGCGGCACCGGAAGGCTGGCTGCTCGGTACGACAGGCGAGTGACTTTCGTTCCGGGCGGCTGGCCCGACGCGTAGCGTCGCCCCGGATGCCTGGGGGGACATGCGGCGAGTGAACAGGGCTATTTCGGGGCGCCGGTACTGCGGCGGACGCGTGGTGTCGGCATTGCCGCGACGGTCCTGATCTGGCTGACCACGGTGGCCCTCGTTCCGTTGGTGGTCACGTCGTCGAGGTTCGCCCAACTGGCCAGCCAGGCGATCGCCCACCAGGCGGTGGACCAGAACGAGTTCGACACCGTGGGTGCCGCGTTCGCCGTCAGTGTCGGCGTGGTGGGGCTGGCGGTGCTGGCCGCCGGCATCCTGTTCTGGCTGTGGTCCTGGCGAGCCCGCGGCAACGCCGAGATGCTCGGCGGTCGGGCGTCGCAGGACCTCAGCCGTGGCTGGACGTTCTGGTGCTGGTTCTGCCCGCTGGTCAACCTTTGGTTCCCGTGCCAGATCGTCGCCGACATCTACCGCGCGAGCCTGCCTCGGGAACCGAGGAAGGCCGGCATCGTCATCGCCTGGTGGTTCACGGTGCTGGGCGCGGGCGTCGTGCCGGAAGTGGTCGGGGCCATCGTCGGCAAACCCACCGAGGTCAGCACCCAACTGCACGACCTCACGGTGACGACCATCGTCAGCGTGGTGCTGCTGGCCGCGTCGGCGGTCCTCATCTCGGTGATCATCAACCGGATCAGCCGGTGGCAGCAGCGGTAGACCGTTGCCGGTGATCTGCAAGACTTCGGGGCATGACCGGACTCACGGACCCCCGCGTACGCGCCGCGATGGAACTCGATCTCGCGAGTGCGCGCGAGTATGTCGGACTGCACGAGTACGACGGCGTCCTGCAGGACCTCTCACCGGACGGCGTGACCGCCGCGCTCGCCGGACTCGGCACCGGGCCGCTGCCGGCCGACCCGTTCGACGCCGCCGTGATGAGCGTGCACGAGGACGGCCTGCGAGCCGGTTTCGCCGAGGCGCAGATGCATCGCCGGGATCCGCTGGTGCACGTCAGCGCGATGGATGTCGCCTGCTACGACCGTGAGTACGCGGCCACCGAGGAACGGCGGGCGGCCAGGGAACGGCACCTGCGCTCCTGGCCGGACGCGGTCGACAACGCTGTCGCAGCACTGGATCGCGTCCCGGCACCGGTCGCGACAGCGACGCTGGCCTCGGTCCGCGGCCTCACCGCCGGCGTCGACGACCCGAACGCCCTGGCTGCCGTGCGGCGGTTCACCGAACACGTCGAGGCCGCGGTCAGGGACGGCGAGCCGTCCGCCGAACTCGGGCCGGAACTGTTCCTGCGGCTGCTCGGCGCAGGCGAGGGCATGACGTTCGACGTCGCAACGCTGACCGAGACGGCGGAACGCGAGACGGCTCGACTGCGCGCGATCATGGCCGAGGCCGTCCAGCGGCACGCACCCGGTGAGCGGCCGGCCGACGTGGTGCCGGTGCTGATGCGCGATCACCCGAGCACCACGGTCGACATCTTCCCCGAGGCGGAGGCGCTGATCGACGAGGTGACCGCGTTCGCCATCGAACGCGACCTGATCGGCAATCCCGGCGGGATCTGCAGGGTCGGCCCCGCGCCCGCGTCACGCTCGTACGCACAGGCGATGATGTCCTGGTCAGCGCCCTTCGAAGCGGACGCGGCGAGCTGGTACTACATCGTGCCGCCGGATCCCTCGTGGTCGGCCGAGGAGATCGAGGAATGGCTCGCGGTGTTCAGCCGCACGTCACTGCCCGCGATCACCGTGCACGAGGTCACGCCGGGGCACTACGCGCACGGCCGCGCCCTGCGTGGCCTGAGTTCCGACGTGCGCAGGTCATTGTCGTCCGCCGCGTTCGTCGAGGGCTGGGCGCACTACTCGGAGGAGTTGTACGCCGAGGAACTCTTCCGGGCGGGCGATCCGCTGTACGTGATCGGCATGTGCGTCGAAGCGCTGCTGCGCGCCACCCGACTGGCGTGCTCGATCGGCCTGCACACCGGCGGCATGACCGTCGCGGACGCCACGGCGCGGTTCGAGGAAGTGGCGTTCCTGCGCGGCACGGCGGCGATCGGTGAGGCGCGGCGCGGCACCTACGACCCGACCTACGGCCGGTACACGCTGGGCAAGCTGGAGATCCGCCGGGTACGTGAGCGGGCGCGCCAGGTCTGGGCCGACGGCTACACGCACCGCCGCTTCCACGACGCACTGCTCAGCCTCGGCATGCCGCCCACCGGCCTGTTGGAACGGGCGGTCGTCGGCGATCTCGCCAACTGACAGTGAGACCTCGACACCGGCGATCCTCGGTAAGGGGTCACCTCATGCTGAATCGGTTCTGGTGCGCTGCGTGATGCGGTGCTCCCCGACGGTGACTGACGTATGGGGTCCTGAAGATCCGAAGCGTGGCGATGCTCCGGGAGCGGCCATGGCGGCATCGCCTGCCAACGTCGTTGTGCCGCTGGCGAAGCACACTGGTACATCGGGGTGTTTCAACTGGTCCTGGGCGGACGGCACCGTCTCCACAACGGTGTACTTCCACAACACCTGCCCATTCGCAGAGGAAATCACCATCTCGTGGAGCGGGGGCCATTTCGTGGCCGGGAAGCTCGCCGCCAACGGGAAGGGAAACGCGCAGGGCGTCGGGCATGTTATCGCCATCGACGACCTGACTATCGTGAGCTGACGACGCATGCCGGCATTGTGCTGGCACAGGTACTGCCGACGCGGCGCCACCCACTCGGGGTGGCGTCGCGTCAGTTGGTCAGGTGCGGTCGGCCAGCCACGGGTAGCGGGCCGTGTCCTGCCGGGCATAGTCAGGATCGAGATAGATGAACAGGCGCTGGATCTTCCAGTCGCGGATCTCGAACACGTCGCACCAGCGGCCCGCGCCCCACTCGGGGACACCTGCCCGCCATGGCCCGTCCTGGTGTTCGCCGTAACTGGTGCCCTCCGCGACCATCGTGTCGCTGCCGGAGAAGATCCAGTTGAAGTTGGCGTAGTCGTGCTTGATCGACTTCAGGGTCGAGCCGACCTCGCCGAACATCTGGCCGATCTGTTCCCTGCCTTCGGCAATGCCCCACTTGGGGAAGTAGACCTGTGCGTTGTCGTCGAACAGGTCCAGGATGCTGCCGCCACTGGTGGTGGTGCCGCCGTTGTCGAAGGCCCTGAGGTACTCCAGTGCGACGGACTTGCGTTGTTCGTCGGTCATGGTTTGTGTGCTGATCGCCATCAGGGTCTACCTCCTTGAACTGAGGTGACTCTACTGGTCAGACGGTCGGAGCGATCCGTTTGCCGGGCAGTGCGGCTGTCACTTCGATCTCCAGACGCAGCTGCGGCCAGACCAGGCCGGGGATGATCCCGAGCATGAAGGCCGGCTTGTGCCGGATCACTTCCTTGCGCACCGCGACGTAGGTCGGGAGGTCGTCCGCGTCGGTCAGCCACTGCCGCACGCTGACGATGTCGCTGAGCTGGGCTCCTGCCCGGTGGAGCGCCTCCTCGACGTTGCGCCACGCCTGGGTGGCCTCCTCTCGGAAGTCCTCCGGCAGGGTGCCGTCGGCGCGGAGGCCAGGAGTGCCGGAGACGAAGATCTGCTCGTAGCCCGCTGGCACGCGCACGGCGTCGGAATAGGACCCGATGTGCCGGGCGATACCGGTGTCGATAGGGGTTGTCTCGGTGATCATTGAAGTGCTCCTGTCTCGGTCAGTCAGCACAACCGGACCATATGGTCCATTATTCCACCGATGTCAGCTGATCAGCAGGGTCTTGACCTGGTCCAGAGCCATGTCGAGTGCGATCTCCATCGGACGGACGTCGTGTGCCGTCTCGGCCAGCAGGTAGCCACCCTGCAACGCGGCCATCAGCCCGGTGGCGAGATCGTCCGCGTCGGCGCCTGGCTTGAGCGTCCCGTTGGCCTGCATGCGGCGCAGCCCGTCGGCGATCAGTGTCTCCCAGGCCGCGAACGCCCCGGCGAGCGCGGAGCGGGCCTGTTCGTCCTGGTCGGCGAGTTCGTTGGCCATCGAGCCCAGCGCGCAGCCGTAGGCCCCGTGGCGCAGTGAGCTGGCCTGGACCAGGGCGGTCCGCCACCGTTGCAGGCCGCGGAACGAGTTCAGCCGGGCGAGCCGTTGGTGTTCCCTGGCCAGGATCTCCTTGGCCCGCACCGCGATGACTTCGTGGACCAGGGCGTCCTTGTCGGCGAAGTGGTGATAGAACTGCGACTTGCTGGTGCTGCTGGCCGCGCGGACGTCGTCCAGCGTGGTGGCGTTGACGCCCTTGACCAACATCAACTCGGCGGCGGCCTGGACGATGCGGTCCCTCGTCGCGGCGCCCCGGGGGGTCAGGCGCCGCGCGGGTGGTGTGCTCAGTGCCGGCTCAGCCATCGTCCCAGGGTACTCGTCTGCCATGCCGTCAAGCCGTAGGACGGGACCATGGAGTCCTACGGGCAGCTCTCCGTCAGCTTCACGGCACCGAAGTCGATCTTCGACTTGATCGTGAACAGTGTGCCTGCCGCGACGTTCTGCGAACACACCGTCCAGTCACGGTCGAACACCTGCTGGCGCTGCCGGCCGGTGGCGTCGTGCGACGACGTGAGGAAGACCGGATCGCCGGTCACCGACTGCATCTTGTCCTGCGCCGCCTGCAGGTTGGTGCCGACCAGGTTGGGCATCTTCCATTCCTTGGCCGCCTGCGCTGTCGTGGCGGCAGGTGCTGTCGAGGTGTCCGTCGAGCCCGTGGACACGGGGGTCTGGCAGCCTGCGACGGCGATCATCGCTCCGACGGCACAGGCGGCGAGCGTCAGGCGTCCGGTCGGGTGGCGCACTGGATCCTCCTCGGTTCGTAGACGTACGGAGTCGTTGTGGTGACGACCTGGAAGCCCCGCTTGGTCAGGATGGGTTCGGAGGTGGGCAGGGCGTCGACCAGGACGTGCGTGCGGCCGCGATCGTGGGCCTCGCGGAGCCGGGCGGCCACCAGCGCGGTGAACAGGCCGAGCCGACGGTGTGTCGTCTTCGTCCTGCCGCCCGCGAGTTCGGCGAACGGGCTGCCGGGCCGCAGGTAGAGCCGACCGCAGGCGGCCGGAACGCCGGCTACGTAAGCGATGTAGATGCTCAGTTCGTCCCGCGGCGCTGTGGCGAGTCGCGCAGTCTCCTCGTCGACATTCGTGCGGCCGATCTCGCGGGAGATCTCCGCGTAGTCCGCAAGGCCTGCCGCATCGTGAACCCGGCGAACGTCATGTGCCGACTCGCCGAAGGCCGCGATCCGCTCTTCGGTGAGCGGCAGCACGAGGACACGTTCCTCGTCGTCGGCCTCGAAGCCGGCAGCGAGCAGCCGGTCGGGCAGTTCGGCTACGTCGTGGCCGTAGGTCTTCCACTCCAGGTCGTACCCGGCCTGCTCGGCTTTCTCTTGCTCTGCCCTGATCAGCGCGTCGAGTTCGGCGGGCGGGCAGTCGGTGTACACGATCCGGCACTCGGAGCCGTCCATCTCCCGAACCACCCTGCCGTCCTGCGACGGCACGCCCAGCGCCCGGCGTTCACCGTCGAACCGGGCCAACAGGTCGGTCACTGCCTGCCCAAGAGGTCGTCACTCATGGTTGCCACACTAGTGCGGGACCATGGTTGGCTGCTCGGCAAATCGGGCGTGCAGATGCATGTCGTGCCAGCCGTCGGCGTGCAGGCCGGCACTGCGTTTCGTGCCTTCGAGCAGGTAGCCCGCCCTGGTCGCGACCTGGCAGGACGCCAGATTCCTGGTCGAGTGCTCCAGGCTGATCCTGTGCAGCCCGACCTCGGTGAACAGCCATTCGGTCATCGCCAGCAGGGCTCGTGGCGCGATGTGCCGGCCCCTGGCCGCCGGCGTGACCCAGTAGGCCGCGTCGCCGTGGCCTTCGGCCAGGTCCAGCGCGTTCAGGCCCATCCGCCCGACCAGCACGCCGTCCGCCCCGACGGCCCAACTCGCGCCGGTCTCGGCGGCCCATCTGTCGGCCCAGGACAGCACCCAGGCCGACGCCTCCGCCTCGGTCATCGACCGGACGTGCCAGCGCTGGATGCCAGGGTCGCGGTACGCCTCGACAACGGCTGGAGCGTCCGACGCTCGCCACGGTCGCAGCACCAACTCGTCCACGACGATGTCCGGCTGAGCCATGCCGCGCAGCAGGCCTGCGAGCACGACGGGTCCGGTGAGGGAGGGCATGGCCAGCATTGTCGGTTACGTCCGATCCCTGGCACCATGGCCGGGTGGCGCTACGAATCCGCGGCTACGCGTTGCCGCACGGCGAGTACGTCGACCTCTACGCCGACGGTGACCGGTGGACGACGGATCCGGTGGTCGGCGCCGACCTGGTGGCCGAGGGTTGGCTGCTGCCCGGTCTTGTCGACGCGCACACCCATCCAGGCGCCGAGGCACCCGGCGACGCGCTGGACGAGGACGTGCTGCGCGCGGACCTGCGGCAACACGTCGACGCCGGCGTCACGCTGGTCAGGGCGCCGGGACTGGCCGGTGATCCGCCTGCGTGGTTCGGCGAGGACCCGGACCTGCCACGGGCGTGGCACGCGGGTCCGTGGCTGGCCCAGCACGGCCAGTTCTTCGACGGCTGGGGCCGGCAGGTGGACCACGCCGAACTGCCAGCGGTCGCGGCGGCGCAGGCGGCCAGCAGCGGGTGGGCGAAGGTCATAGCGGACTGGGGAGTTGACGACGAAGCCGTCCCGGTCGACGTGCTGACGGCCGTTGTCGAAGCGGTGCATGCGGTCGGTGGCCGGGTGGCGGTGCACAGCCAGCACGCCGAGGGCGGTGCGGCGGCGGTGGCGGCCGGTGTCGACTCACTGGAGCACGGCATGTGTCTCGATCCGGGGTTGCTGGCCGACATGGCCGAGCGGGGTATCGCGTTGACGCCGACGCTGGCGGTGCTGCAGGGCGGGTTGGAGATGGTGCGGGAGCGGCCGGATGGCCCGCGCAAGGAGTGGTTCCTCGGCGGGATGGCCGCGCACCCCGGGTTGGTGGCGGCCGCGGTCGAGGCAGGCGTGCGGGTGTTGGCGGGGACGGACTCGCGACCGCACGGGCGGGTGGTGGACGAGGTAGTGGCGTTGGCAGCGGCCGGTGTACCGGCGCACGAGGCGTTGGCGGCGGCGTCCTGGTCGGCGCGGGCGTATCTCGGGTTGGCAGGCTTGGAACCGGGCGCACCGGCGGACGCCGTGGTGTACGCCGAGGACCCCAGGTTGGACCTGCGCGGGTTGGCGGAGCCGGTCGCGGTGGTGCTGCGAGGTCGGTGCGTCCGCGGCGGGCGTTGACGGGGCGTTGGCGGGTTGTCGGCTGGGTGGCTGGCTCAGGGTCCGACTCGCCAGCACGAGCAGTCGACTCGCCCGCCTCAGAAGCGATTCGTCGTGGCGGGCCGTCGAGTTGGCCGCGCTGGTGGTCGACTCGTCCGCGCCGGCAGCCGAATGGCGACTCGCCCGCGTCAGCAGTCGACATGCCGACGTGGGTGGTCGACTCGACTGCGTTGGTGGTCGGCCTGCCCCACCAGGGGACTGACTCGACTGCGCTGGTGGTCGGCTCGCTTACGCCGACGGGCGACTCGTCCGCGCAGGCAGTCGACTCACCGACCTGGGTGGGCGAGTCGCCCGCTCCAGCGGTTGACACGTCTGGCCATCCGGGTTGCGGTGATGCGTGTGCCGGGCACTGGAGATCAGCGCGTCAGGCTGGGCCGAGGAAGATCGGGTTCGTCATGGCCACCATGGCGTTGGGTACCGTCGTGTTGATCCCGCCGCTGGGCCTGCGCACCTCGACCCGTAGCCACCTGCTGTAGCGCGGGTACGTCGTCCACGTCACCGTCGCGCTGCCACTCGCCGGCACCGTCTCCGTGTGCTCGACGCCCAGCTGGTCCAAAATAGACACCGCAGTCCCCGGCGCTCCGCCGACGACCGCCGTCGCGGTGACCTGGGTGCCTGTGTCTACCGCTACTCGGCCACCGATGTCAGCCCGATGTACCCCAGCCGCTGCCGTGAACGACAGGTCGACCGCTGCCGACTCGGCCAGCCACGATCGGCCGGCGTGCAGCCCGGTCAACAACTCCTGTCGGCGCAGGCTGTCGGCGAACACCACCGTGTGCGGCAGGGCGACGATCTGGTCCGGGTTGTGCGCATCGGAGTCGCCGATCGCGGGAATCCACCGCCCACTTCGCAGCAGGCCGTCCCAGTGGTCCAGCGTCTGCTGGTCATCGGTGGTCCACGGCCCGTTCCACACCTCGACCAGGTCCGCGATCTCGTACGCGAACTCATACGTGCAGCCGAAGCAGTTGGCGAACGGGTGCGCCGCCGTCACCAGGCCACCCAACCGGTGCACCTGGTCCACGAACCGACGGAAGTCAGCAGGGTCCGATGCCCGGTAGCGCCAGTCGATCCACTGCCCGGCCGGCAGCCCGATCGCAGGCCAGTGCCCGGACCGGGTCGTGACCTCCTCGCCGTTCAGGATCAGCAGATCATCCGTGGCCTCATCGCCCCACTGGAGCGTCGAGCTTGAGGTGTTGTGATCGGTCGACACCATGAAGTCCAAGCCCGCCGCGCGTGCGTCCGCGACCAACTCGACCGGCGTGCGCCCCGGTACCAGGATCGGCCACGTTGCCGAACAGGCGCTGCGAGAGGCGCCGGGTTGGGCCGGAACGGCGCACCGGCCGGACCGAACGTCAGCGTGATCTGGACCTGGTAGTTCAACCCCTGCGGCGCCACGGTGTACGGGCCGAGAATCACGTGCCAGGTACCGGGCGTGAGCGGGCCGGGGAGGTAGCCGGGTGTGGCTTCCGACGCGCTGATCGAGAACGACGTCCGGAATCCGCCGGACCAGCCACGGAAACCGCGCTGATTACCCAGCTCATGGCCCTCCGGCCCGAACATGCCGATGTCACAGGCATTGCCTCGCACACCGGCCGGCACCACAGGCTTGTCGTAGGAGTAGCTGACGTCGATCTGGCTGACCCCGGCCGGCACCTGGACCGGCAGGTAGAACCAGTCCTGGATGCCTGGCGGGAACGTGCCGGTCACCGTCTTGGTCTGCGTGCCGGCAGCCGAAGCGCCGAACGCCACCCCCGGCAACACGCTCATCGCCGCGCCGGCAGCGAGAATTCCGCTGGCCCGCAACACATTCCGCCTGCTCAGCTCCGAGGACATCTCGTACCTCCTGTGTCAGCCGTCGGTGGCCGACGCTAGGGGACGATCGGGACGGAACAACAAAGAACAGGTGAATAGTGCTTCACGACCACCGTAGGCCGATCCGGGCGAACACCTCCTCCCGCAGGCCGGCTTCGGATTCCTGCACCAGGAAATGCCCTGCGTCCAGCATCGTCAGGCTGAACTCGCCGCTCGTGTGATCGGCCCAGCCACGCAGATCCGCCTCGGTCACCAATGGATCCTGCCGCCCACCGAACACGTGGATCGGGCACGGCAGCGGCGGCGCGGGCCGGTATCGGTGGCTGTTGCACACCCGGATGTCGTCCCGCACCACGGCCAGCAGCGGGCCGAGCCAGTCCGGCCTGCGCAGCAGTTCCCTCGGCAGGCCACCGACCTGGTGCAACGCGGTGCCCAGCTCCATGTCGGTCATGTCGTCGGTGCCGAACAGCCGCCGGTCCAGTTGTGGTGCCGCACTCGCTGCCACGATCAGCCGCACGGGCGGCCGGTGACCTGCGGCGACCCGCTGCCGCGCCAGGTGGTACGCGATCAACGCGCCCATGCTGTGGCCGAACAGCACGTGCGGCTCACTGAGCACGTCGTGCAGTTCCGCTGCCAGATCGGCCACCAGCGGTGCCAGTTCGACGTGCCGCGGATGGTGGTACCGATCCTCGCGGCCGGGCAGTTGCACCGCGCGCAACCTGCTGCTGTCGTCGAGTGCCGAACGCCAGGTGCGGAACGCCGACGCACCGCCACCGGCATGGTGGAAGCACACCAGCAGTGGTGGTTCGGTATCGGCTTCGATGGTGGTCGACCGGTAGCCGACCAGTGTGTTCTCCATGATCACCTCCGGATAGCACGGCGGAGCCTGAGCAGACCGCCCAACGCCGCCGTGACGGGCCGCGGCGCGCCATGCATCTGCATGAGCGCACGGATGATCCACAGCTTGGTGTCGGTCAGGTGGGCCGGTGAGCCGTGCACGTCATCGAACTCCACAGTGGACAATTGAGGCAGCGTGTCGGCCAGCAGACGGCTTTCCGAGGCCGGTACGATCTCGTCCCGCCCGCTGAGCACGTAGTGCACCGGGATGTCGATCTCCGCCAGTTCGGCGGGGGACAGGGCGAACTCGGCCAACCGGTCGGGCAGTTCCGCGACCGGCCAGCCGGTCAGGTGCGCCAGCGTGCGCTTGGTCGTCATCGGCACGTGAGGCCACCACGTCCGGTCGGTGAACAGCGCGGCGACCGGAGCGCCGACCGTGACCATGCCGCGCAAGCGAGGATCGTGCGAGGCCCAGCGCAGCCCGAGATGGCCGCTGAAGCTGAGCAGCACGCCGTAGCACTCGGTCACCTTGCGCCCCGCGGAAACCGCGTCCAGCAGCGCCGGCAGCATCCGCCAACTGTGCAGGTCGTAGCCGAGCGGGTTCTCGCCGACGCCCGGCATCTCGGCCACCACGACGTGCATGCCCAGCCTGCGGGCGGCCAGCAGGAACTGCGCCCACTGCTCCTTGACGCTGACGATGCCACCCATGACCAGCAACAACGGCCGGGCCCGCTGGTCGTCGGCACTGGCCCACACCGGCACCTGTTCGCCGAGCACCGGCAGCACCAGTCGCTCGATGCCACCGTGCCGCGTCCGCCAGGCGTCGAACGTGTCCACGCACCGGTTGACCGCGAGCCGCTGGCCGGGCGTCGCCGGGTACGGGAACCGGGCCAGGATGTTGCGCCGGCACGCCGCCAGGCTCTCCTGCCGCTCCTCGGCCGCGGTCAGCCACGTGTCCGACCACGACCCGGGCCCGTCCTGGTCCACGCTGGTGATCCCGGCGAGCACCTGCCTGCACTCGGCCGGGCTGATGCCCTGCGCACGGGCGTGTAGCAGTACCAGGTCGCGGAGTTCAGCGAGGTAGGCGGCGTCAGCCGTGGACGTACTCCGGATGGGCGATGGTGTCCTGCGCTGCTCCAGATCGGACATGTGGCCCCTCCAGCGTGCGCTTGAGCTCGGCGAGCACGTCGGCGGCCAGTGCGCCGTCCAGTACCCGGTGGTCGAAGGTGATGGAGAGCGGCAGGGACGGCACGACGACGACAGCGCCGTCCCTGGCCACGGGCAGGTCCCGGATACGGCCGATGCCGACGGTGATCGGCGTGCCGCCGGAGGAGAAGAACCGGATCACCGGTTGGTGCCCCAACGACGTGACGGCGACCGTGCCCATCCTGCGATGCCGGTGCCGCAGCCGGGTGGCCAGCGCGAACGCCAGCCTGCCCAGCGGCATCGGCAACCGTTGCAGGACAAGGGTGCCGCGCAGTTCCGGGATGTCCTCGGGTGCCGAGGTGCGCAGCCGGTCGACGGTGTCCTGAATACCGTCCAGGGTGGACTCGTCGACACCGGGCAGTACGACGGACAGCACGGACCGGTCGGCAGGCCCGGACTTGTCCAGCGTCAGCTTGGCGTCCACCGACGCGTGCCTGGCCAGCCGGGGCCGCAGCCCGCCCCGGTAGCCGAGATTGGCGGCCGGATACGCGGCCAGCGTCCTGCCGACCGCCAGCAGCACGTAGCTGACCACGGAGTAGCGGCGGGTGGCCGCCCGCTGGTGGTCGACAAGGGCGCTCGCGTCCACCTCGGTGTCCAGGTACACCGGGCTGGCCGAGCGCACCGACCGCAGGAAGTGCAGCGTGTGCCGGCGCGACGCCGGGAACGGCTCGATGACGGTCATCCCGCCACCAACTCGTGGATCTCGCCCAGCGTCCGCGACTCCAGCAGCTTCAGCACCGGCAACCCGTTGCCACCGGCTGCCTCCAGCGCGGACAGCAGCTTGAGCAGGTACACCGAGTCCCAGCCGGCCAGTGCGTCCAGGTCGGTGGTCAGGTCGTCGGCCTCCAGTGACATACCGCTCTCGTCGCTGACCAGCCGCACGAATTCGTCCACGCTCATCGGACCGCCACTTCCTCTCGTACCTGCCAGCTGATGTCGGCGTCGACACCGACGTGCGGCACCGGCTCCGGTTCGATGTCCAGTGTGTGTTCGAAGTGGACAGCTCCGTCCGGCTCCTGCGGTGCGCGGGCGGTGAAACCGTGGTCGGCGTAGAAATCGGCCACCATGTGGTTCTTGGCCGTGGACCGGAACGCGCCGACCACGGCGTCCGCCCCGGCACGGCGGGCGGCGACCAGCACCTCGCGCAGGCACGCCGACTCGACGCCCCTGGCCAGCACCCGGCAGGACAGCACGACGTTGTCCACCACCAGCGTGCTGCCGACCCACCGGGTGAACATCGCGCCGACCGTGCCATGACCGCCGAACCGGTCGGCGCAGCGGACCACGAGGACGTCGGTGTCCTCGCCGTCCACCAGCCTGCGCACCGCCGCCGCGTCCAGCCGAACGGTGGTCAGGTTGAACTGGTTGGTGCGCTGGGTGAGCTGGGCGACCCTGCCGATGTCAGCATCGGCGACCCTGTGCAGGGACACCGTGGTGCCCAGGCCGGCCAGGTAGTCGAACAGCGAGTCGGTGTGTTCGCGGAACTCCAGGCGCTGCCGCTCGGTGCGATAGCGCTCGCCGCGCACCCTGTCCTCGTCGGTCACCTCGAGGGTGGTGAACCAGCCGTCGGCCAACAGTCGGTGCACGTGCCAGGCGGGCTCGTCGGCGTCCACCGCGATCGTCGGCACCTCGGGCAACGCCGCCCGCACCATGCCGCGCTCGCTGGCCGAGTCGTCCACGAACACGAGGCTGTCCACACCGATGTTGAGCTGCTTCGCCAACTGCGTGAGGTTGTCCGACTTGGGCTGCCAGTTGGCGATCACGGCCACCAGATCAGCCTCTGTCACGCCGAGTTCGGTCAGTTCGGTCAACGCCCTGTGCACCGGAACCTGGTCGTTCTTGCTGCACACGGCCAACAGCGGACCCTGCGAACCCAACTGTCGGGCTGCGAGTTGGAACGCGTGGTGCGCCTCGCCGTGTGGCCCGTCGGACACGTGCAGGCCGTCCTGCCCGTCCTCGGCCAGCGTGCCGCCCCACACCGTGCCGTCCAGGTCCAGGACGAGGCACTTGCTGGTCCGGCCACGGATCGCCCTGGCCAGGTGGCCGATCTCCCGGGCGTAGCCGGCCAGGTACTGCTCGCCGAGCCGGACACCGGTGTAGCCGGCCAGTCGCACGTCGGCCAGCGGCCCGGTCTCGGCCAGCAGCGGTTCGCTGTCCAGCACGACGACGCCGGTCCGCTCCGTGGCCAGCCGCAGCAGCCGCGCGTTGAACTCCCGCCACGTAGCGCCGAGCAGTGCCTTGGACCGGTGGTCGACCACCTGTGCCGCCCACCGCCGGACCAGCGGAATGGTGTTGAACACCAGCAGACCGGCGTGGTCGCGGGCATAGGCGTCGGCCAGCCCGGTCAGGTTCACGGCCAACTCGTCCAGCGACCGTTGGACGTCGGCGACGGTCCACGGCGTGGCAAGGCCTGTGAAGACCTCGTCGGCGTCCAGCAGGCACAGCGTCAGGTCGGGGGCGGCCTCGAACACCGGATTGGTCGGATCGCGCAGTTCGATCTGGTACTGCCGGTAGCCGCCGAACCGCACGCCGGGCACGAAACCGTGCCTGGCCAGTTCCGCGTGCAGCGGCGCGGCCAGCGGTCCCAGCGTCGTGCTGCCGGTGACCGCGACGGTCAGCACCGGCAGCGCGGGATGGTGTTCGCTGATCTCGTCGGCATCCAGCCGCGCCAGGACGGTGCCGCAGCGGCGCAGCGTGTCCTGGTCGGCGTCGCGCAGCAGAGCCGCCACCTCGTCGTAGCGGGCGGTCAGTTCCTGGTCGCGCAGCAGTCTGCGCAGAATCTCCAGCGCTGTCATATCGCCTCCACGGTGAACCCACCCTTGATCCACTTGCTCGACTCGATGGCCACCGCTACCGCTCGCTGGCCCGGCTTGATCCGCTGGGCCAGCAGGTCCAGTTGCAGGAACGGCAGCGCGTTGCCGTTGTTGCCGGTGTCCGCGACACAGCTGATCTCGGTCGCGCCGTCCATGCCGAGGCCCTTCACGATGTGCTGGGTCATCCGGCCGGACAGCTGCGGTGGCAGCAGGAAGTCCGGCCTGGTCAGGTGCCAGCCGGTCTGCTCCAACGTCTCCAGCAGCGTTTCCCTGGCCAGGCCGGGTACCCGCTGCTCGATCGCCTTGTAGTCCTCCTCGAACGCCGGCAGGTCGGAATGCCGGTCGGCCAGCCCGAACCAGCGGATCACCTGGCCGGGTTCCTGGCCGAGACCGGTGAAGCGGTTGAGCACCCTGTGCACGCGCATGGCGCCGGGCGTGGGCTTGTTGGTCAGCACGACGGCGCCGGCTCCGTCGCCGAACAGCACGTAGTTGACGAGTTGGGCCGGTGCCACACCTGGTGCCGCCCGGTCCACCACGAGGTGCTTCGCGCAGATGTCGGCGCCGATCACCAGGCCGGTCTCGTGCTCGTCGTCGAGCAGCCGGGTGGCCACATCCAGCGCCTGGATCGCCCCGGCACAGCCGGACTGGAGCTGGTAGGTGGGCACCTGGTCGATACCCAGCCGGTCGGCGATCCGGTTCACCGTGGCCGGCATCAGCTCATCCGGCGTGGCGGTGCCGAGCACCACGAAGTCGATCTCCCACGGCTCGATCCCGGCCGCTGCCATCGCGGCTGCCGCCGCCTGCGCTCCCAGGTCGGTGAGCGTGTGGGTGACCTGCCCGGTGCCCAGGTCCACGGCGAAGTGCCGGGTTCTGGTGCCGATGAAGTTCTCCACCCACGTCTCGTTGATGCCGAACCTGTTCGACAACACGTCGTTGCCGATCGGCTCACCGGGTAGTGCCGTGCCGGTGGCCAGGATGTACCGCTCGGATGTCATGGCGCTCCTTTCGCGGATCGGTGTGCGGCGGTGGCGCCGTCCTGACACCGGTCGGCGACGAACGACATCAGGTCGCCGACGGTGACTATCTGGGGCAGGAGTTCTTGTACGGACAGGGGTTCGTCGTCGCTCAGCAGATCGGTGAGCCGGTCGCCGAGTTGCATGACCATGATCGAGTCGTAGCCGAGGTCGTCCCGCAGCCTGGTGCCGGTGTGCAGGTCGTCGACGGAGTAGTCGCCGACCTCGGCGATCGCGGCCAGTACCCGTGAGCCGACATCGGTGGGCCGTTGCGGTTCGATCGGTACAGGGGCACGAACAGCCGTCCGGATCGCCGTTGTCGGTCCGGTGTCGACCGTCGCCGCACTGGCCCAGAACCGGGCGTCGTCGGAGAACACGTACGGCGGCAGCCTGCGCAGCACCCGCTGGCCCGGCCGGTAGAGCGCCGTCCAGTTCACCGCGAGACCGTCCCGGTAGAGCACGGCGAGCAGTTCACTGAGTTCGGCGCCGGTGGCCCGCTTGCCCGGGCAGCACGCCAGCGTCGCCACTCCGCTGCCGAAGCCGGCCCGCCTGGCCAACGCCAGCAGCACCGGCCGGGGACCGATCTCCACCAGATGGGTCGGCGCGCGCTCGGCCAGCACACCGAGTGCGTCGGCGAACCGGACAGGAGCCCGGACCTGCTGGACCCAGTAGTCGGTGTCCAGTTCGGCGGGCCCGACCACCCGACCGTGCACAGTGGACACGAACGTCGCGGTCAACGAGCGCTGTGGCACGGTGCCGATTGCCGCGCCGAAGGGCTCCAGCATCGGCGCCATCAGCGGCGAGTGGAACGCGTGCGACACGGTCAACGGCGTGGCCTGGATACCGGTTTCGGCCAACGCGGCCGTTATCCTGGCCACCGCGTCAGCAGCCCCGGACAGCACCACACTCGCCGGGCCGTTGACGGCGGCCACCGAGACCGACGGCTCGTCGTCGACCAACGGCTGGACGGCCGCCACCGAGCAGCGCACCGCGACCATCGAGCCACCGGGCGGCAGGCCCTGCATCAGCGCGCCGCGCGCGACCACCATCGCGGCCGCCTCGGCCAAGGTCAGGCGACCGGCAGCGCAGGCCGCCGCGTATTCGCCGATGCTGTGGCCGACCACGGTGTCCGGCACGACGCCGAGGTCGGCCAGTGCCGCCGCCATCGCGTACTGCACACAGAACAGCGCGGGCTGCGTCAACGCGGTGTCGTCGATGGACACCGTACCTGCGACGAGTTCCCCGATCGACCGGCCGAGCAGCGGTGTGAGCACGGCGTCCGCCTCGTCGAACCGTTCCTGGTAGGCGGGGCAGTTGGCGTACAGGGCCGCCGCCATGCCCGCGTACTGCGAGCCCTGGCCGGTGAACAGGAACGCGATCTTCGGCTTGCCGGCCGGCCTGCGGCTGGCCGCCGCCACCATGCCGGGATCGTCGGCCAACGCGAGCACCGTGTCCCGCAGTGCGTCCGGTGTGGACAGTGGAACGGCCAGCCTGCACCGCTGGGTGGACTTCACCACGTTGGTGCTGTGGCACAGCTGGGCCAGTCGCTCGGCGGGCTCCCTGGTGACGGTGGCCGCCAGCATCGCGACGTTGCGATGCAGGGCGGTGACCGTGTTGGCGGAGATGGTCAGCACGCCACCGGGCTGCGGCGGCACGGGCTCCCGCCGGACCGGCGGGGTGGACAGCACCACGTGCGCGTTCGTCCCGCCGAGCCCGAAACTGCTCACGCCACCGAAGACGGTGCCCTTGGGCAGCCTGCTCGGCCGGGCCGCCAGCCGCAGGCCGTGCTCGGCCAGTCGCAGTTCGGGGTTCTCGCCGGCGGCGCAGATGGTCGGCGGCAGGATCCTGCGGTCCATCGCGAGGCACGCCTTGATCAGCCCCGCGATGCCGGCGGCCCCTTCGGCGTGGCCGATGTTGCCCTTGACCGAGCCGAGCAGGCAGGGCTGGGTGCGGTCCGCTCCGTGCACGTCGCCCAGCGCACGGACCTCGATCATGTCGCCGAGCGTGGTGCCGGTGCCGTGGCCCTCCACGAACCGCACCTGGTCCGGTTCCAGTCCGGCGCGCTGGTAGGCGTCCGCCACCACCTGCCGCTGCGACCAGCGGCTCGGCGCGGTGAGCCCGTTGCTGCGGCCGTCCGAGTTGACCGCGCTCGCCTCGATCACGGCGTAGACCGGCTGCCGGTCGGCGAGCGCGTCGGCCAGCCTGCGCAGCACGACCACCCCGACACCCTCGCCCCGGCCGATACCGTTGGCGCCCGCGCTGAACGGCTTGCACCGACCGTCCGGAGCGGACAGTCCGGCCTGGTGGTAGAAGATCGACAAGGCGGGGGTGAGCAACAGGTTCACGCCGCCGACCAGCGCCTGGTCGCAGTCGCCCGCCCGCAGCGCCGCACACGCGCTGTGCAGGGCGACCAGCGAGGACGAGCACGCGGTGTCGATCGCGAGGCTCGGCCCCTTCAGGTCGAGGTGGTAGGAGATCCGGTTGGCCGTCATGCAGTACCCGTTGCCCGAGCCGCGATGCGCTGTCACACCTGCGTAGTCGGTCATGTGCAGATTGGCCCACTCGCTGGACATGATGCCCACGTAGACACCGGTCGACGTGCCGGCCACGCTGGTCGGCGCCATCCCGGCGTCCTCCAGCGCACGCCAACTCGTCTGCAGCAGCAGCCGCTGCTGCGGGTCCATGGCGGCGGCCTCCCTCGGCGAGATGCCGAAGAACACGTGGTCGAAGGCGTCCGGGTCGCTGATGAAGCCCGCGGTCCTGGTGTTGGTGGTGCCGGCCTGCTTGCCGGCCGAGTAGAAGCGGTCGGCATCCCAACGCTGGCGGGGCACGGCCGACAGCCCGTGCTCACCGCGCACCAACAGGTCCCAGAAGGCGTCCTTGTTCACCGCGCCAGGGAACTGACAGTCGATGCCGACCACGGCCAACCTGGTCGTCATTGGCTGGCCACCCTGCCGGCCAGTTCGCCGTGCAGATAGCCGGCCATCGCGTTGACCGTCGGATAGTCCCACGCCAGCGTCGGCTCCACCGTGAGGTTCAACTCGTCCTCGATCTCGCCGCACAGGCTGAGCGCGTACACCGAGTCCAGCCCGTAGTCGGCCAGCGGCTGGTCGGGGTCGACCTCGTCCGGCGCGGTGTCCAGGTAGGACGCCACCC
Source organism: Pseudonocardiaceae bacterium (assembly GCA_036502345.1). Lineage (GTDB taxonomy): Bacteria > Actinomycetota > Actinomycetes > Mycobacteriales > Pseudonocardiaceae > DATEPR01. The sequence continues at coordinate 5,296 of DASXYT010000222.1, read as the reverse complement.
GGCTGGTGAGCCACCCGGCGATGGCGGTCGTGCTGTCCAGTGTTGGCATCGTTATGTCCTTCTCATCGATGTGGACGGGAGCGGTGGCTCTAGTCCACGAGTTGCCGGTGCACCCGGCCCGCGTCCAGGCAGAAGTCCTGACCGTGTGCGGCACGTTCGGTCAGTTCGGTGAACAGGGCTTCGTCCAGCTCGGCAGGCTGGACCAGCACACCCGGTCTGGATCTGGCCAGCAGCCGGTGCAGCGCCAGCCGGATCCATGCCGTGTCCCCGGAGCGGCGCCGGTGCCGCCAGGTGCCGAGGCAGGCCGCCGCGGCGAGCAGGGTCGCGTACCGCTCTGTCAGCGCGAGCGCGGCCGGTGGTGCCAGCACGCCGAGGTCGTGCGGCGTGGTCGCGGCGATGTCGTACCGCAACTCGGCCAGTTCGGCCAGCAGTTCGGCGGCCAGCGCGGCGGTGTCCTCGGTTCGGTCGGCTCGTCGTAGGGCGGTCAGCAGGTCGGGCAGGCCGGCCAGCACCGGGTCGGTCGGCCCGCTGCGCAGCCGCAGCGCGTCCAGCGCGAGTTTCGGCAGTTCGGCGCTGTCGTCGAACAGCGCTGTGGGCGCCTGCGCTGCCCGGTCCAGCGAGCGCGCCAACTGCGGCAGTTGCGGCAGCATGGTCAGCTGACAGGACACTCCGCCTGCGTGCCCGATGCTCAGTGCCGGCAGGTCCCTGAAGTGTTTGCCGAAGATCGCCTGGTCGCCTTCGCGCAGGTAGAACCGGGCCCCGAGGATGACCGCCAGCTCGTCCATGGCCTGCTCCAGCAGCAGCGGGACCAGGTATTTCGTGGCCGCCGCGTAGACGGCGCCGTTGGCCGGCAGCAGGTGGATCGACCGGGCAGCGACTGTGCTGAGCGAGTCGGCGATCAGCAGATCGGTGAACGCACCGGCCAGCGTCGACCTGGCGTGCGGGATCTGCGCCACGGTCCGGCCGTAGAGCCTGCGGCCCCTGGCGAACCGCAGCACCGTGAACAGGGCGGCGTCCAGCACACCGACGCCGAGCCCGGCCGTGACGCAGCGGCTGACCTGGAACGAGCGCAACGCGATGTCGGCGCCGGCCCCGACGTCGCCGACCAGGGCGCTCTCCGGCGCCGGGCAGCCGTGGAACTCCAGGCCACCGAGGTGGCAGCCGCGCAGGCCCATCGTTCGGTACCTGGGCAGCCGCCGCCACCGGTCGGCGGGCAGTTCGCTGAGATCCACCAGCAGCAGCGAGTGCGAGCGGCCGCCTGCCCGCTCGTCGGTGCGGGCGAACACGACGGCGTGGTCGGCGCGGCCTGCGTTGTTGATGACCTCCTTGCGGCCGTCCAACACCAGGGACATGCCCCGCCGGACCGCGCGCATCTCGTTGGCTGTCACGTCGTTGCCGTGCGCCAGTTCGTGGTAGGCCACGCACACCCGCTGCCCGTCCAGCAGCGTGTCGGCCAGCTGTTTGCGCTGTGCGTCGGTGCCACCGGACCAGACGTTCAGCGCCGCCATCAGTGACGTCACGCCGTAGCCGAGGCCCAGTGCGGCGTCCCGGCGGAACACCGGCCGCAGCCTGCGCACCAGGGCGTCCACCGTGGTCAGTCGACCACCGAGTTCGGCCGGCACGAACTCGGCGTTGGCCTGCCAGGCGTCCAGCGCCTGTTCACCGGCCACCAGTGGCTCGGACCGCTCGTCGGCGGCCAGCACCGCGTCGTGCCCGACCGGGTTGGCGTGGTCGAACGGGTCGCCGAACACGGACTCCAGATCGGCGGTCAGCACGGCATGGACCATGACGGTTGTCGCCTTCCTTCGGCCAGCCGGCAGTCGAACAACGACGGCAGGCAGTCCGCGCTCACCTGGCTGGCGAGCGCGTCGAACATCGCCGGATAGCAGGCGGTCTGCCGGCAGGTGCGGTCGTGCATCGCACCGAGCACCCTGCTCAGCACCGCCTGCGGCCAGATCCCGTTGCGCCACAACGCGGCCGTCTCCGGCACGCCGTCCGCGGAGTCGGCGGCGAACGCCGCCCGGTTGCGCAGCCACAGGTGCAGCGTTGCCGCGCCTGCCAGGCAGCAGGCCAGGTGACCCGCGAGGACGAACGTGCTCTTCGGCACGTCCATCGGCGTGCTCCGGACGGCGGCGAGCCGCTGGTGCAGGTCGCCGACGGCGGTCAGGAACCGGCCGGTCAACGCGGCCAGCGGTGCGAGTTCGGGTTCGTCGGCGGCCAGCGCGGTGATCTCCGCCGCCACTGCCGGCAGGCCGAGCAGCAGGCTGGAGCCGCGCCGGGACACCAGGGACTGCCGCTCGGGCAGCCAGTCCGGCAGCGGTTCGGTCAACGTGGTCACCGCAGCGAGTCCCGCGGCCGGCGATGTGCCGCGCTGGTGTGCGCGGACCAGCGTGGGGAACAGGTTGACCAGGGCGTGCAGGTTGACCAGGGTGTTGCCGTCGAACAGCGACACGATGCGGTGGTCACGCTCGACCTTGGCCAGACCGCCCGGCTCGTACTCGTCGCGCAGCAGCGACCGAGCGCCCATCAGCTTGCGCAGCATCACCATCAGGCCCTCGACCCGCGTGGGCACCAGGTACTTCACCGCGGCTGACAGCACCGACATCTCGTCGGTCAGACCGTGGATGGCCCGTGTGCCGACGACCGCGAGCGCTTCGGCCATCAGGTGGTCGGTGTAGGCGGTGGCCAGCGTGTGCCGGGCCGCCGGCAGGTCCACCAGGCGCCTGCCGTACAGGCGGCGCTCGGAGGCGAACCGGGTGGCTGTGGCCAGGGCGTGGTCGGCGCCACCGAGGGACAGTGCCGCACAGAGCGTCCTGGTCAGCTGAAGTCCCTTAAGGACTGTCTCGGCACCGGTGCCCGGCGCGCCGACCAGGGCGCTCGTGCCGATCGGGGCGTCAGCGAACTCGATCCCGCTGATGTCCGCGCCCCGGATGCCGTGTGTGAGCACCTTGGGCAGGTGCCGGTACGTCCCCGCTGCCAGCCGGGTCTTGTCCACCAGGAACAGGCTGAAGCCACGCGGGCCGCCTGCCGGCGACGTCCTGGCCAGCACACAGATCGCGCCACCCCGGGTGGCGTTGTTGATCAGCCACTTCTCGCCGGTCAGCCGATAGCCGTCCGGCGTCGCGGTGCCGACCAGGTCGCCGTGCAGCAGGTCGCTGCCGTGGTCGCGCTCGGTCAGGCCCCAGGACACCGGCACGCCGCTGCCGATCAGCTCGGCCAACCCCGCTGCCTGCTCGGCGTCGCCGCCGACCCAGACGCTGACCCCGCCCAGATACGTCTTGCCGTGCGCGACGGCGACCGTGATGTCCCTGCGGGCCACCATCCGCATCACCTGCATGGCGGTCTCGTAGTCGGTGAGGCCGCCGCCGTGCCGAGCCGGCACGTAGTGCCGGGCGACGCCCAGTTCGTCCAGCCGCGCGCAGATCTCCGTCGGGAACGCGTCCACGTCGTCCAGTTCGGCGCACCGCGCGTAGCTGAACGGATTGGCTGGGTCGCCTGGATTCCCCAACAGGGAGTCCAGCCACGCCGCTGCCTCGATCGGCGCTCGCCTCATCGGACCGCACCCGCCGGTGTCAGCGGCACCCTGGTCAGCCGGTCGGCCAGGAAGGCCTGCCGGACCGCGGCGCGCCGGACCTTGCCGCTGGTGGTCTTCGCTATCCCGCCCGGCGGCACGAACACGACCTGGGTCAGGTGTACGTCGAACTCGGCCCGCACGGCCGCCCGCAGCAGGCCGACCAACTCGTCCTCGGTGCGGTCGGCCAGCGACTTCTTCACCTCGTGCACCAGGACAAGGCGGTCGTCCCGCTCGCCGAGCGCGAACACGGCACCGGCACCGGCGGCCAGCGCCGGATGTTCCCGGCGCACCGCTCGTTCGATGTCGTGCGGGTACAGGTTGCGGCCGTTGACCACGAGCACGTCCTTGAGCCGGCCCGTCACGTACAACTCGCCGTCACTGAGCACGCCGAGATCGCCGGTCCGCAGGAAGCCTGCTTCGCCGTCGGCGGTGCTGGCGCGGAACGTCCTGCTGGTCAGTTCTGGTTGCCGCCAGTAGCCCGCCGCGACGCTCCTGCCACGCAACCAGATCTCGCCGATCCGCTCGTCGGGCAGGGCCATGCCGGTGTCCGGGTCGACGATCCGCACGTCGATCTCGCCCGCGGTGCCGCTGCTGACCAGCGTGGTGCCGGTGGCGTCCTCGGTGGCCGGGCGCAGTTCGTTGCGCTCCAACGCCGCCACGTCCACCCGACGGCTGACCACCGTGCCGCCTCGGCTGCCGGTGGCGAACAACGTCACCTCTGCCATGCCGTAGCAGGGGAACGGTGTGTGCGGGGCCAGGCCGGCCGACGCGAAGCGCGTCACGAACGCGTCCAACGTGTCCGCGTGCACCGGTTCCGAGCCGTTCAGTACCGAGCGCAGGCAGGACAGGTCCAGGCCGGCCAGTTGCTCGTCGGTGACCCGCCTGGTGACCAGTTCGAAGGCGAAGTTCGGCGCCACGCTGAACGGGATGCGCAGATCGCTGATGGCCTTGAGCCACAGGTGCGGGCGCTTGAGGAACGTCATCGGCGACATGAAATAGCAGGTGGAGCCCAGGTACAGCGGGCCGAGGAACTGCCCGATCAGGCCCATGTCGTGGTAGTGCGGCAGCCAGCCGAGGCTGTGGGACGACCGGTCGGTGCCCAGCGCGCGGTGGATCTCGGCCTGGTTGTGCGCGATGTTGGCGTGCGTCACCATGACGCCCTTCGGCTCGCTGGTCGAGCCGGACGTGTACTGCAGGAAGGCGATGTCGTCCTGCTCGCCGAGCACCGGCAGGTCGATCTCGGCCGTGCCGGCGGCCAGCAGGTCCGTCGCGCCGCAGGCCACGGCACTGGCCGTGTCCTCGCCGGTCAGCCAGGCGCTCACCGCGTCGTGGTGCTCGGCGTCGGTGAGCACCACGTGGGCGTCGGCGTCGGCCAGGATGCCGGCCAGCCGGATCGTGCCCCGGCCACCGGTGTCCAACATCGGCGCCGGCACGGCGACCGTCCTGGCGTACAGGCAGCCGAGGAAGCCGACCACGAACTGGCAGCCCGACGGGAACAGCAGCACAGCGCGCTCACCGGGCACGGAGTTCGCGACCAGCCAGGCCGCCACCCGCCGGGCCGCGGTGTCCAGTTCCCGGTAGGTCATCGCGAGACCGTTCGCATCGGTGCCGGGAAAATCCAACTGAACCAGCGCGGGCTGGTCGCCGAATTCTGCGACATGTGAACGGAAAATGGCTAGAAAATCGTCGTCGGCCAACACCGGGTCCCCTTTCCCGAGTTAT